>NZ_JBMDII010000001.1:0-326108 GCF_057808605.1 Comamonas sp. FG99
ACAGCTTTTTGTGCCCCGCGAGAAGTTTTTGAAATTCTTTCGAACCACCCAAACCATCTCGCCGCTTCCGCACCCCAGCACTTCTCAATGCCCCGGCACTTCCGCCCCCCCAGCCGCATCACACTGTGTGTTCTGCGCCGCGAAGACCGCTATTCTACACAGAATTTCGCCGCCCATGCAAGTTCTCGCAAAAAACTTCGGCAACGGCCGCCAGCCTGTCCAGCGGCGGGCAGCCGCCGCCTTGGATAATGCCCGTCCTATGGCATTGATTACCTTATTAGATGCGCAGCTGGCGTTCGGCCATGTGGCGCTGCTGGACCATGCAGCGTTCGCGCTGGAGGCGCAGGAGCGCGTGGGGCTGATTGGCCGCAATGGCGCGGGCAAGTCGTCGCTGCTCAAGATACTGGGCGGGCTGGAGAAGCCCGACGATGGCGAGCTGCAGATCCAGAGCGGGCTGCGCGCGGCCTATGTGGCGCAGGAGCCGGCGCTCGATCCGGCCCATTCCATCTTCGAGGCGGCATCGGCGGGGCTCAGGCACATCACCGAGCTGCGGGCGCGCTATTTCGCGGCGGCCGAGGGCGAGGACCTGGATGCGCTGCAGTCGCAGATCGAGGCGCACAACGCCTGGAACTGGGAGCAGCGCGTGGAAGAGACGCTGCAGCGCCTGCACCTGGATGCGCAGGCCATCGTCGGCACGCTGTCGGGCGGCACCCGAAAGCGGGTGGCGCTGGCGCAGGCGCTGGTGTCGCAGCCCGACGTGCTGCTGCTGGACGAGCCGACCAACCACCTGGACCTGGATTCGATCGAGTGGCTGGAGGATCTGCTGCTGGACTTCAAGGGCAGCGTGGTCACCATCACCCACGACCGAGCCTTCCTGGACCGCATTGCCACGCGCATCGTGGAGCTGGACCGCGGCATCCTGCGCAGCTACCCCGGCAATTTCGCTCAGTATGTGCAGCACAAGGAGGAGCAGCTGGCGCAGGAGGCGGTGATCAACGCCAAGGCCGACAAGCTGCTGGCGCAGGAAGAGGTGTGGATCCGCAAGGGCGTGGAGGCGCGCCGCACCCGCAGCCAAAGCCGCGTTGAGCGCCTGAAGACGCTGCGCTCCAGCCGCGAGGCCCGGCGCGAGGCGCTGGGCAGCGTGAAGCTGGACATCGCCTCGGGCATGCAGGGCAGCTACCAAGGCAAGATCGTGGCGGAGCTGAGCCACGTGGGCAAGGCCTTTGGCGACAAGACCATCGTGCGCGACTTCAGCGCCACCATCCTGCGCGGCGACAAGGTGGGGCTGATCGGCCCGAACGGCGCGGGCAAGACCACGCTGCTCAAGCTGATCCTGGGGCAGCTCGCGCCCGACAGCGGCAGCATCCGCCAGGGCGCGAACCTGCAGGTGGCCTATTTCGACCAGATGCGCGAGGCGATCGACCTCGATGCCACGCTGGAGGATTTCATCAGCCCCGGCAGCGAGTGGATAGAGATCGGCAGCCAGCGCAAGCATGTCAAGAGCTATCTGAACGATTTTCTGTTCTCGCCGGCACGGGCGCTGTCGCCGGTGCGCTCGCTGTCGGGCGGCGAGCGCAACCGCCTGCTGCTGGCGCGCCTGTTTGCCCGCCCCGCGAATGTGCTGGTGCTGGACGAGCCGACCAACGACCTGGACATCGACACGCTGGACTTGCTGGAGGAGCTGCTGCAGAACTACGAGGGCACGGTGTTCCTGGTGAGCCATGACCGCAGCTTCCTCGACAACGTGGTCACCAGCATCATCGCCGCCGAGGGCGATGGCGTCTGGCGCGAGTACGAGGGCAGCGTGCAGGATTGGCTGACGCAGTCGCGCCGCGCCAAGGAGATCGCCGCGCAGCAGCAGGCCGCCGCCAGGCCGGCGCCCGCCGCCACGGCAGCTGCGGCCGCGGCCGCCAAGCCGGTGGCCGACGGCAAGCCGCTCAAGCGCAAGCTCAGCTACAAGGAGCAGCGCGAGCTGGAGCAGCTGCCCGCCGCGATCGAGGCGCTGGAGGCGGAGCAAAAGGCGATCCAGGCCGAGCTGGCCGACGGCAGCATCTATGCCAAGGACGGCGTGCGCGCGGCGCAGCTGCACCAGCGCGACGGCGAGATCGAGGAAGCCCTGCTCGAAGCCCTGATGCGCTGGGAAACGCTGTCGGCCTAGCGGCCCGGCAGCCAGGGAATCACGGCTCGCGGTGACCGCAGTCATCGCCAATGGCGATGGCAAACCCGGATTTTCTCTATAAAATGGCGGGAGCATTCTATTTACAAGAACACTTCCCACCATGAAAAGCTCCGAGCGCAGTTTTGCGCGCCGTATCGACCTGACTTCGCTGCAGCTCTTCGTGGCCGTGTGCGAGCTGGGCAGCATCGGCCGCGCGGCGGAGCGTGAATTCATCGCGGCCTCGGCCGTGAGCAAGCGCCTATCCGACCTGGAGACCGCCGTGGACACCGCCCTGCTCTACCGCCACAGCCGCGGCGTGACGCTGACCCCCGCCGGGGAAAGCCTGCTGCACCATGCGCGCAATGTGCTGTTCGGGCTGGAGCGCATGCAGGGCGAGCTGTCCGAATACGCCGATGGCGTGCGCGGCCATGTGCGCGTGCATGCCAACATCTCGGCCATCGTGCAGTTCCTGCCCGAGGATCTGGGCAGCTTTGCGCGCCAGCATGGCCAGGTCAAGATCGACCTGCAGGAGCACCTGAGCGCCGCCGTGATCCAGGCGGTGCAGGAAGGCACGACCGACCTGGGCATCTGCAACCTCGGCGCCCGTGAGCCGGGCGAGCTGGAGCTGCAGGCCCGCCCCTACCGCAGCGACCGCCTGATGCTGGTCGTGCCGCTGGGCCATGCGCTGTCCGGCCGCGACGCGATCAGCTTCGAGGAGGCGCTGGAGTGGGACATCGTCGGCCTGCAGTCGGGCAGCAGCATCAGCCAGGCCATGCGCACTGCCTCGGGCCTGCTGCACCGGCCGCTGCGCCAGCGCATCCAGGTCACCAGCCTCGACGCCATGTGCCGCATGATCGACAACGGCCTGGGCATCGGCCTGGTGCCGGACCGCGCCTTCGCGCTGATGCACGGCGTGGGCAACCTGCGCGGCATCCCGCTCACCGACGCCTGGGCCCAGCGCGAGCTGAGGCTGATCGCGCGCGACTTCGACACCCTGCCGGTGACCGCGCGCCTGCTGGTGGAGCACCTGTGCCGCCACCATGCCGAGCTTTCCACATCCGCTGCCGCAGCCCACTGAGCGGCGCAGCCCCCCACCCCTTGTTTGACGAAAGAGAACCACGATGACCGGACGCACGCTGTACGACAAGATCTGGGACGAACATGTCGTCCACACCGAAGAGGACGGCACCGCCATCCTCTACATCGACCGCCACCTGGTGCACGAGGTGACCAGCCCGCAGGCCTTCGAGGGCCTGCGCATGGCCGGCCGCAAGCTGTGGCGCATCAGCTCGGTGGTGGCCACGGCCGACCACAACACGCCCACCACCGGCTGGGAGCGCGGCTACGACGGCATCGCAGACCCGATCAGCAAGGAGCAGATCACCACGCTCAACAGCAACATCGCCGAATTCGGCTCGGCCGCCTTCTTCCCCTTCATGGACAAGGGCCAGGGCATCGTGCACGTGATGGGCCCCGAGCAGGGCGCGACCCTGCCTGGCATGACCGTGGTCTGCGGCGACAGCCACACCTCCACGCACGGCGCTTTCGGCGCGCTGGCGCACGGCATCGGCACCAGCGAGGTCGAGCACGTGATGGCCACGCAGACCCTGCTGGCCAAGAAGGCCAAGAACATGCTGGTCAAGGTGGACGGCAAGGTCGCGCCCGGCGTGACCGCCAAGGACATCGTGCTCGCCATCATCGGCAAGATCGGCACCGCCGGCGGCACCGGCTACACCATCGAGTTCGCCGGCTCCGCGATCCGCGAGCTGTCCGTCGAAGGCCGCATGACGGTGTGCAACATGGCCATCGAGGCCGGCGCCCGCGCCGGGCTGGTGGCGGTGGACGACAAGACCATCGCCTACGTCAAGGGCCGCCCGCTGGCGCCCACCGGCGTCGAATGGGAGCAGGCGGTGCAGTACTGGAAGACGCTGCACTCCGACGCCGACGCCAAGTTCGACGCGGTGGTCACGCTGCGCGCCGAAGACATCCTGCCCCAGGTCACCTGGGGCACCAGCCCCGAGATGGTGCTGGGCGTGGACGGCACCGTGCCCGATCCCGACAAGGAAAAGGACCCGAACAAGCGTGGCGCCATCGAGCGCGCGCTGACCTACATGAACCTCGAGCCCGGCAAGCCCATCAACGACATCTTCGTGGACAAGGTCTTCATCGGCTCGTGCACCAACAGCCGCATCGAGGACATGCGCGAGGCCGCCGCCGTGGTCAAGAAGCTGGGCCAGAAGGTGGCCCGCAACGTCAAGCTGGCCATGGTCGTGCCCGGCTCGGGCATCGTCAAGGAGCAGGCCGAGCGCGAGGGGCTGGACACCATCTTCAAGGCCGCCGGCTTCGAATGGCGCGAGCCCGGCTGCTCCATGTGCCTGGCGATGAACGCCGACCGCCTGGAGCCCGGCGAGCGCTGCGCCTCCACCAGCAACCGCAACTTCGAAGGCCGCCAGGGCGCCGGTGGGCGCACCCACCTGGTCAGCCCGGCGATGGCCGCGGCCGCCGCCATCCACGGCCACTTCGTCGATATCCGCAAATTCGCCTAAGGGAGGCAGACGCCATGCAACAATTCACCGTGCACAAGGGCCTCGTGGCACCGATGGACCGCGAGAACGTCGACACCGACGCCATCATCCCCAAGCAGTTCCTCAAGTCGATCAAGAAGACCGGCTTCGGCCCCAACCTGTTCGACGAATGGCGCTACCTGGACAAGGGCGAGCCCGGCGTGCCCGAATCCGAGCGCAAGCCCAACCCCGACTTCGTGCTGAACCAGCCGCGCTACCAGGGCGCCTCCATCCTGATCGCGCGCAAGAACTTCGGCTGCGGCTCCAGCCGCGAGCATGCGCCCTGGGCGCTGGACCAGTACGGCTTTCGCGCCGTCATCGCCCCCAGCTTTGCCGACATCTTCTTCAACAACTGCTTCAAGAACGGCCTGCTGCCCATCGCGCTGCCCGAGGCCACGGTGGACCAGCTGTTCAACGAAGTCTTCGCCTTCCCCGGCTACGAGCTGACGATCGATCTGGAGCGCCAGGTGATCGTGCGCCCGCAGGGAGAAGAGATCCCGTTCGACGTCATCGCCTTCCGCAAGTACTGCCTGCTCAACGGCTTCGACGACATCGGCCTCACGCTGCGCCAGGCAGACAAGATCCGCGCCTACGAAGCCAAGCGCCTGGCCACCAAGCCCTGGCTGGCGCACAGCCTGACCCAGATCTGATTCAAAAAAGTGAGCTTCCAGCGCTTGATACATAACAGTTTCAGATAGTTTTCTATCTAAAAACAGCTTGTACAAAGCGCTGACAGCTATCAAATCAACCAGGAAACACTCATGAAAATTGCAGTTCTGCCCGGCGACGGCATCGGCCCCGAAATCGTTGCGGAAGCCATCAAGGTGCTCGACAAGCTCAATCTCGGCATCGCCATGGACAGCGCGCCCGTGGGCGGCGCCGCCTACGAGGCCGCCGGCCACCCGCTGCCCGAGAGCACGCTCAAGCTGGCCCAGGCATCCGACGCCATCCTGTTCGGCGCGGTCGGCGACTGGAAGTACGACACGCTGGAGCGCGCGCTGCGCCCCGAACAGGCCATCCTCGGCCTGCGCAAGGCCCTGGGCCTGTTCGCCAATTTCCGCCCCGCCATCTGCTACCAGGAGCTGACCCACGCCTCCAGCCTCAAGCCCGAGCTGGTCGCGGGCCTGGATATCCTCATCATCCGCGAGCTCACCGGCGACATCTACTTCGGCCAGCCGCGCGGCCGCCGCGTGGCCACCGACGGCCACTTCCCCGGCGCCGAGGAAGCCTTCGACACCATGCGCTACACCCGCCCCGAGATCGAGCGCATCGCCCATGTCGCCTTCCAGGCCGCGCAAAAACGCGGCAAGCGCGTGACCAGCGTGGACAAGGCCAACGTGCTCGAAACCTTCCAGCTGTGGAAGGACGTGGTCACCGAAGTGGGCCAGCAATACCCCGACGTGCAGCTTGACCACATGTACGTGGACAACGCCGCGATGCAGCTGGTCAAGGAGCCCAAGCGCTTCGACGTGGTGGTCACCGGCAATATGTTCGGCGACATCCTCTCCGACGAGGCCTCGATGCTCACCGGCTCCATCGGCATGCTGCCCTCGGCCTCGCTCAACGACAAGAAGCAGGGCCTGTACGAGCCCAGCCACGGCTCGGCGCCCGACATCGCCGGCAAGGGTATCGCCAACCCGCTGGCCACCATCCTCTCGGCCGCGATGATGCTGCGCTTCTCGCTGAACCAGGAAGCCGCCGCGCAGAAGATCGAGGCCGCGGTGCAGAAGGTGCTGGCCCAGGGCCTGCGCACCGCCGACATCTACAGCGAAGGCACGACCAAGGTGTCCACCGTGCAGATGGGCGACGCGGTGGTTGCCGCACTGTAAACTTCGTCGAATCGACGAAAATACAACTTCAAAATCGCCTATTCATCCAGTAGGCGGCTTTTTTTCGCTGCAATTCGTTGTTTTTCAGACCACGGGCGCCACGGTTTTTCGCCACCGCGGCGCCCGTTGCCACTACAATGGCCCGCATGATGTCCGCGCCCCGCCCGCACTCCTTGCCGAACGCGCTGCCTGCTATTGAAGCCGGCCCGGCGGTGCGCGCCATCATCGCCAAAATTACGACGATTACCGGCTGACCCAGCCTGGTTCGTCGCGCGCCCTTGATCCGGCCCAGACGAGCCGGGCGAAGCAGTCGATCCAAGCACTGTTTTCAAAACTGAAAGGGCATTCACATGAGTAAGCCACAAGAGAAGCAACTGGTAGGCCTGGTCGGCTGGCGCGGCATGGTCGGCTCCGTCCTGATGGACCGCATGCAGGCCGAAGGCGATTTCGAGCTGATCGAGCCGGTGTTCTTCTCCACCTCCAACGCCGGCGGCAAGGCCCCCGCGATGGCCAAGCTGCACACCCAGCTCAAGGATGCGAACGACATCGCCGAGCTCGCCAAGTGCGACATCGTCATCACCTGCCAGGGCGGCGACTACACCAAGGAAGTCTTCCCCAAGATCCGCGCCGCCGGCTGGAATGGCCACTGGATCGACGCCGCCTCGTCGCTGCGCATGGAAGGCGATGCGGTCATCGTGCTCGATCCGGTCAACGAAGGCCTGATCCGGCAAAAGCTCGCGGCCGGCGGCAAGAACTGGATCGGCGGCAACTGCACCAACTCCATCCTGCTGATGGGCCTGGGCGGCCTGTTCAAGGCCGGCCTGGTGGAATGGGTCTCGTCCATGACCTACCAGGCCGCATCGGGCGGCGGCGCCAACCACATGCGCGAGCTGCTCAAGGGCATGGGCGTGGTGCACGCCGCGGTGGCCGAAGAGCTGGCCACGCCGGCATCCGCCATCCTGGAGATCGACCGCAAGGTGGCCGCCACCATCCGCGAGGACGTGCCCACCGAATTCTTCGGCGCGCCGCTGGCCGGCGGCCTGATCCCCTGGATCGACGCGCAGCTGGACAACGGCCAGTCCAAGGAAGAATGGAAGGGCCAGGCCGAGGTCAACAAGATCCTGGGCACCGAGGCCACCATCCCCGTCGATGGCCTGTGCGTGCGCATCGGCGCCATGCGCTGCCACAGCCTGGCGCTCACGCTCAAGCTCAAGCAGGACCTGCCGCTGGCCGAGATCGAGGCGCTGATCAAGGGCGGCAATCCCTGGGTCAAGTTCGTTGCCAACGAGCGCGCCCTCACCGTCAAGGAACTCACGCCCGCCGCCATCACCGGCGGCCTGGAGGTGGCCGTGGGCCGCGTGCGCAAGCTCAACATGGGCCCCGAGTACGTGTCCGCCTTCGTGATCGGCGACCAGCTGCTGTGGGGCGCGGCCGAGCCGCTGCGCCGCATGCTGCGCATCCTGCTGGGCGCATGACTCGGCGCTGACGCGCGCTGCAGCTACTCGAAGTCCGTCTCCGACGGCACGCCGAGGCGCTGCACCACTTGCTCCAGCACCCGGTACAGCTGCTCCACCTCGGCCGCGCCAACCAGGCTCTCGATCTGCGCATAGGTCGACTCCGAGTGCGGCGCGATCTCGGCCACGATCCTGCGGCCGGCCTCGGTGAGGCCGAATGCCGCGCCGCGCAAATCATCGGCAAGACGCCCTCGGTGGATCAGCTCCCTGACCTCCAGCGTCTTGAGCAGGCGCGACAGGCTGGGCATGCTGATGAAGGTCATCTGCGCCATCTCCATGGGCCGCAAGCTGCGCTCGGCCGCCGACATGGCACGCAAGACCCGCCACTGCTGCTCGGTCAGGCCATGCGCCCGCAGCATGGGCCGAAAGCGCACCATGACCGACTCCCGCGCCTTGAGCAGCGCCATGGGCAAGGAACGAGAAAAAGAACGCATGGATTCGGACGCAGCGGGGGGTCTGGATTCTGTCATGGCAAAAATTGTAGGCAGACCTGCCGCTTCTCTGCCGTTGAGGGGCTACCGCGCACCTGTGCGCCAGGCCGGTTTCCTCCACCACACCGTTCTGGCGCGTGCCCTTGCTCGTGCCCTTGCGCGAGCCGTCCAGCTCGCTCAGGTAGATGGATGGAACATGTGTGATCGCGGCCCGTGCCCGAGGCCTTGGTGCCGCCAAACGGCTGGCGCAAGTTGCGCACGTTCTGGCTGTTGACGAGGCACATGCCTGCTTCCATGGATGCCGCCACGCGGTGGGCCCGGCCAATGTTCTCGGTCCACACATAGCTCGACAGGCCACAGGCGATGTCGTTGGCGATGCGGATGGCATCCGCCTGGCGCGCTCTGTCGCTGCCAGCCCCGCGCATGCCGGGAAGGCATCCTTGGCGGCCTGCACGGCGGCATTGACTGCGGCCTCGCCGCCGGAGGCGGCGCATCCCCGTGCGCCCGCGCTCGGCGGCCCGGCTTGTCACCGCCCTCCTTTGCTGATAACGTGCCCGCACTAAAAATCATTGGATGAGAGGGACGGGCGTCGTGGCAAGGACAAAGGCAAGAACCATTCCGGCGGCTCCGGCCATGCCCCGGGCCAGCTTGCGGCGCTGGCGGCTTGCGGCGCTGGCGGCGGCCACCACGGCTGCGCTGGGCCTGCATACCGACGAGGCAGCCGCGCTCGCGCTGGGCAGGATCACGGTCCAATCCGCGCTGGGCGAGCCGCTGCGCGCCGAGATCGAGCTGCTCGACCTCTCGCCGGCCGAGGCCGCCTCGCTGCAGGTCAGGCCCGCAGCGGCCGGCGTGTTCCGCGCCCAGGGTGTGGAGTACAGCGGCACGGCCGCCAGCGTGCAGATGCGCCTGCAGCAGCGCGCGGGCGGCACAGCCGCCATCGTGCTCAGCACCCGTCAGCCGGTGAACGATGCCTTTGTGGACCTGGTCATCGACGCCAGCTGGAATGCCGGCCAGCTGGTGCGCAGCTACACCCTGCTGCTGGACCCGCCCCAGCTGCAAAATCCCGCGCCCGCCCCAGCAACCGCCCCGGCAACCGCCCAGACACC
Source organism: Comamonas sp. FG99 (assembly GCF_057808605.1). Lineage (NCBI taxonomy): Bacteria > Pseudomonadati > Pseudomonadota > Betaproteobacteria > Burkholderiales > Comamonadaceae > Comamonas > Comamonas sp. FG99. The sequence continues at coordinate 9,603 of NZ_JBMDII010000001.1, forward strand.
AGCCCAGACATCAGCCCCAGCCCCCGCTTCAGTGCCCGCTGCCACAGCGGCGCCCGCCAGCGCGCCAGCGATCCAGGTGCGCCGCGGCGACACCGCCGGGCGCATCGCGGCCGCACACCAGGCGGTGGGCGTGTCGCTGGACCAGATGCTGATCGCGCTGCTGCAGGCCAACCCCCAGGCCTTTGTCAACGGCAACGTCAACCGCCTGAAGGCCGGCGCGGTGCTGCACCTGCCCAGCGCGGCCGAGGCACTGGCCGTCGCCCCGCGCCAGGCCCGCCAGATGGTGGCCGTGCAAAGCCGCGACTTCAACGAATACCGCCGCCAGCTCGCCGGCAGGGCCGCCGCCAGGCAGGCCGGTGGCGATGCGCGCGCGGCCGGCGGCAAGGTGCAAGTCGCCGTGGCCGACCACCAGGCCCCCGCCGCCCGGCCCGACCGGCTCACGCTGACCAAGGGCTCCATCGAGGCTGCGGACCCGCAGTCCGCCGAGGCCCGCATCGCCGCGGCCGAAACGGCCCAGGCCGCCGCCAGCCGCAGCTCCGAGCTGGAGCGCAACATCGCCGAGCTGGACCAGCTCAAGCAGGCGGCAACCGCCACCGAGCCGGCATCCCTGCCCGCAGCAGCGGCTGCCGCCGAGACGCCCCGGCCGGATGCCCATGCGCCCGCCGCAGCGGCCGCGCCCAGGCCGCCCCTGCCAGTCGAGGCGCCAGTCGCGGCACCAGCCCCGGCGGCCGAAACCGGCACGGCCGCCGAGCGGCTTGGCCACCCGCTGCTGCTGCCCGCTGGCGGCGGCCTGGCCGCGCTGCTGCTGGGCCTGCTCGGCTGGCGCGCCTACCAGCGCCGCAAGGCCCATGCCACGCCGCTCGGCGCTGGCGATGGCAATAGCAACTGCGATGGCGCCCCTGCAGGCGACTTCGAGCCGCCGCTGGCCACTGCACTACCCCTTTCGGCCCAGGCCAGGCCGAGCGAGCCAGCGCCCACGCTGGATTTCGAGCTCGGCGGCTTCGACGCGCTCAGCACCACCGCGCCCCTGCCGCCGGCCTACGGCGCTGCGCCATCCCCGCAGGGCCTGGAATTCGACCTCAGCGGCCTGGCGCTGGAGCTGCCCGGCCATGCGGGGCCGAATGAAGAAATCGAACAGGCATTGGACGACGGCGCTGCGCTCGCCACCAAGCTTGCGCTGGCCCAGGAATTCCTGGCCATCGGCGATGCCGAGGGCGCCCGCGCGCTGGCCCACGAGGTGCTGGCCGCATCCAGCAGCGCCGCGCTCAGCGCTGCCGCGCAGAAGCTGCTCGCCGACATACGCTGATCCCGGCGCGGTATGATGGCCGGATGCGCGTAGCACTGGGGATTTCCTACAACGGGCAGGCGTTGCAGGGCTGGCAGAGCCAGCCTTCCGGCAACACCGTCCAAGACCAACTCGAAGCGGCCCTGGGCCGCTTCGCCACTTGTGCCGTCTCCACCGTCTGCGCCGGGCGCACCGATGCCGGCGTGCACGGGCTGATGCAGGTGGCGCACTTCGACACCGAGCTGCAGCGCGCCGAAAGCTCCTGGGTGCGCGGCACCAACGCCTTCCTGCCGCCGGCCATCGCGGTGCAATGGGCGCGGCAGGTGCCCGATGCCTTTCACTCGCGTGCCTGCGCCGTGTCGCGCCGCTATGCCTATGTGCTGCTGCAGTCGCCGGTGCGCCCCAGCATCGAGGCCGGGCGCGTGGGCTGGGTGTTCCAGCCGCTCGATCTCGCGGCCATGCGGGCCGCCGCCGCCATGCTGCTGGGCGAGCACGATTTCAGCTCGTTCCGCGCCGCCGGCTGCCAGGCCAAGACGCCGGTCAAGACGCTGCACCGCATAGCCATCAGCCACGGCACGCCGCGCGCGAGCCCGGCGCGCGATGGCGTGCCTTCGTGCTACTGGCGCTTCGAGTTCGAGGGCAATGCCTTCCTGCACCACATGATCCGCAACATCATGGGCTGCCTCATCATGATCGGCCAGGGCGCCAAGCCCGTGGCCTGGATGCAGCAGGTGCTGGAGGCGAGAAGCCGCGAGACGGCCGCGCCCACCTTCGCGCCCGACGGGCTGTACTTCCTCGGGCCGCAATACGACGCCAGCTGGGGCCTGCCCACGCAGGCGGTTTCCTTCGACTGGCTGGCAGGATCCGCACCATGACCCACCGCACCCGAATCAAGATCTGCGGGCTGACCCGCGAACAGGACGTGGACGCCGCGGTGCAGGCCGGTGCCGACGCGATCGGCTTCGTGCTGTACGCCCGGAGCCCGCGCGCGCTCACGCCGGCGCGCGCCGCCGCGCTGGCCCGGCGCCTGCCGCCCTTCGTCACGCCGGTGCTGCTCTTCGTCAACGAAGCGCCTGCAAAAATCATGGCCGCCTGCGCTGGCATACCGGGCTCCATCGTGCAATTTCATGGAGATGAAACGCCCGAGGACTGCCTGGCCGCCACCGGCCAGGGGCAGCGCCCTTTCCTGCGCGCGGCGCGCATTCCCCTGGGCGACGGAGCAGCGCGCTTCGACCTCGTAGAATACGCCCATCGTTACTCTCGCGCCCAGGCCATCCTGCTCGACGCCCATGTCGAAGGCTATGGCGGCGGCGGCAAGGCATTCAATTGGTCACTTCTGCCAACAAGCGTCAGCTCTCACCTCGTTTTGTCTGGTGGACTCACGCCTGCAAACGTGACCGATGGCATCTTGCAGGTGCGGCCGCGGGCGCTCTCGCTCGCGGTTGACATCAGCTCCGGCGTCGAGATGACTGGCCCCGATGGGCAGCCCGTCAAGGGCATCAAGGACGCCGACAAGATCCACCGCTTCGTGGCCGCCGTGCGCGCGGCCGACGAGCCACTTGCCAGGAAATGATTTCGCATGTTTGACTACCAGCAACCCGATGCCGCCGGCCATTTCGGCCCCTATGGCGGCAGCTTCGCCAGCGAGACGCTGACCCACGCGCTGACCGAGCTGCGCGAGGCCTATGCGCGCTACCAGCACGACCCCGAGTTCCTCGCCGAATTCCGCTACGAGCTGGCGCACTACGTGGGCCGGCCCTCGCCGGTCTACCACGCGGCGCGCATGTCGCGCGAGATGGGCGGCGCGCAGATCTACCTCAAGCGCGAAGACCTGAACCACACCGGCGCGCACAAGATCAACAACGTGATCGGCCAGGCCATGCTCGCCAAGCGCATGGGCAAGCCGCGCATCATCGCCGAGACCGGCGCCGGCCAGCACGGCGTGGCCACGGCCACCATCTGCGCCCGCTACGGGCTGGAGTGCGTGGTCTACATGGGCAGCGAGGACATCAAGCGCCAAAGCCCCAACGTCTACCGCATGAAGCTGCTGGGCGCCACCGTGGTGCCGGTCGAATCCGGCAGCCGCACGCTCAAGGACGCGCTGAACGAGGCCATGCGCGACTGGGTCGCCAATGTGGACAACACTTTCTACATCATCGGCACCGTGGCCGGCCCGCACCCCTACCCGGCGATGGTGCGCGACTTCCAGAGCGTGATCGGCAATGAATGCCTCACGCAGATGCCCGAGCTGCTGAAGGCCCAGCCCGCTGCCACAGCTACGGCGGCCGAGCAGCCCGACGCGGTCGTCGCCTGCGTGGGCGGCGGCAGCAACGCCATGGGCATCTTCCACCCCTACATTCCCTACGAGAACACGCGGCTGATCGGCGTGGAGGCCGCCGGCGAGGGCCTGGACAGCGGCAAGCACTCGGCCAGCCTGCAGCGCGGCTCATCGGGCGTGCTGCACGGCAACCGCACCTTCATCCTGCAAGACGAGAACGGCCAGATCACCGAGACGCACAGCATCAGCGCCGGCCTGGACTACCCCGGCGTCGGCCCCGAGCACGCCTGGCTGCAGGAGATCGGCCGCGCGCAGTACGTGGGCATCACCGACGCCGAGGCGCTCGACGCCTTCCACTACCTGTGCCGCGCCGAGGGCATCATCCCCGCGCTCGAATCCAGCCATGCCGTCGCCCATGCGATGAAGCTGGCCAAGACCATGCGCGCCGACCAGTCCATCCTCGTGTGCCTGTCGGGCCGGGGCGACAAGGACATCGGCACCGTGGCCGACCTCTCCGGCGTCGACTTCTACACCCAGCCCTCCGCCCGCGGCGTGAGCGTGAAAGGGGCGCAAGCCAAATGAGCCGAATACAAGCCACTTTCGAACAACTGCAGCAATCCGGCCGCAAGGCGCTGATTCCGTATGTGACTGCGGGCTTTCCGTTCGCCGACATCACGCCGGCGCTGATGCACGGCATGGTCGAGGCCGGCGCCGACGTGATCGAGCTGGGCGTGCCCTTCTCCGACCCGATGGCCGACGGCATCGTCATCCAGCGCGCCGGCGAAAAAGCGCTGTCGCTGGGCATCGGCATGAAGCAGGTGCTCGCCCATGTGCACGAATTCCGCAAGAAGAACGAGCACACGCCCGTGGTGCTGATGGGCTACGCCAACCCGGTGGAGCGCTACGACCAGCTGCACGGCGCGGGCGCCTTCGTGCGCGACGCGGCCGAGGCCGGCGTGGACGGCGTGCTGGTGGTGGACTACCCGCCCGAGGAATGCGAGCAGTTCGCCGCCGAGCTGCGCGCCCATGGCATCGACCTGATCTTCCTGCTCGCCCCCACCTCCACGCCCCTGCGCATGCAGCAGGTGGCACGCATCGCCAGCGGCTATGTGTACTACGTCTCGCTCAAGGGCGTGACCGGCGCCGGCACGCTGGACACCGCGGCGGTCGAGGAGATGCTGCCCCGCATCCGCGAGCATGTGAAGATCCCCGTCGGCGTGGGCTTCGGCATCCGCGACGCGCAGACCGCGCAGGCCATCGGCCGCGTCGCCGATGCGGTGGTCATCGGCAGCCGTATCATCCAGCTCATCGAAAACCAGCCGCATGAGAAGGTGGTGCCGGTCACGGCCGACTTCCTGCGCGGCATCCGCAAGGCGCTTGACGCATAATGCGAGCCCGCGCGGCGCCGATCACCCATGGCGCCGCGCGGTACCCGGAAAGGAAAAAACCAACCATGTCCTGGCTCGAAAAACTCCTGCCCGCCAAGATCCAGCCCACCGATCCCGCGGAGCGCCGCCAGATCCCCGAAGGGCTGTGGATCAAATGCCCCAGCTGCGAATCGGTGCTGTACAAGACCGACCTGGAGCACAACCTGAGCGTCTGCCCCAAGTGCGGCCACCACCACCGCGTGTCCGCGCGCATGCGGCTGGACCAGTTCCTCGACGCCGAAGGCCGCTACGAGATCGGCCAGGAAGTGCTGCCGGTGGACGCGCTCAAGTTCAAGGACAGCCGCAAATACCCCGAGCGCCTGAAGGAGGCGCTGGAGAATACCGGCGAGACCGATGCGCTGGTCGTCATGGGCGGCGCGGTCAAGAGCGTCAACCTCGTGGCGGCCTGCTTCGAATTCGAATTCATGGGCGGCTCCATGGGCTCGGTGGTGGGCGAGCGCTTCGTGCGCGGCGTCGAGACCGCGATCGAGCAGAAGGTGCCCTTCGTCTGCTTCACCGCCACCGGCGGCGCGCGCATGCAAGAGGGCCTGCTGTCGCTGATGCAGATGGCCAAGACCAATGCTGCGCTCACCCGCCTGTCCAAGAAGGGGCTGCCCTACATCAGCGTGCTGACCGACCCCACCATGGGCGGCGTCTCGGCCGGCTTCGCCTTCATGGGCGACGTGGTGATCGCCGAGCCCAAGGCGCTGATCGGCTTTGCCGGCCCGCGCGTGATCGAGAACACCGTGCGCGTCAAGCTGCCCGAGGGCTTCCAGCGCGCCGAATTCCTGCAGAGCAAGGGCGCGGTGGACTTCATCTGCGACCGCCGCGAACTGCGCGACACCGTGGCCAGCTGCCTGGCCATGCTGCAGCGCCTGCCGGCGGATGCGGTGGCCTGAGCGCCAGTTCCATCGACCCTCGCTCCATCCTTATGGATGGAATCGCAGCCCGCGTACCGCGCGTTCTCGAAGCCACGCTGAGGGGCGAAAGCGCTGGCCGAACCGCTCGGCGAGCGCATCGCAGCGCCCGACAAATGCCGGGCAGCCCAACGTGTCCATGTAACAAAAAGTGCCTCCCGTCCATGCCGGGAAGCCCAGGCCCAGCAGCGCCCCCAGGTCTCCATCGGCCGCCGAGGCCAGCACGCCTTCTTCCAGGCAGCGGGCGGACTCGATCGCCTCGATGCAGAGCAGGCGCGCGATGATGGTATCGAGATCCGGTTGCTCGCTGCTTCGCGGGAACTGCTGTGCCAGCCCCGGCCACAAGCGCTTCCCCGACTCGGGATAATCGTAGAACCCCGCGCCGCTCTTGCGGCCCAGACGCTGGAGTTGATTCATGCGCTCCACCACAGGCTGAGCCAGCGGGCGCAGGAATTTTTCCTCCAGTCCGTCTTTGCGCGCCTGATCGATGACCAGGGCCTGCAGGTCCAGCGAAACTTCGTCGGTCACCGCCAGCGGCGACGTTGCGAAACCCGCCTGCCGTGCGGCGTTCTCGATGAGCGCGGGGTTTACGCCCTCAGCCAGCATGGCCATGCCTTCGTCGATATAGGCGCAGAAAATGCGACTGGTATAGAAGCCCGGGCTGTCATTGACCAGGATGGGGGTCTTACCCAAGCGGGCGGCCAGATCCAGCGTACGGGCGATGGTAGCCTGGTCGGTACGCGCGCCCAGAATGATCTCCAGCAAAGGCATGCGAGGAACTGGCGAGAAGAAGTGCATGCCGATGACCTGCTGCGGCACGGCCCACGCGGATGCCAAGCCATTGATCGGCAGCGTGGACGTGTTGCTGGCCCAGACAAAGTGCGCTGGCCGCTCGTTCAACATGGGGGCGGCCCGGGTCATCAAATCGGCCTTGACGGTACGGTCCTCGAACACGGCCTCAATGACGAATTCGCAGCCCTGCAAGCGCTGCAGGTCGGCCGTGGGTTCGATGCGCTGGGCGATGGCCGCGGCGCACTCGCCATGGCTGCGCGCCAGGACGGCGGCGATCTTGCCGTGCGCAGCCTGAGCACGCTCAGCGCTGGTATCCACCATGACCACGTCGATGCCCGCCGCTGCGGCCACCTGGGCAATACCTGCGCCCATCAGGCCCGAACCCAGCACACCCAACTTGCGCACGGGCTGCTCGGGCACACTCGCCGGGCGGCGCACCAGTTGCCGCGCCTGGGCCTGGTGCAGCCACTGGGAGCGGATCTGATTGGCCGTGGCCGGCTCGGCCAGCGCCTGGGCGGCGCATTGCGCCTCTACTTTCAGCGCCGCGTCTATGGGCAGTTGCGTGCCTTCGTAGACGGCCGAGAGCAGGGCCAGCGGCGCGGGCTGGGTGTCGCTGGGCTTGCGCAGGCAGGCGATGTTGTCGGTGAAGCTGCGCCCCCCGTGCGCCGCCATCGCGCCCGCACCGCCGGGCAGGCGGTAGCCTTTGGTATCCCATGGTGCCTGGGTCTGCGGGTGAACCAGGAGCCACTCGCGCGCATCTTGCAGCGCCTTCTCCAGAGGTTGCACGCCGTTCAGCAGTCCTATCCTCCGGGCAGCGTCCGCCTCCCAAGCATCGCCCGCTAACAAGCCCTTCAGCACGGCAGGAATACCCCCAAGGCGAGGCAGGCGCTGCGTGGCGCCCGCGCTAGGCGGCAGGCCGCGCTTGACCAGCGGCAAACCCAGCCGCGCGCCCGGCACGGCCCAGCGCGCGTGGCAAGCCAGTGCAAACTCCAGGCACAAGTCCATGCACGCGCCTTCGATGACGATGGCTATGGGCTTGGGCAGGCGCTCCACCACGCGCAACAGGCTGGAGCGACTCTGCAGCACGGCAGCTATGACATTGACACCATCGTCGGCGCAACCCTGATGGCACAAATCGAGCCAGGCCTGCGCGCCCGCTTCGGGCAACCAGGCTGGGCCGCTCGCGTGCACCAACATGCCCCGCACGTCAACCCGCTCGGCAGCGGCCTGAAGCGCGGCAATCAGCGCTTCGAACTGCGGCGGGCAGACTGTGTCCGCATGGACGGATTGGGGGCCCAGGCGGATGAGCGCAATTCCGCCCTCTTGCAGCGTCAAGGGAAATTGGTCCGTCATTTCAAACTCGCTCGATGATGAGAGCAGTGGATTGGCCGGCGGCCGCGCACAGCGTGACCAGGCCGGTATTCAGGTCGCAGCGCTCCAATTCGTCGAGCAGCGTTCCTAGCAACATGGCCCCCGTGGCACCCAGCGGATGGCCCAGCGCGATGGCGCCACCGTTGGGGTTGATGCGTTGCGGGTCGATGTCGAAGTGACGCGCGTATCGCATGGGCACGACGGCGAAGGCTTCGTTGACCTCGAACAGGTCAATGTCTCGAATGCTCATACCCGCCCGTGCCAGCGCCTTGTCGGTCACGGGCATTGGGCCGCCCAGACTCAAAAGCGGTTCGTCGGCGCAGGTAGCGGCAGCGCGGATACGCGCGCGTGCACGCAATCCGCCTCGCTCACCAAAGTCACCGCAGCCCAGCAACACGGCACAGGCACCATCGACGATGCTGCTGGAGTTGCCGCCGGTGTGGATGTGCTCAATGCAGTCCAAGTGTGGGTAGCGGCGCAGCACGATCGAGTCGTAGCCCATTTCGCCGAGTTTGTCGAATACGGGCTGAAGTCTGCCAAGGTCGGCCAGGGTGGTTCCAGGACGATGGGCTTCGTCTCGCGCCAGCACCACGTTACCCAGGCGATCACGCACGGGAACAAGGGACGTATCGAACCTGCCCGCCTCTACCGCCTGCGCAGCGCGGCGCTGGCTCTCGACAGCATAGGCATCGACCTCCTCGCGAGTGATGCCGTCCAGCGCGGCCATCAGGTCGGCGGCCACGCCGTTGGGGATGTAGGGGTAGCGCTTTCCAATGTCTGGGTCGGTATAGACCGCGCCGCCGTCACTGCCCATAGCCACGCGCGACATCGACTCCACGCCGCCGCCGATGGCTGCTTCCGCCTGGCCCGAGGCGACCAGGCCAAAGCCCATCTTCACCGTGTCGAGCGCCGAGGTGCAGAAACGGTTGAGCTGATAGCCCGAGACCGTGTCGCCATAGCCGGCCTCCAACAGTGCCACGCGCGTAATGTCTGCGCCCTGCTCACCGATGGGCATGACCACGCCCAGGCCCACATCGTCAATGGCGCGCGGGTCGAAGCCATTGCGCTCGCGCAGCGCACGCAAGGTCTGCGAAGCCAGTTGTACAGGCGTGATGGGATGCAGCGCACCGCCGCAACGGCCCTTGCCGCGTGGCGTACGCACATGATCGTAGATAAAAACGTCTTGCATGGAATGGCCTACTTGCGGGTGAGCAAATGGGTGCCGAAGCGCTGGCGCAGCTCCAGTTTGGAGAGCTTGCCGGTGGCGGTGAGCGGAATTTTTTCAATGAACACCACGGCATCGGGCATCCACCACTTGGCGACCTTACCGTCGAGACCGCTCAGCACCTGCTCCTGCGTCAGTGTCGCCCCCTCACGCGGCTGCACGACCAGCAGGGGCCGCTCGCCCCACTGATCGTGCTGGGCGGCGATACAGGCCGCCTGCTCTACACCGGGCACAGCCATCGCCAGGTTCTCCAGCTCGACGGAGGAAATCCATTCGCCGCCTGACTTGATTACGTCCTTGCTGCGATCGGTCAGGCGCATGAAGCCGTCCGCGTCGATAAGCGCCACGTCGCCCGTGGGCAACCAGTCATCGGGCGTGACCGCATCCACGCTGGCGCCGTAATAGCGCCGGATGACCCATGGTGCCTTCACCTGCAGATCGCCTGGCTGGCCGCTGCCCCAGGGGATCTCGCGGCCTTGCTCATCGACGGTGCGCAGGTCGCCGCCCGCCACCACGCGGCCCGCCGTCTGGTAGATGGTGCGCTGCAGTTCAGCCAGCGGCACGCCCCGCTGATGCGCCAGCGGCTGGGTAGTGGAGGTCATGGCCGCCGTCTCGGTCATGCCCCAGCCCTGGGTGACCTGCACGCCCATGGCGGCATAGGCCTCGATCAGCGACAGCGGCGTGGAAGAGCCGCCCAGCAGCAGTCGCTTGAGCGTGCCAAAGCCCAGCCCCTGCTGCTGCAGGTACGACAGCATATTGAACCAGACCGTGGGCACGCCAATGGACATGGTGACGCCCTCAGCCTCAATGAGCTGGTGCAGTGACGCCGCGTCGAGCCTCGGTCCCGGCAGCACCAGTTTAGCGCCCGTGAGCGTGGCGGAAAAAGGCGACTCCCACGCATTCGCATGAAACATAGGCACAGCGGGCATGAGTACGCTGCAGGCCGAGACGTTCTGTGAGTCGGGCAATGCCACCGCATAGGCGTGCAGCACCGTGCCTCGGTGCGTGTACATCACGCCCTTGGGCTGGCCCGTGGTGCCGGAGGTGTAGCAGAGAAAGGCATTGGCGCGCTCATCGAACTCGGGCCAGGCCAGGCTGCCGTCCTGCGAGGCCAGCAGCGCCTCGTAGCCCTGCGGCTGTGCACCGTCGATAGGAATCCAGTGCCGCACGCTGGGGCACTGGGGCTTGATCTTCTCGACCAGCTCGGCGAAGTCCTGCGCGTAGTACAGGGCCACGTCCTGCGCGTCGTTGATGATATAGACGATCTGCTCCAGAAACAGGCGCGGGTTCACCGTATGGCAGACCGCGCCCACACCGGTGACGCCGAAGTACAGTTCATAGTGCCGGTGGTCGTTCCACGCCAGCGTGGCCACGCGATCGCCCTGCTTCACGCCCAACGCCAAAAGTGCCTGGCCCAGCTTGCGCGCGCGCAGCTCGCAATCGGCATAGGTGTGACGCACGGTGCGGCCATTGATGACCGAGACGATCTCGCCGCGCCGGTGGTGGCGCGCCGCGCCGCGCAGCAGGTTTTTGAGCAGCAAGGGCGCGTCCATGGCATAGGTTGGGGCTGCTTTGTTCACAGGGCTTGTCTCCGAAAGATGTGCGAGGATGATGCGGCGCCCATAGGGAGGCGGCAATCGTCGGGAGCGACGATTTTCATAGTTCGTCGGATCGGACGATTGCGGGTGGAATTCCGGCTCCCGATACTGCCCAGCATGGAACACCACGCACACACACCAGGGCCACTGCACGGTTTGAAGGTCGTCGAGATGGAGGGTATCGGCCCCGGCCCATTTTGCGCGATGGTGCTAGCCGACCTGGGCGCAGAGGTGCTACGCATCAGCCACAAGGACCAGCAAGCCACGCCGCACGACGTGCTGGCGCGCGGGCGGCAAGTGCTGTCGCTGAACCTACGCGAGCTGCATGCGCGCGAGCGGGCTCTGGCCTTCATCGCGCACGCCGACGTGCTCATCGAGGGCTTTCGCCCCGGCGTGATGGAACGCCTCGGCCTGGGCCCCGACGTGTGCCTGGCACTCAACCCCGCACTCGTCTATGGCCGCATGACTGGCTGGGGCCAGAGCGGGCCGCTAGCGCACGCTGCGGGGCATGACATCAACTACATCGCCATCAGCGGGGCGCTGCACGCCATCGGCCAAGCGGGCCAGCGGCCCACGGTGCCACTCAACTACGTGGGCGACTTCGGCGGTGGCGCAATGCTGCTGGCCGTGGGCATCCTGAGCGCGCTGTGGGAAGCGCGCCGCACCGGACAAGGCCAGGTGGTAGACGCTGCGATGACCGACGGTGCCGCCCTGCTCTCGGCCATGTTCTATGGCCTCAAGGCCGCCGGCCAGTGGAGCAACGAGCGCGGCGAAAACCTGCTGGACGGCGGCGCGCACTTCTACGACGTGTACGCTTGCGCCGACGGCAAGTGCCTGGCCGTCGGGGCCATCGAGCCGAAGTTCTACGCCGATCTGCGCCGCCGCTGCGGCCTGGCGGACAATCCCGACTTCGACCACCAGGCGGACGCGCGCTGGTGGCCTTCGCTGAAAGTGAAGCTGGCCGACCTGTTCCTCACCCGCACGCAGGAGCAATGGTGCGCGCTGCTCGAAGGCAGCGATGCCTGCGTCGCCCCCGTGCTGAACTGGGATGAGGCCCCCGCACATCCGCACAATGCGGCGCGCGGCACTTATGTTGAGGCCAACGGCATGATGCAGCCCGCGCCTGCGCCGCGCTTCGGCCGCCACACGCTACGCGTGCCACCGGCGCCACGACCCACAGATGCCCAAGCCCTGCTCGCGCGCTGGGCACAGCACAACACCCAGGAGACTATGTCATGATCGACTTCAGACGCAGCTGGGAAGATAGCGATCTCACTCTATTCCGTCAGACCGTTGCGCATTTCATCAATGACGAGATTCAACCCAGCGATGCGCACGCACGCGATCAAGGCCACGTAGGTCACGCACTGTGGCGCAGGGCGGGCGAGCTGGGGCTGCTGTGCTCCGACATTCCCGAGGAATATGGCGGCGGCGGCGGCGACTTCCGCCACGAGGCGGTAATCGGCGAAGAGCTGTACCGCCGCTCGCTCACCGGCATGAACGTGGCAGTGCACAGCATCGTGGCCCACTACCTGCTCAATCATGGCACGCCTGAGCAAAAGGCCCGGTGGTTGCCGCGCATGGCGCGCGGCGAGATGGTGGGCGCCATCGCCATGACCGAGCCCAGCGCGGGCTCCGACCTGCAAGGCGTGCGGCTGCGCGCAGTGCGCGAGGGCGACGAATACGTGCTGAACGGCACCAAGACCTTCATCAGCAATGGATTCCTGGCCGCTCTGGTGCTGCTGGTGGCGCGCACCACCCCCGACGCGGGCTCCAAGGGCATGTCCATCATCGCGGTGGAAACCAACGGCCTGCACGGCTACCGTGTGGGTCGCCTGCTGGACAAGATCGGCATGAAGGCACAGGACACAGCCGAGTTGTTCTTCGACGACGTACGCGTGCCCGCCGCGAACCTGCTCGGCGGCACGGAAGGCCGAGGTTTTGGCCAGCTCATGTCCGATTTGTCGTACGAACGGCTGCTGATCAGCGTGCATTCGCTGGCGATGATGGAAGGCGCCTACGAGAGCACGCTGCAGTATGTGCGCGAGCGCCAGGCATTTGGCCAGCCGATCGCAGCGTTCCAGAACACGCGCTTTCAGCTTGCGGGCATTGCAACGCAGCTCCAGGTGGGAAGGGCCTTCATCGACCGCTGCGTGGAGCAATACCTGGCAGGTGGTCTGGATGCAAGCACCGCCGCGATGGCCAAGCTCTGGACTTCGGAGGCGCTGGGCCGCGCGGTGGACAATTGCGTGCAGCTGTGCGGCGGCTATGGCTATATGAACGAATACCTGATCGGCCGCATGTACCTGGATGCGCGCATACAGCGCATCTATGGCGGAACGAGCGAGATCATGAAGGAAGTGATCGCACGAGCGCTCTGACGAATTGACAGCTGCCGGCACACAAGGGGCGCACTGCTCTCACATTCATGGAATCAGTCGCAGCCGCCGCGCTAGCGCTACCGCCTGCGTGCGGCTGCTCGCGCCCAGCTTGGTATTGATGTGACGCAGATGGGTGCGCACCGTCGTGTCGGCAACGACCATCTTCTCGGCAATGGCGCTGTTGGAGTAGCCTTCAGCCAGCAATTGCAGCACATGCAGCTCCTTGCGCGTGAGCGGTTCGGCGGGCGGAGAGAGCGTGTCCGGCGCAGAGCCGGCATCCAGCGAGATGAGGGCCGACGCCTGAAGCTGACCTAGATACTCCGCATAGATCGGATCACCGTCCTTGCCGCTGCCCTGTGCGGCAATGAAGTAGGCGCCCAGCAGCGGCGTGATCCACGGCGTCTCGTCCAGCACCAGGCGCACGAAGCCTTCGCGGCACGCGGTCTGCAGCAGCGGCTCCAGCAGCGCCATGGCAGGTCTCCCGGCGCGATGCTCGGCCAGCGCGTGGATCAATCGCAGCTTGAGTGCGCGGCGGTACCGGCCCTCCCGCTCGGCGGCTGTGGCCTGGGCGGCGGCATTGCCGGCTGCCGCGAGCGCGTCGCCGAAGCAGGCATTCCAACGCAGCTGTGCGAGCTCAGGGTACTCCAGATCCTGCGCCAGCAGGCGATAGCTGCCTATCGCGCCACTGTCACAGTGCTCGGATATCGGCGCAATAGCACCAACGCGGCGCAGCTCGTCCTGCGCAGCACGGCTGTTGCACTGCTGCATGAAGATGCGCGCGCGCTCCACGTGCGCGGCGGCCACCACTCGCGGCAGATGTCGCAGGTGCCCCAGGTGTTCCAGTTCTGTAAGGGTGTGCAGTGCGCTATCGACATCGCCAGCCGCAAAAGCCAGCCGCGTGCGCAGCGCGTGGCCCAGGATCATGTGGTCGGGCAAGCTCACATCACGTGCCATCGGTAGATAAATGTTGAGCAGGTGGTCAGCCTTCTCCAGTCGGTTAGCCTCATACATCGCATAGGCATAGAGCACGCCCGCCCATGCATTGCCATGGCTCTGGCTGTAGCTGGTCTGGTGGTTGGATTCGACCGCAATGCGAAAACGTGCCGTGGCCTGGCGCATGCTGCCTTCGAACAGGTCAAGCATACCCTCCAGCGATTCGGCATACATGCGGTTGAACGGGCTGCTGCCGAAGCGCGATCGCGCCATGCCCAACAACCGGCGAGATTCGCCGGTACGACCAAGTACCGAGGAGATATTGGCCATCAGGTTCAACAAGGCGCTATCGGCGAACGGCAGCTCTGATGGCAACGCCGCCAGCGCCTGCTGGCCCACTGCGTAGGCATCGGCATAGCGATCCTGCAACGCCAGCAGCATGGCCCGCAGAGCGAGGTGCTGCTCCCCCTTCCCCTGGTCCTGGGCAGGGTAGGCGTCGCCGCAGCCCATCTGCGCCAGTGTCTCGAAGGGGCCGCGCGTGAAGCAGGCGGCCCACAGCGAGAGGTGCGTCAGACGCTTGTGGCCCTGCAGCGCGGCGGGGCTGATGGCCTGAAACCAGCGGTCGAGCAAGCGCAACCGTCCCTGTTCTACGAAGGATTCCGCATGCTCTGCCAACAACGCGATGGCGCGCGCATGATCCTGCGCGAGGACGGCGTGGTCAATCGCAGGCACGGGACGACCCTCGGCCTCGTAGGCGCGTGAAGCAGCGGCATGCAACTCATGTATCTGCGCCCCCGGCTGCTGCATCAGCCGCGCGTGCAAAAACGAGGCGAACAGGCTGTGGTAGCGCCAGGTAGGCGGTGCCTCGCCGATACGGCTGATGAATACTCCGCGCATCGCCAAATGATCCAGCATGGCCGCGCAGTCGGTCTGCGGGCAGAGCGCGGCGCAGACCGAGACGGTGAGCTGCTTGAGCACACTGGTGCGCAGCAGGAACTCGCGCACCTCGGCCAGTTCGTGCGCCAGCACGTCCTCGGCCAGGTACTCGGCCAGCGCTTGGTCGGAGCCGGAAAAATTCTCGGCCAACGCCACCATGTCACGACGGTGCTGCAATGCGAGCGAGGCCAGCCAAAGCCCCGTGGCCCAGCCCTCGCAGCGGTTGTGCAAGGTGATCAGCGCATGCTCGGGCAGCGGCTCCTGCATGGGCGCGCAGCGGTTGCGCAGGAATTCACGCGTCTCCTCCAGGCTGAAGCGCAATTGCGCAGGACCGACTTCGACGAGTTGCCCACGCACGCGCAAACGCCCCAACCCCAGATCCGGCCAGCCACGCCCGCCCAGCACCAGCAGGCCGCCACGCGGCAAGCGCTCAATTAGCTCACGCAGCAGGCCAAGTACGCCCGCATCACGCAAGGCGTCCAGCTCGTCCATGAAGAAGGTGAAGGAGCTCTGGTGCGCGGCAATCGCGTCCACCGCCTCCACGGGACCAAGCGGCGGCACGCTGGCAATGCCCGCTTGCACCATCATTTCACCCAGGTAGTGCATAAAGCGCGGGAGGTCGTTGTCCAGCGCATCCAAGGTGAGCCAGGCCACCGACTGGTTCCTGGCCTCCATCGCGCGGTGGCACTGCATCATGACCGTGCTCTTGCCGAAGCCGGCTGGTGCGCGCACCAGCACCACGCGCGCGACAGAGGGAACCTCCAGCCCTGCAGGACGGCGCTCCAGCTGATAAGGAACGGAAGCCGCGGGCGTGAGCTTGGTGGAGAGGTGGGGAATATGGGCCGGTGTCATGACACTGGCGAATTTATCCCGGTTTCAGCCTTTATTTCTTCACCAGTTTGCAAGTGCTCTGCTCGATCGGCCGGAAAGCCTTGTCCGCCGGAATCACCGCCTTGAGCTTGTAATAGTCCCAGGGCTTCTTCGACTCCTCGGGCGCCTTCACCTCAAACAGGTACATGTCATGCACCATGCGTCCATCCTCGCGCACGCGGCCGTTTTCGGCAAATACATCGTTCACGGGCTGCTTTTTCATTGCCATCACGGTGGCCTTGGCCTCGTCCGTGCCCGCGGCCTGCACGCCCTTCAAGTAGTGCAGCACAGCAGAATACGTACCCACTTGCACCATCGTCGGCATCTTCTTGCGCTGCTCGAAAAAGCGCTGCGACCAGGCGCGGCTGGCATCGTTGCGGTCCCAGTAGAAGCCATCCGTCAGGAACAGGCCTTTGGCCGTCTTCAGGCCCAGTGCATGTACGTCGGTGATATGGGTCAGCGACGCTGCAATCACCTGCTTGGGTGTTACGCCGAACTCTGCCGCTTGCTTGAGCAGGTTCGCCGAATCGCCCGCTGCGTTGGCCATACCGATCACCTCGGCCTTGGAAGACTGCGCCTGGATAATTTGCGACGAAAAGTCGCCTGCGCCCAGCGCATGCTTCGCGCCACCCACGACCGTACCGCCGGCGGCCTTGATGGCCTCCTCAAAGCCGGCTCGCAGCGCCCGCCCGCCGGCATAGTCAGCCTCGATGAAGAACCAGCTCTTTTTTCCCGACTCGGTGATCGCGCGCGCCGTGCCCTGCCCTTGCGAGTATTCATCGTAGGCCCAGTGCATCGTCGTGGCATTGCAGTCGTCATTGGTGATGCGCAGCGATGCAGGACCGACCGGAATCACCACCTTGTTCTTCTCCACGGCCAGATTCATCACGGCCAGCGTCACGGCCGAGGAAGGGATGTCGGTCACCATGTCCACGCCCTCCCGGTCAAACCAGGTGCGCGCAATCGAAGCCCCAATGTCCGGCTTGAGCTGCATGTCCGCCGAGAGCAGCTTGACCTTGAAACTGGGCTTGTACTGCGCCACGAAATCATCGATGGCCATCTGAGCGGCCAGCACCGAGCCGCGCCCGCTGGCGTCCGAATACACACCCGATAGATCGGTCAGCACGCCAATGCGCACCTCACCGTCGGAAATGCCCTGCGCCGCGGCGGTGTAGGAGGCTGCAGCCAACGCGAGGGCAGCGCTCAAGGCGCGCAAGGGCTGAAGTGCTTGGTGGGGCATGTGCATTGTCTCCTGCAACAAGGGTTGGAATGCCCACGATTGTGTTCAGCCGCCCAGCTGCACGGTATCGTCCGTTGCGACGATCTGGCGCGAACCAGCCCTCTCGTTAACCCTGAAGCCTCTTACGCCCGCTCATCCCATCACGCGCGCCTGCAGCGTCCCCAGCACGATCATCGCCACCTGCAGCAGCACCAGCACCGCCAGCGGCGACAGGTCCACGCCGCCCACCAGCGGCAGCACGCGGCGCAGCGGGCGCAGCAGCGGATTGGCCAGGCGGGCCAGCACCTCGGCGATGGGCGAGCGCGTCTGCACCCACGACAGCACCGCATAGACGATCACCAGGCCGGTCAGGCCCGACACCGCCACCCGCGCCAGGCCAAAGATGGCCAGCCACGGCAGCTTGGCCAGGCCGGCGCCCGCGCCCAGCAGCAGCCACAGCAGCAGGTATTGCGCCAGCTGCAGCAGCAGCGCGCCCACCACGCACGAAAGATCCCAGCGGCCGGCCGCGGGCACGATCTTGCGCAGCGGCAGCACCAGCCAGTCGCTGAGCGCGAACACGAAGCGGCCCACCGGGTTGTCGAAGGGCACGCGCTGCAATTGCATGTACAGGCGCAGCAGGCAGGCGCCGGTCAGCAGGCCGGCAGCCACGTCAAGCAGCAGGGAGATGATCTGGAACAGCATGAGATGAATGGCGAAGCGTCCGTGCGATGATAGCGGGGCCGCACGAATACCCTTCCATACCCCTCCATGCCCCAGCCACCGACCCTGACATCGCTGCCGCTGTTCCCGCTGGGCACGGTGCTGTTTCCGGGCGGCCTGCTGCCGCTGCGGGTGTTCGAGGTGCGCTACCTGGACATGGTGCGCAAGTGCCGGCAGGCCGGCACGCCGTTCGGCGTGGTGGCGCTCACCGAGGGGCACGAGGTGCGCCGCGCCGGCGCGCCCGAGGAGCGCTTCCACGATATCGGCACGCTGGCCACCATCGACCAGCTGCAGACGCCCCAGCCCGGCCTGCTCACGCTGCGCTGCCACGGCACGCAGCGCTTTCGCATCCTGCGGCGCAGCCTTTTGCCGCATGGGCTGTGGATCGCCGATGCGCAGCCGCTGCCAGACGACGCACCGGTTGCGCTGCCGCCCGACCTGGCGCCGCTGGCCGCCGCGCTGGCGCGGATGCAGGCGGCGCTGCGCGAGCGCGGAGCCGACCTGCCTGGCGACCTGCCCGGTGACATGCCCGCCGACTGCGGCTGGGTCGCCAACCGCTGGTGCGAGCTGCTGCCCGCGCCGCTCGAATTCAGGCAACGCCTGATGGCGCTGGACAACCCGCTGTTGCGCCTGGAACTGGTGGGCGACCTGCTGGCGCGCTCGGGCTTGGTTCCTTGAAAAAAACATAGCTATCATCGCTTACCTGTAGGCAATTTCAAATACTTTTCTATTTGAAATCAAGGCATACCAATCGCCAGCAGCTCCTGTTTTTGCATTGCCAGCGCAATATGCTGTGCCTCGTAAAAAAACTAGAATCATGGGTTTTGGCCCAATGCGGCGCATAACTGCTCCTGGGCCTGTTTGCCTGTTTCCTACGCACACCAGCCCGCGGGCTGCGCCATCCATGTCCGACAACCAGAACACCGCAGCAGCCCCGACGGCTGCGCCCCAAGACGAAAACCAGCTGATCGCCGAGCGCCGCGAAAAGCTCAAGGGTCTGCGCGAGGCCCAGGCCAAGGGCTTGGGCGTGGCCTTCCCCAACGACTTCAAGCCCAGGCACCGCGCGGCTGCGCTGCAGCAGGCCCATGCCGAGGCCTCGGCCGAGGCCCTGGACGCCGAGCCGGTCGCCGTCAGCGTGGCCGGCCGCATGATGCTCAAGCGGGTGATGGGCAAGGCCAGCTTCGCCACGGTGCAGGACGCCTCGATGGGCCCCACCGGCGGCCGCATCCAGCTCTACGTGACGCGCGACGCGGTCGGCGAAGAGGCCTATGCCGACTTCAAGAAGTGGGACCTGGGCGACATCATCGGCGCCGAGGGCACGCTGATGAAGACCAAGACCGGCGAGCTGTCGGTCAAGGTGACGCGGCTGCGCATGCTCACCAAGAGCCTGCGCCCCATGCCCGACAAGTTCCACGGCATGGCCGACCTGGAGCAGAAGGTGCGCCAGCGCTATGTGGACCTGATGATGGACGAGCAGGCGCGCCGCCGCTTCATGGCGCGCAGCAAGGCGGTGTCCGGCATCCGCGAATTCATGGTGGACAACGGCTTTCTCGAAGTCGAGACGCCGATGCTGCACCCCATTCCCGGCGGCGCCAACGCCAAGCCCTTCGTCACCCACCACAACGCGCTCGACCAGGAGATGTACCTGCGCATCGCGCCCGAGCTGTACCTCAAGCGCCTGGTGGTCGGCGGCTTCGAGCGCGTGTTCGAGATCAACCGCAACTTCCGCAACGAAGGCATCTCGGTGCGCCACAACCCCGAGTTCACGATGATGGAGTTCTACGCGGCCTACTGGAACTACCGCGACCTGATGGACTACACCGAGGCACTGATCCGCGACGCGGCGCAAAAGGCCGTGGGCACGCTGCAGCTGAGCTACGGCGGCAAGCCGGTGGACCTGGCCAAGCCCTTCGAGCGCCTGAGCATCCCCGAGGCCATCGCAAAGTACACCGAGGCCGGCGACCAGGTGGCCGACCGCGAATGGCTGACCAACGCCCTGCGCAAGCTGGGCCTGAGCGAGGAAAAGGATCGCCTGGCGAGCCGCACGCTGGCCGGCCTGCAGGTGCTGTACTTCGAGGAAGTGGTCGAGGAAAAGCTCTGGAACCCCACCTTCATCATGGAGCACCCGACCGAGATCTCGCCGCTGGCGCGCGCCAACGACGAGCGCCCCGAGGTCACCGAGCGCTTCGAGCTGTACATCACCGGGCGCGAGTTCGGCAACGGTTTTTCCGAGCTCAACGACGCCGAGGACCAGGCCGCGCGCTTCAACGCCCAGGTGGCCGCCAAGGACAGCGGCGACGACGAGGCCATGTTCTTCGACCACGACTTCGTGCGCGCGCTGGAATACGGCATGCCCCCCACCGGCGGCTGCGGCATCGGCATCGACCGGCTGATGATGCTGCTGACCGACAGCGCCAGCATCCGCGACGTGATCCTGTTCCCGGCGCTGCGCCGCGAGCAGTGAGCTCTCTTGCATGGCCTGCGCCCGCCAGCGGGCCGGCCCTGTCCTACATGGGCATCCATCAATAGCTGGCACATCCTCGATAGCGCTGCACGCATACTTTGACTCACGGCGGCCGCGGCCCACCAGCGCGGCCGAAAGCCCAACCCTTGAGGAAACTGTCATGCTTCACTACGCAGTCGTTTTTCTGGTCATTGCACTGGTCGCCGCGCTGTTCGGCTTCGGCGGCATCGCGGCAGGAGCCGTTGGCATTGCCAAAATCCTGTTCTTTGTGTTTATAGTGCTGGCCGTGATATCGTTCCTTTTCGGTCTTGTCAAAAAGTAGCAAGCCCGACGCCAGTTGGCATTTGCCGGTGTCCATGCCGCCTACGCCAATGCACGCCATGTAGTGATACGTAGAAAGAGGTCATAGTTATGAGCGTAGAAAAAACCGCCAAGGATGCTGTGGAAAAAGTGCACAACGCAGCCGAGGACGTACTCGACCATGTCGAAGACGCGGTGGACACCGCACGCGGCGCAGCCCGCTCCGCCTACAGGAAGGCCGAACACAAGCTGGACGACATGAGCGAACGTGTCAGGATCGACGATCTGGCCGCCCGGGCCCAGGACCTGGCCAACCGCGGCATCAATTACGCGGCCGACACCTCGCACCGTGCCCGCAAGCACTTCCACCGTGCGCAGGAGGCCACCACGACCTACGTCAACGAGCAGCCCGGCAAGTCGTTGGCGATGGCGATGGCCGCAGGCGCGGCGCTGGCCACGCTGGTCATCATGGCCACCCGCAGCCGCGATTGAAGATTTTTTACCGTTGTCGGTTATGCGTGGATGCAGCCGCTGATCGATACTCACCATCGTTGCCATGCATCATTTTTTCGGAGGACATAAGACCATGAAGAAAATTACCCGTACCCTCGCCATCGCAGCCATGACCGGCGCCACCCTGGTGATCGCCACCGGTTGCTCGGTTGCCCGCAAGCAGGAGACCGTGGGCGAGTACATCGACGGCTCCGCAGTGACCACCGCGGTCAAGGCCAAGCTGGCCAATGACGCCACCACCTCGGCCGCCAACATCAACGTCAAGACCATCGACGGCGGCATCGTGCAGCTGTCCGGCTTTGCCAAGTCGCAGGCCGAAAAGGATCGCGCTGGCGAACTGGCACGCTCCGTCAAGGGCGTGACCGAAGTGCGCAACAGCCTGATCGTCAAGCAGTAAGCCACGGCAGCTGCAGTAAAACGGGCCCTTCGGGGCCTGTTTTTTTCTCTACTGTCAACCATCCCCACGCCATGCAAATCTTCCACTGCGGCCAGTGCGGCCATGTGGCCTTCTTCGAGAACGTGCAATGCCTGCATTGCGGTGCGGTGCTGGCCTTTGTTCCCGAAGCCGGCGCGGTGCAGGCCGTGGCGCCGCTGGAGCCGAATGCGGCCGAGCCGCTGACCGCCCTGTGGCAGCCGCTCGGCGAAGGCCAGCCGCGCTACCGCATGTGCGCCAACCGGGTGAACCACCAGGCCTGCAACTTCGTGGTGCGCGAGGACGACCCGCACGAGCTGTGCGTCTCGTGCCGGCAGACGCAGATACAGCCCGACCTGTCCGTGCCCGGCAACCTGCTGCGCTGGCAGAAGATCGAGGCCGCCAAGCGCCAGCTCTTCTACACGCTGGCCAAGCTGGGCGTGCCGCCGCAAGCCCCCGAATGGTGGCCCAGCTACCAGTTCCTGGCCGATGTTGCGGGCGAGCCGCCGGTGCTCACCGGGCATGCCAACGGCATCATCACGCTCAACACCGCCGAGGCCGACGACGACGAGCGCGCGCGCCGCCGCGTCGAGCTGCACGAGCCCTACCGCACACTGCTGGGCCACCTGCGGCACGAATCCGGCCACTTCTACTGGGACCGCATGGTGCGCGACGGCGGCGAGCTGGAGTCGTTTCGCGCGCTGTTCGGCGACGAGCAGCAGGACTACCAGCAGGCGCTGCAGCAGCACTACCAGTCGCCGCCGGATTTCGCGCGCTGGAGCGCCTCCCACGTCAGCGCCTACGCCTGCGCCCATCCCTGGGAGGACTGGGCCGAAACCTGGGCCCACTACCTGCACATGATGGATCTGCTGGAGACCGCCGCCAGCTACCAGGTGCAGCTGGCCATCGCCGGGCCGTCGGGCTCCAATCCGGTGCAGGTGCTGGACCCGTTCGCGCCCGACGCGCCCGGCTTCGAGGCCTTGATCCAGCAATGGGTGCCGCTGACGCTGATGCTCAACAGCCTCAACCGCAGCCTGGGCCAGCTGGACGCCTATCCGTTCGCGCTGGCGTCGGGTGCGATAGAGAAGCTGGGCTATGTGCACCGCCTGGCACAGCGCTGGCGCGGCAAGGCCGAACCCGCCTGAGCCTGCGCGCCGCACCATCGCGGTGCAGGCATGGAAGTTGCTCTTTCCCCGGCATATCGCCAGGAGATACTCCATGCTGAGCCGCACCGCCGACCACCTGTTCTGGATGGCCCGTTACATGGAGCGGGCCGAAAACACCGCCCGCATGCTGCATGCGGGCTACCAGACCGCGCTGCTGCCCCGCCAGGCGGCGGCAGCCGAGCACCTCTGGCAGGGGCAGCTGTCCATCAGCGAGCTGCTGCCGGCCTATACCGCGCGCCATGGCCCGGTGGCGCCCGGGCGGGTGCTGGACTTCATGGTCGGCGACGCGGCCAATCCCTCGTCCATCCTGGCCTGCCTGTGCGCGGCGCGCGAGAATGCGCGCGCGGTGCGCGGCACGCTGAGCACCGAGGCATGGGAGGTGCAAAACCAGACCTGGCTGGAAGCCAGGCGCCTGCTGCGCGGCAACGCGCTCGAACGCGATCCGGCGCAGCTCTTCGAGTGGGTGGTCTTCCGCTCGCACCTGTCGCGCGGCGTGGCCGTGGGCACCATGCTGCAGGACGAGGCGCAGCAGTTCATGCGCCTGGGCACCTTCCTGGAGCGGGCCGACAACACTGCGCGCCTGCTCGGCGCGAAGTTCCACGCCGCGCCGCCGCCCCCGGCCCTCGGCACGGCGGCGCCGGAGCATGATCTCTACCACTGGAGCACACTGCTGGCCAGCGTCTCGGGCCTGGAGACCTACCGCAAGGTGTACCGCGACGCGGTGACGCCCGCGCGCGTGGCCGAACTGCTGATCCTGCGGCCCGACATGCCGCGCTCGCTGCACGCCAGCATGCGGCAGGTACAGGCCAACCTGGAGCTGCTGGCCGGCGACCCCCAAGGCTCCCAAAACCGCCAGGGCCAGCCAAGCGAAGCCTGCCGCCGCGGCGGCGAGTTGCTGGCGCGCCTGCGTTTTTCCCGCATCGACGAGATACTGGACAGCGGGCTGCATGCCTTCATCACCGGCTTCCTGGGCCGGCTCAACGAGCTGGGCGCGCGCATCCGCCGGGATTTCCTGGCGCCGGCCTGAGAACGTGTTTAGGGGCCCAGCATCTGCGCGGCCGGCGCCACCGTCACGCTGATGCGCAGCGCATGGTGCTCGCCGCCATGGATCACGCCGCGCAGCGGCGACACGTCGGAGAAGTCGCGGCCCCAGGCCAGGGTCACATAGTCTTCGCCCGCCGCGCGGTCGTTGGTCGGATCCAGGTCCAGCCACTGGCCGCCGCCGTCCGGCGCGGGCGACCACACCGAGACCCAGGCATGCGATGCATCCGCGCCCACCAGGCGGGGCTGGCCGGGCGGCGGCACGGTCAGCAGATAGCCGCTCACATAGCGCACCGCCAGGCCCAGGCTGCGCAGGCAGCCGATCATCACGTGGGCGAAATCCTGGCACACGCCGCGGCGCAGCCGCAGCGACTCGAGCGCCGGGGTGCCGGCATCGGTGGCCTCGGCGGCATAGGCGAAGTCCGCGTGGATGCGCGACACCAGCTCGCGCGCCGCCTGTGGCAGCGGCCGGCCCGCGGCAAAGCTCGGGCGGGCATAGGCCGCGAAATCCGCATGCCGGGGCACGTAGGGCGAGGCAAAACCGAACTGGGCCGCACTCTCGTAGCCCGCGCCGCGCCGGTAGCGCAGGCGCTCGCGCACCGCTTCCCACGGCAGGCCCGGCGCGGCCTCGGGCGGGGCACAGGTCTCGAGCAGGCTGTCCGCCCGCACGCTCAGCGCATCGTGCATGAACGGCAGGCTGAAGAAACAGCGCGGATTGCCGAAGGCATCCTCGCCGTCGCTGCATTGCGTGGGCTGCGGGCTGATGTGCAGCGCATGCGACAGCGTGCGCTGGGTGGCGGTGGCGCGCGGCCGCAAATGGGCCAGGTGCTGGGCATTGGCCGCCGGCGGGCTGTAGTCGTACACCGTTTCGTGGATCACGTGCAGCTGCATGGGCCTGTTCCTTCGCGGCCTCAAGCGCCGACGCTGTGGCGCGCCGCATCGGCCGCATGGGTGAAGTAGCGCGTGGCCAGCAGGTCCGACAGGCGCCAGGCGCCGCTGCGGCACTCGTGCAGGTGGCGCAGCAGCGCCGCATGGCGGCCGCCGCCATCCTGCGCGCACAGCGCCTGCAGCGCAAGGCCCGCGGCATCGGGGATGAGGGTGCCCGCCGCCGGCGCGGCGGCCTCGGCGGCGGCCTCGATCTTGGCCAGCCGGCCGCGCACCGTCTGCGCCACCCAGGCCAGCGAGCGCGGGTTGTCGTGGTCGAGCACCAGCAGGTCCAGCAGCGCCGGCAGGTCGCGCCGCTGCTGGTACTGGGCATGGAAGGTGATGGTGCTGTCGAACAGCGCCAACATGGCCTCGAAGCCGTCTTCGGCGAACACCGCGCCGAATTCGACGCCGCGCGCCAGCGCGTCGGCAAAAAAGCCCAGCCGCTCCAGGTAGCGGCCCACCGACAGCAGGCGCCAGCCGTCGTCGCGCGTCATGCGGTCGGACTGCTCGCCCGTCATCGCCGCGATGCGGCCCAGCAGCGCATCGAGCACGGGCACCACCTCCGGCGGCGCCAGGCCGATGCCGTCGCCGCCCTCGCGGCACTGCCGCACGAAGTCGGCATGGGCGCGCTCGATCAGGCTCCAGTACGCCGGCGAGAGGCGCTCGCGCACCGCCGATGCGGCACCGCGGATGCCGCCCAGGTTGTAGCCCACGCTGGGCGTCTCGGCATCCGCCAGCCCGGCGATCAGCGCGCGCTCGAAGCCCAGGCGCGCCGCCGTGGCCGGCACCATGCCCTGCTCCGCGGCCAGTGCGCCAATCCAGGCCAGCAGCGGGCGCGAGGCCTGCTCTTCGCCGCTGCTGCATTGCAGCGCGATGCGCGCCAGCCGCGCCGTGTTCTCGGCGCGCTCGGTATAGCGGCCCAGCCAGAACAGGTTCTCGGCCGCGCGGCTGGTGACCTGGCGGCTGCGCTGCACCACCGCCGGCGCCGCGCGCCCGGGGGGCAGCAGCGTGGTCGCGTCCACCGGGCCGCCGGTCTGCACCCAGACGTCGGCGCTGCTGCCGCCGCGCTGCATCGAGGCGATCTCGCGCTCGTCGGTGGCAATGCGCGCCAGCCCTCCGGGCAGCACCTGCCACGACTGCGCGCCGTCGCAGACCGCGAACACCCGCAGCATCACCGAGCGCAGCGCCATCGGGCTCTCGCCCGGCGCGCGCGCTTCGCGCCAGGTCGGCATCTGCGACAAGGGCTGGTAGGCCTGCACGGTATAGGCATCGCCCTGCTGGCGGATGCGCTCGGCCCATTGCTGCAGCTGCTGCGGCGCCAGCGCTCCGCCCAGCACCGCCACGCCCTGCGGGCCGGGCCAGGTGGGCCGGATCACGCTGCGCGCCAGGCGCGGCAGCACGTCGAGCATGGCGGCCTCCTCACCGCACCACCAGGTGGGCAGCGCCGGCAGCGCCAGCTCCTCGCCCAGCAGCTGGCGCGCCAGCGCGGGCATGAAGCCGAGCAGCGCGGACGACTCCAGCCAGGCCGAGCCCGGCGCATTCGCCACCAGCACATTGCCGGCGCGGATGGCCTGCAGCAGCCCGGGCACGCCCAGGCGCGAGTCCGGGCGCAGCTCTAGCGGGTCGAGGAACTCGTCGTCCAGCCGCTTGAGCATGCCGTGCACCGGCTGCAGGCCATGCAGCGTCTTGAGGTACAGGCGCGCATCGCGCACGGTGAGGTCGCTGCCCTCCACCAGCGGCAGGCCCAGGTAGCGCGCCAGGTAGGCGTGCTCGAAGTAGGTTTCGTTGTAGGGCCCGGGCGTCAGCAGCACGATGCGGGCGTCGCCGCCCTCGGGGCACATGCGCCGCAGGCCGTCGAGCAGCGCCCGGTAGGTGGCGGCGATGCGCTGCACCCGCATGGGGCCGAACGCCTCGGGAAACAGGCGCGAGACCAGCAGCCGGTTCTCCAGCAGATAGCCCAGCCCCGACGGCGCCTGGGTGCGCTGCGACACCACCCACCAGCCGCCCTGTGCATCGCGCGCCAGGTCGAAGGCCGCGATATGCAGGTGCGTGCCGCCCACCGGCCGCACGCCGTGCATGGGCCGCAGGTAGCCGGGGTGGCCATGCACCAGCGCGCCGGGCAGCAGGCCGCGCTGCAGCAGCTGCTGGGGGCCGTAGGCGTCGGCCATCATCCGCTCCAGCAGGCGCACGCGCTGCAGCACGCCGGCCTCGATGCGCTGCCAGTCGCCCTGCCCGAGGATGAGCGGAAACAGGTCCACCGACCACGGCCGCTGCGGGCCGCCGGCATCGGCATAAACGTTGTAGGTGATGCCGTTGTCGTGCACCTGGCGCTGCAGGCTGCGCATGCGGCGCCCCAGGTCCTGCAGGCCATGCGCCCCGAGCTGCGCGAAGAAGTCGCCCCAGGCGGAGCCGGCCGGCATGCCGTGGCCGCGCAGCTCGTCGAAATGCCCGGCGGCGGCCGGCGGCGCGAGCGCGGCCGCCAGGCTGGCGGCGTCGGCAAAGTCAGCCAAGCCGGCTAAGGGCGGAGTGTCTGTCAATGGATCCACAACGCCGGATTGTCCACCATGCATGGGGGCGTTCAGGGCCGCATCTGCCGGCGCAGGTCGAGCGTGAACGGGAACTCGCGGCTACCCGGCAGCTCGATCGTGGCCGGCGGCACGGCCATGCGGCCGGGCGTGTGCCCCATGCGGAAGAAGCGCGCCAGGCGGCGGCTCTCGGCCTCGTAGGCATTGACCGGGAAGGTGGCGTAGTTGCGGCCGCCGGGATGCGCCACGTGGTACTGGCAGCCGCCGAGCGAGCGCTGCATCCAGGTGTCCACGATGTCGAAGCTCAGCGGCGCATGCACACCGATGGTGGGGTGCAGCGCGCTCGGAGGGTTCCATGCCTTGTAGCGCACGCCGGCCACGAACTCGCCCTGCGTGCCCGTGGGCTGCAGCGGCAGCGGCTGGCCGTTGACGGTAATGGCGTAGCGGCTGTCGTTCAGGCCTGTGACACGCACCTCGATGCGCTCCAGCGAGGAATCGACGTAGCGCACGGTGCCGCCAATGGCGCCCTCCTCGCCCATCACATGCCATGGCTCCAGCGCGCAGCGCAGCGTGAGCTCGATGCCGCGCGACTGCACCGCGCCGACGAACGGGAAGCGGAATTCGAAATGCGGCGCGAACCATGCCGGATCGAAGGCATAGCCGGCCTCGGCCATCTCGGCCAGCACGTCGCGCAGGTCCATCTGGATGAAGCTGGGCAGCAGCCAGCGGTCGTGCAGTTCGGTGCCCCAGCGCGCGGCGGGCGCCTGGTAGGGCTCGCTCCAGAAGCGGGCGATCAGCGCGCGCAGCAGCAGCTGCTGCACCACGCTCATGCGCGCATGCGGCGGCATCTCGAAGGCGCGCAGCTCCAGCAGGCCCAGGCGGCCGGTGGCCGAGTCGGGCGAGAACATCTTGTCGATCGAGAACTCGCTGCGGTGGGTGTTGCCGGTCACGTCGACGAGGATGTTGCGCAGTGTGCGGTCCACCAGCCACGGCGGCATGTGCTGGCCGTGCAGCTCACGGTTGCGGCGGATCTCGCGCAGCGCGATCTCCAGCTCGTACAGCTGGTCGTTGCGCGCCTCGTCCACGCGCGGTGCCTGGCTGGTGGGTCCGATGAACAGGCCGCTGAACAGGTAGGACAGGCTGGGGTGGTTGTGCCAGTACAGCAGCAGGCTGGCCAGCAGCTCGGGCCGGCGCAGGAAGGGCGAGTCGGCCGGCGTGGCGCCGCCCATGACCATGTGGTTGCCGCCGCCGGTGCCGGTGTGGCGGCCGTCGGTCATGAACTTCTCGGCCGACAGGCGCGACTCCCAGGCCGCGCGGTACAGGAATTCGGTGTGCTGCACCAGTTCGCGCCAGTGGTGCGCGGGGTGGATGTTGACCTCGATCACGCCGGGGTCGGGCGTGACCTGCAGCAGCTTCAGCCGCGCATCGCGCGGCGGCGGATAGCCTTCGAGCACGATCTTCACGCCCAGCGCCTCGGCCGTGGCCTCGACTGCGGCGAGCAGCTCAAGGTAGTCGTCCAGCCGCGCCAGCGGCGGCATGAAGACATAGAGCACCCCGCCGCGGTCGGCCGCGCCCTCGGCCCGGGGGCCGTTGGCACGCTGCGGATCGCGCACCTCCACGCACAGCGCGGTGCGCAGCAGCCCTTGGGCCGAGGTGAAGCGCGCCGGCAGCCGCACGGTTTCGCCACTGCCAGCACTGCCGACCTGATCGGCCATGCCGCCGCCTTCGCCCTCGGCGAGCGGCTGGGGCGCCTGCATCGCATAGCGCGCGCGCATCGCCGCGGCGGCACGCAGCGCCGCCTGCGGCGCGCTCGGGTCCTGCGCGATCTGGTGGGGGTAGTCGCCCGCGCTCACCCAGGGCAGCGAGTCCAACGGCAGGCGCAAGCCCATGGGCGAGTCGCCGGGCACGAGGTACATGCGCTCGTCGCGGAAGAACCACGGCCCGGTGCTCCAGCGGCTACCCGCGGCCGCCGGGCCGTCGTCCGCCTGCAGCGGCAGCACGTAGCCGACCACCGCGTCGAGCTTTTGCGCGAACACGCGGCGCAGCCGCGCGCGCTCCAGCTCGTCGTCCAGCCGCGCGTCGAACGGATCGACATTCACCGGCAGGCGCCGCTCGCGCCACAGGTAGTAGAACACGTCCTCATAGCCGGCCTCGATGTGGCGCCCGCTCAGGCCGAGCCTGCCCGCCAGCGCATGGACGAAGCGGCTCGCGTCCGCACTGGTGTAGTGCGAGGGCTCGCGCTCGTCGGCGAACAGCTGCGGGTTGCCCCAGGCCGGCTGGCCATCGGCGCGCCAGCAGATCGACAGCGCCCAGCGCGGCAGCTGCTCGCCCGGATACCACTTGCCCTGGCCGAAATGCAGGAAGCCGCCCTGGCCGTATTCGGCGCGCAGCTTGTGCACCAGTTCGGTGGCAAAGCCGCGCTTGGTCGGCCCGAGCGCATCGGTGTTCCATTCGGGTGCATCGCGGTCATGCACCGCGACGAAGGTGGGCTCGCCGCCCATGGTCAGGCGCACGTCGCCGGCCTGCAGATCAGCGTCGACCTGCTCGCCCAGCGCCAGCACCGCCTGCCACTGCTCGTCGCTGTAGGGCTTGGTGACGCGCGGCGATTCGTAGACGCGCGTGACCCGCATCTCGTGCCTGAACTCCACCTCGGCCTCGTCCACCAGCCCTTCGATGGGCGCGGCTCCCGAAGGCTGCGGCGTGCAGGCCAGCGGGATATGGCCCTCGCCCGCCAGCAGCCCGCTGGTGGCGTCCAGGCCGATCCAGCCGGCGCCGGGCAGGTAGACCTCGCACCAGGCGTGCAGGTCGGTGAAGTCGTGCTCGGTGCCGCTCGGGCCGTCGAGCGCCTTGACGTCGGGTGCGAGCTGGATCAGGTAGCCCGAGACGAAGCGCGCCGCCAGGCCCAGGTGGCGCAGCAGCTGCACCAGCAGCCAGCCCGAGTCACGGCAGGAGCCGCTGGCTTTCTCCAGGGTTTCCTCGGGCGTCTGCACGCCCGGCTCCATGCGGATGAGGTAGCGGATGTCCTGCGCCACCTGGCGGTTGAGGTTCACCAGGAAGTCGATGGTGCGCTGCCCTTCGGCCCCCAGATGGCTCCTGGTCTTGTCCAGGTAGGCCTGCAGCAGCGGCGTCAGCGGCGCGGCGGCGAGATAGGGCGCCAGCTCCTGGCGCACCGTGTCGCCATACTGGAAGGGCACCTGCTCGGCCTCGGGCTCCAGGAAGAAGTCGAAGGGGTTGTACACCGCCATCTCGACCACGAGATCGACCTCGACCTTGAAGCTTTGCGTCTTCTCGGGAAACACCAGCCGCGCCTGGTAGTTGGAGAACGGGTCCTGCTGCCAGTTGATGAAATGCTGCGCGGGCTCTACCCGCAGCGAATACGACAGCACCCGGCTGCGGCAGTGCGGCGCCGGGCGCAGGCGCACGGTCTGCGGCCCCAGCTCGACAAGGCGGTCGTAGGTGTAGTGCGTGACGTGGTGGAGTGCGGCATGGATGGACATGGAATACCCGGTTCTTGGTGGCGTCCACGCCAGCGCATGCAAGTTCCAGGCCACGGACAACGCACCGAATTGGTGCACCGCGCACCAAGGGGGATCCATCGCCCCGGCTTCGGCCGGGGCAGCGGACTCAGGCGCTGCGCTGTGCCACTTTCCTGGCCAGCAGCGCCGCCACATGGGGCGAGACGAACTGGTCCACCTCGCCGCTCAGGGTGGCGATCTCGCGCACGAAGGTGCTGCTGATGAACTGGTAGCGCGTGCTGGGCGTGAGGAAGACCGTCTCCACATCGGGCATCAGCGAGCGGTTCATGCCGGCGAGCTGGAATTCATAGTCGAAATCGGTCACCGCGCGCAGGCCGCGCACCACCGCGTTCGCGCCCTGCGCCACCACGAAGTCGCGCAGCAGGCCGTCATAGGTCTCGACCCGCACGCCTTCGTAGCCCTGGACCGATTCGCGCACCATGGCCAGGCGCTCTTCCAGCGAGAACATGGTCTTCTTGTGGTGCCCGGTCGCCACGGCCACGATCACATGGCCGAAGAGCTGCCAGGCGCGACGCACCACATCCTCATGGCCCAGGGTGATCGGATCGAAGGTGCCGGGGTAGACGGCGACGACGTGGGGGGTCACAGGCAATTCCTCGTGTCAAAGCGCAGACCGCCGCAGCATAGCCGATTTCTACGCGGGCTCCGGTCGCAGCTTGGTCAGCAGGTGGGCATGCACGGCGCCGGCCTTCAGGTGGCGGTGCAGCGCCCAGCCCAGCGGCGCCAGGGCCTCGGCGCCCCAGGCCTGCGGCGCCTCCAGGTACAGGTAGCCGTCGTCGGCCAGCGCCGCATGGCCGGCCTGCAGGGCCGGCTCGAACCAGGCACCGGAAAACGGCGGGTCCAGAAAGATCGCATGCCAGTGGCCCGGCGCGCTGGCCTTGAGCGCGGCCACGCCGTCGCCGCGCACGATGTGCACCATGCCGGCGCCCAGCTTGGCACCCTGCTCGCGCAACTGCTGCGCGAGGCCGGCGTCGGACTCGACCATGCGCACCTCGGCGGCGCCGCGCGAGGCGGCTTCCCAGCCCAGCGCGCCGCTGCCGGCAAAGGCGTCGAGGCAGCGCCAACCGGCAAGGTCCTGCCCGAGCCAGTTGAACAGGGTCTCGCGCACGCGGTCGGGCGTGGGCCGCAGATCGGGCCGCTGCAGCACCTGCAGCCGGGTGCGGCGCCACTGGCCGCCGATGATGCGGATCTCGCCGCTGGCGCCGGCCGCGCCGCGCCGGGCAGGGACCGGCTTGGGGTTGGCGCGGGCCATCAGGGCTTGGCCCCCAGCACCACGGTCACCATTTTCTCGGGCTGCACCATGCGCGCCATGGCGCGGCGCACGTCCTGCACGGTCAGCGCCTCGACGCGCTCGCTCCAGTGCTCCAGGTAGTCCAGCGGCAGGCCGTTCCAGGCGATGTTGGTCACGTTGCCCAGCAGCTTGGCATTGCTGTCGATGCGCAGCGCAAAGCCGCCGATGAGGTTGTCCTTGGCGTCGCGCAGCTCCTTGTCGGTGGGGCCGCCGGCAATGAATTTCTGCAGCACCTCGCGCGTCACCTGCAAGGCCTGGGCGGCCTGGTCGGGCCGGGTCTGCAGGCCGACGACGAAGGCACCGGCATCCAGGCCCGGGCTGAAGCTGGAATACACGCCATAAGTGAGGCCGCGCTTCTCGCGCACCTCCTCCATCAGCCGCGACGCGAAACCGCCGCCGCCCAGGATATGGTTGCCCACCAGCACGGCCAGGAAGTCCGGGTCGGCGCGGCGGATGCCGGGCTGCCCGAGCAGCACCTGGGCCTGCGCGGCGGCAAAGGGAATGTCCTGCTGCTCTGCCTTGGCCAGCGGCTGCACCGCGGGCACCGCGGGCAGCGCCGCACATTGGGCCGGTATCCGCGCCAGCAGGCGCTTGACCAGCGCATCGGCCTGCGCCTGGTCCAGCGCGCCCACCAGCGTGACCTTGGCGCGGCAGGCGTCGACATGGCGCAGCAGGTAGGCCTGCATGGCGGCCGGATCGATGCGCGCCAGCGTGGCTTCGGTGGGGCGCTGGCCGTAGGGATGCGCGCCGAACACCGCGCCGTTGAGCGCCCGCGCCGCGACCACGCCCGGGCGGGTGTCGCCTTCCTTGATGGCCGCACTCCAGCGTTCGCGCTCGCGCTGCCAGATGGCGGCATCGTAGCTGGGCTGGCCGATCTGGCGCGCGGCCAGGTCGGCGGCGCGCTCCAG
Source organism: Comamonas sp. FG99 (assembly GCF_057808605.1). Classification (NCBI taxonomy): domain Bacteria; kingdom Pseudomonadati; phylum Pseudomonadota; class Betaproteobacteria; order Burkholderiales; family Comamonadaceae; genus Comamonas; species Comamonas sp. FG99. Next base: position 42,638 of record NZ_JBMDII010000001.1, read on the forward strand.
CAGGCTGCGATCGCTGAGCGAGCGCAGCGAGAAGCTGAGCGCATCCTCGCTGGCGCCGGCGTTGAAGCTCGCGCCCAGGTCGGCCCAGGCCTCGCCGATGGCGTTCTCGTCCATGGCGGGCTGGCTGGCGTCGGCCTTGACGCCCTTGGAGGCCATGCGCGCGGCGGCGCTGGCCAGGCCGGCCTGCTCGGCCGGGTCGCGGCGGCTGCCGGCATCGAAGTTCAGCTGCACGTCCACCATCGGGATGGTGGGGCTGTCGACCAGCCAGACCTGCGCACCGCTGTCCTGCGTCCAGTGCTGGATGGGCAGCAGCGCCCAGGCGCTGTGGGCGGACAGCAGCGCGCCGGCCCCGACCAGGGCGGCCTGCGCAAGCCGGCGAGAGAATGGGAAATGGATCATTTTTTGCATCGAATTTGGCTACAGGGCTTATCTGTATTAGGCAATCAGCTATGGATTTTGACAGTCAATGCACCGCACCATTGGCGCTGGCATCGCCTGCGCGCCGCTGCGCCGCCCGGTCGGCATCCGACAGGGGCTGCGGCACCAGCGTGGCCACGGTGAGCTGGTCATCGCCAAAGTACTTGGCCGCCGCGGCCTGCACCTGCGCCGGGGTGATGGTCTTGAGCAGCACCAGCAGCTTGTCGTTGGCATCGAGCGGCAGGCCCTGCACCCAGTTCGAGCCCAGGTCGTTGGCCTGGCCGAAGACCGAATCGCGCTCATAGACGGTCGAGGCCGTCCACTGGGTCTTGACCCGGGCCAGCTCGGCATCGCTCACCCCTTCCTGGGCCACACGCGCCACCTCGGCGCGCAGCGCGTCCTCCACTTCCTTGGCGCTGTGGCCATTGGCGGGAATGCCACCCAGCACGAAGGTCGCCGGCCCGCGGTTGACCACGTTGGCGCCGCTGAAAGTGGCATCGGCCACGCGCTTGTCGCCCTGGGTCAGGCGCCGGTCCAGCCGCGCACCGTCGTAGCCGCTGAGCACGCCCGAGAGCATCAGCAGCGCCAGCGCATCCTGGTCGCCGGCCTGGGGCGCATTGAGCGACTCCAGGTCCGGCACCTTGAAGGCCATCAGCACATAGGCCTGCTCCGCCGGCGCCTTGTAGTCGACGCGGCGCACGCCCTTTTGCTGCGGCTCGGGCCGGGGCTTGCGCCCCGGCAGCGCGCGGGCGGGAATGGAGCCATAGTATTTCTCGGCCAGCGCCCGCACCCGGGCCACATCCACGTCGCCGGCCACCACGACCACGGCATTGGCGGGCACATACCACTGGCGATGGAATTCGCGCGCATCGTCGGGCGTCATCGAATCGAGGTCGCCCATCCAGCCGATCACCGGGCGGTGGTAGGGCGAGGCGACGAAGGTGGCGGCGTTGAGCTGCTCCATCAGGCTGGCGCGCGGGCTGTCCTCGGTGCGCATGCGGCGCTCTTCCTTGATGACCTCGATCTCCTTCTTGAACTCGCTGTCGGGCCACTGGTTGTGGGCAAAGCGGTCGGACTCGAGGCGCATCACCTGCTCCAGCCGGTTCGCTGGGATCTGCTGGTAGTAGCCGGTGTAGTCGCGGTTGGTGAAGGCATTGTCCTGCCCGCCCAGCGCCGCCACCTTGCGCGAGAAATCGCCCGGCGCCACCGTGGGCGTGCCCTTGAACATCATGTGCTCCAGCGCATGGGCCAGGCCCGAGCGGCCATCCACCTCGTCGATGGAGCCGACCCGCACCCACACCATGTGCACCGCGGTGGGCGCGCGCCGGTCGGGCTGCACGATCAGGCTCATGCCGTTCTTCAGCGTGAACTGCTGCGCGCCGGCGGCGTTGGTGGCGATGGGAGCCGCGGCTGCCTTGGCGACAGGAGCAGCGGGAGGTGCCGCCGAGGCAGCGGCACAGGCGATCCAGGCCGTAGCGGCCAGCAGGGACAGGGAACGTTTCATAGAATAGGACCAATACCGTTGGCAGCCCATCGAGGTCGGGGCTGCAGACCGGTGTGATTCTACGTAGCCGCCAATGTTCAGTTTCTTTAAGAAAAAATCCCCCACCGCCGATCCCGCAGCCGCCAGCCCGGCGCCGGCACCCGCCCCCACGGAGCCAGAAGCGCCCGCCGGCAAGAGCTGGCTGCGCAACCCCTTCGGCAAGAGCGAGGCGGCGCCCCCCCCTGCACCGGCTCCCGCCGCCCTGCCCGCGCCACCGGCACCTATACCTGTACCTGCGCCTGTACCGGCACCGCAGGCGGATGACCCACCCACCGTTACCAGCACGGGCAGCGAGGCCGAGCGCCAGGGCTGGATGTTCCGGCTCAAGAGCGGGCTGCGCAAGACCGGCAGCAGCATCACCACCGTCTTCACCGGCACGCGCATCGATGAGCAGCTGTACGAGGAGCTGGAAGAAGCGCTGCTGATGGCCGATACCGGCGTCAAGGCCACGCAGCATCTGCTGGCCGACCTGAAGCGCCGCGTCAAGGAAGCCAAGGCCACCGAGCCCGCCGCGGTCAAGTCGCTGCTGGCCGATGCGCTGGCCGATCTGCTGGCGCCGCTGGAAAAGCCTTTGGTCATCGGCGAGCACCAGCCCACCGTCATCATGGTCGCAGGCGTCAACGGCGCGGGCAAGACCACCTCGATCGGCAAGCTGACCAAGCACCTGGCGGACAGCCAGCAGGCGGTGCTGCTGGCCGCGGCCGACACCTTCCGCGCCGCGGCGCGCGAGCAGCTCGGCGTCTGGGCCGACCGCAACATGGTCGAGATCGTGAGCCAGGACGGGGGCGATCCGGCGGCGGTGAGCTTCGATGCCGTCACGGCCGGCAAGGCCCGGGGCAAGGACGTGGTGCTGGTCGATACCGCCGGCCGCCTGCCCACGCAGCTGCACCTGATGGAGGAGCTGAAGAAGATCCGCCGCGTCATCACCAAGGCCGAGGGCTCGGCGCCGCACGAGGTGCTGCTGGTGATCGACGGCAATACCGGCCAGAATGCGTTGAACCAGGTCCGCGCCTTCGACGACGCGCTCTCGCTCACCGGCCTGATCGTCACCAAGCTCGACGGCACCGCCAAGGGCGGCGTGCTCGCTGCCATCGCGCAGGAGCGGCCGATCCCGGTCTACTTCATCGGCGTCGGCGAGAGGCTGGAAGACCTGGAGACCTTCAGCGCCCGGGAGTTTGCCCAGGCGCTGCTGAGTTGATGCTCAGCTTTTCCCGCGGCCCCTCAACGGGCACTCAGCGGGGAGCGGCGTGAGCGCCGCCAGGCCAGCGCACCAACCGCCCAGGAGAGCCCCAGCAGGGCGCCCGCCCCCAGTGCAGGCACCGGGGCAGGTCGGGTGGGTTGAACCGGAGCCGCGGCGCGCACCGCCACGCCGCCGGGATCGGTGATGCTGCCGTTGGCCTGCAGGTCGTCGTCGCCATCCGCACCATCGGTGAGCGTAAGCACCACCCGGTTGCCGCTGATCCGCGCACCGGAGAACTCATACCAGTGCGGCTGCGGATTGGCCCGGGTCTTGCCGTACTTGTAGTACTTGCTGTTCGCGGGTAGATCCTCCGGGTACAACAGCTCGACCGTTGCCGGCTGGCCCGCCTCGCCGCCGCTCAGCGTGAAGCCGGCCACACCGAACGGGAAGCTCAAATCCTGCGGCGCACCGGACGCCGCTGCCACCGAGAATGCGCTGCCGGCATCGAAGGCCCACAGCCCGCTGCCGCCGCCGCTCACCTGCGCCGCCACCGCGCCCGGCTTGCCGACCGGCGCCAGCGATGCCTCGGCGGGCAGCGGCGCAAAGCTGAACTCCACATGGCAGCTGCCGCTGATTTCGCCGGTGGTATAGACCGTATGCTCGCCATTCCACGAGCCGGCCGGGCAATTGCCGCCGGGCGCCGTGCCAAGCACCTGGTAACCCGGCTTGGGTGTGACGGCGCAGGCGCTGGTCTGGCCCGGCACCGCACCACTGCACGACACGCTGCCGCCGCTGGGCGAGTTCGAGCCGCCGACCACGTTGCCGGTGCCGTCGCCCGCGATCAGCGTGACGGGCTTGCCAACGATCACGTAGCTATAGCTGCTGGCGCCCATCCGGTAGCGGTAGCCGGGCATCACCACCGCGGTGCCGGCGGTCTTGAAGCTCAGCGTTCCATTCTCGGCGGGCTCGGCCGTCGCGGTGCCGCCAATCAGCACCAGCTCGTTGGCCGCCACGGTGCTGACCGCCTTGCCCTGCGTGGTGAGCTGCACGTTCAGCCCCACCGGCTGGTGCAGCGCCACCTGGGCGGGCACGCCGGTGGCCTCGATCTCCACCGGGAAGTTCGTGGCCCATTTGGCATAGTCGGTGGTGAGGCCGTGCGTGCCCCAGCTGTAGAACTTGTAGAAATCGTTCTCGTTGTTGAGCGTCCACGGCCAGAAGGTGGTGCCGCGGTGCTTGGCCGCCTCCATGGTCTCGCGCTTGAGGCCGCCGTAGGACGGGTTGTAGGTGGAGCCATTGGCCTGCGTGGCCTCCAGCACCCGGCGCAGGCTGTCGAGCACGTTCGTGCTGTCGGCATTGCTGTTGAGGTAGCCCAGCGTCAGCTCGGGTATCTGCTCGCGGCTGCGCTTGAGCTGCGCGGCGTCGAACGAGATCGCGACAGACTGGTCGGCTGCCGCCCCGTCGGCGATTTCCTGCTTGAGGCGCGTGATGACGGACGGGGTGGAACTCTTGATTTCAATGAAATGCGTGACCGGCTTGTCCTTGAACGCCTGGAAATACTCGCGCATCGTGGGAACCTGCCATTGCCTGCCCTTGGTGCGCAGCTGCTTCACCTGGGCCAGCGTCATGGACTCGATCGCCCCCGTGCCGTTGGTGGTCCGATCCACGGTGGCGTCATGCATGATGACCAGGTGCCCGTCGGTGGTGACATAGATGTCGTTCTCGACCGCATCGGCGCCCGCCGCCACCGCTGCCTGGGCGCTTTCCAGCGTGTTTTCGTCGTTCTCGCCTCCCGCGGGCATGCCGCGGTGGCCGGTGATCAGCGGCTTGCGCAGCAAGGTGTTGGCCGGCAGCTTCCTGAGCACCTCGGCAAAGAGCTCGCTGCTCGGCGTGAGCAAGCCGTTGACGCCCGTGGTCAGTACATTCGCAGCCTCCTGCGGTGTCCGGGCATCGGATGCGGCCCAGACCGTAAGCAGCATGCGCTGCAGGTACGACACGTTGGCGCGCGTGGTGAAGCTGGCGGGCAGCAAGGCGATCTTTGCGCCCGCGCGGTTCGTGTCGCCAACGATCTGGAGCAGCGTTTGCTTGCCTTCGGCCAGGGCGCTGCCCGAGAAATCCAGGACAGTGCGGCTGCCGGGCAGCTGCTCGCGCGCATAGCCGAGCAGTTGCACGTCGTCGGACAGCAGCGTGATGTCGAAGAGCATGTGCACGTCCGCGGAAAAGCCGGCCAGCGCATCCACCGTGGCCTGGTCCCGGATGCGCAGCACCGGCACGGTGATACGCGAGGCCTGCGCGAACAGGTCCTTGAGCGTGCCCAGGGGCTCGCCGTGGGCGCCGGTGAGCTTGAGCGCCGCGTCCAGCGTGAACAGCGAGTTGCTGGAGCCATCGCCTTGCTCGGTGGCGAGGGCCGACATGCTCTGCACCAGCGTGGGCGGCATCGACGCGGCCGTGCCCGTCTCCTGCACCGCGACCGGCATGTCCAGCTCCGGCAGCGCGGCAAGCTGCTCGCTCACCTTGATGCGCTTCACGCGCAGCAGCGCGCCGGCAGTCTGCATGCCGATACCGCCCTTGGCCAGGCCGCTGGTGATGGTGGTGTCGTGCAGCAGCACATCGTTCAGGTACTGGCGCACCCGGTTGCCATGCACGATCACCGTGGCCTTGTAGGTCTTGTTCTTGTCGATGGTTTCGGTGAACGGCTTGGTGCTCTGGACATTCCAGCCGCCATTATTGCGATACGCGAATTCCGTGCCGTTGCTGGCCACCGCGTTCTGGCGGATGGCGAACTGGTGGTAGGGATCGAAGGCGATCGCACCGCTCTCGGGCGAGGTGCGGTACATCACGCTGATCCAGCGCGCCGCATCGTTCACCGCGTCGATGGTGAACTCCATCTCGACGCGGTAGTTGGACAGGCGCTCCAGTTCGGCGGGCAGCATCAGCGCCGTCATGGAGGTGGAATGGGCCCGCCCGTCGATCAGCAGGTTTCCGGTGGCGCCGTCGATGGCAACCGTGCCCTTGTTCCAGTTCGGCTTGCGCCAGCCTTCAGGCAAGGCAGCGGCAGTACTATTGAAAGCCTGGTCGATATAGACCTGCTCTTGCGCAGCGGTCTTGAGCGCCATGCCTGCCGCAGTTGCCGCGCCTGCGTTGCCGGCGATGGCTGCGTTGCTGTCCGCAGTTTGTGCCGAAAAAGCGAGCAGTGTCGCCATGGCAGTAGCCAGTTTCACGCGTTGCATTCTGTTCCCTCGTAAAGAAAACGGAAGTCTTGCAAAGGTGAATGACAGCGTAGTTAACCGCCAATGACAGGCTTGTCACATCCAGAGCGTTAAAATATGTTACCCATCGTTCGATGACCAGGCGCAGGCCGTCCGACTGGGGTGCCACCCGGTATTCGATATTGCAAGCAAGCGCGCCAGGCGATTCTTTGGAGGACGCCATGAAAAATACCGCTCGTAAGCTCCTATTGGCCGCCTCGCTGGGAGCCAGCTCGTTGATGGGTCCATCCGCGCAGGCGCAATGGGTTGACTACCAGTCGATGATCAACCGCCAGATGCAGGAGATGAACCGCAACATCGCCGCCGGGCAGCAGCAGGTTCAGGCCACGGTGCAGCAGCGCATGCAGGACCCAGCGGTGCGGCAGGCCTACCAGCGCCACCTGGCCGAGGCGGCGCAGCGCGGCGTGACGCCCTACGACTACCCGACGTTCACCTACTACTACATCTACACCAACGGCTTCTCGGCGCAGGGCGTGCAGCACATGCGCCGCAATGAGGCGAACATCCAGGCCAAGGAGCAGGCGGCGGTGGCCGGAGTGAGGCAGGCCGAGGCCAATCGCGCCGCAGCGCAGCAGGGCCTGCTCAACGGCCAGGCGCGCATCGCCAACGAGCGCGGCAACCTGTTGCGCGGCAATAGCACCTTCGTGGCCGGCAATGGCAACGAACTGGTGCTGCCGCACACCTGGCAGCGCAACACCACGCACCAGTACCAGGGCAATACCTACCGGGTGGACCAGAGCGGCCAGTACTGGGTCGCCACACCGGGCGGCTGGTGGATGCCGCTGCAGCAGCGCTGAGCGCTCAAGCCTGCAGCCGCCCAGCCACCTGCTGCGCCACCCACTGGGCATAGGCGGGCGCGGCGCCGCAGGTGCCGTGCGTCCACTGCGCCAGCTCATAGGGATGCAGCGGCGCCAGGTGCGCATGCAGCGCATCGAGCTGGCGCAGGCCGGTCTTCCAGGTGATGCGCCATTCGGCCCCGGATTGCAGTTCCCCTTCCCACCAGTAATGCGATGCAATCGCCTCGACCTGCGCGCAGGCCGCCAGGCGGGCCTCGACGCCGGCCCGCGCCAGCAGCCGCGCTTGGGCCTCGCTGTCGACGGTGGTGGCCAGCCAGGCGATGTCGGCCATAGGGTGCAGGGTCGGGGATCGGCTTGCGGTGCTCATGGCCGCATGCTATCGGAGCGAGAGGAATTTTTTATGCAACTTTCTGCTAACGATTGCGTCAAACTGCCCGTATTGAATATATGGCGGCACTGGAGAGCCGTTCGAATCGCGTTGGTAAATTATTCTGAAGCGCTATCGAAATCAGTAGCGCGCGGGCAGCGCAGCATGTAAGGCCCGTCGGTTTTCCACCTACGAGACAAGCCGCTTTTCCCCGTCTTTCCAGGGGGAACTCCGAGGACTTTCGGGGAATCGAAGCGGTGTTACCATGCATCGCATGGAAGAAAGGACTTCTAGCATGACAACCCATTCTGGAGCCATCGCCGTCAACAACAACGCATTGGCTCCTGCAAATCCGTGGTCCTTGGTGCCGCCGCTGGGCAATCTCGATGCCTACATCACGGCGGTCAACCGGATCCCTCTGCTCACCGCAGAGGAGGAGTTGCGTTATGCGCGCCAGCTCAAGGAGACGTCCGACGTGGACGCCGCCGGCCGGCTGGTGTTGTCGCACCTGCGCCTGGTGGTGTCCATCGCCCGCCAGTACCTGGGCTATGGCCTGCCGCACGGCGACCTGATCCAGGAAGGCAACGTGGGCCTGATGAAGGCCGTCAAGCGCTTCGACCCCGACCAGGGCGTGCGCCTGGTGAGCTACGCCATGCACTGGATCAAGGCCGAGATCCACGAATACATCCTGAAGAGCTGGCGCATGGTCAAGGTGGCCACCACCAAGAGCCAGCGCAAGCTGTTCTTCAACCTGCGTTCGCTCAAGCAGGGCTTCAAGGCCGATGCGGGCGTGGACGATGCCAGCGTGCACCGCGAGACGCTGACCGACCGCGAGATCGACGCGATGGCCGAGCAGCTCAACGTCAAGCGCGAGGACGTGATCGAGATGGAAACCCGGTTGTCCGGCGGCGACGTGCTGCTCGACCCGAGCCCGTCCCATGACGATGACCAGGCCTTCGGCCCCATCGCCTACCTGGCCGATGCCGCGCACGAGCCGACCGCGATGATCGAGGCGCGCCAGCGCGACGTGCTGGCCACCGACGGTATCCGCGATGCGCTGGCCACCCTCGACGAGCGCAGCCGCCACATCGTGGAGGAGCGCTGGCTCAAGGTCAACGACGATGGCTCGGGCGGCATGACGCTGCACGACCTGGCCGCCATCTACGGTGTGAGCGCCGAGCGCATCCGCCAGATCGAGGCCGCCGCGATGAAGAAGATGCGCAAGGCCCTGGCCGAATACGCCTGAGCCTCGCGGCCTGCAAACCAGCAGGCCGGCCATCTTTGGCGATAATCCGAGCGCACAGCCTTTGGGTTGTGCGCTTTTTTATCGCCCCTCTCGGAGGGGCAGCGACCACACGCAGTGGGGAGCGTGGGGTGTCATTTTTTATTGGAGACCTTCTATGTTTTCGTTGCTGTCGCGCCGCGTCGCCCTGGTCGCAGCCTGCTGCGCCGCCTGGGGCGGCGCCGCCTTTGCTGCCACTGGCGACGGCTGGCCCAGCAAGCCCCTGCACCTGATCGTGGGCTTTCCCGCGGGCTCGTCGCCCGACCTGACTGCGCGCGCGCTGGCCGAGCCGCTGGAAAAGGCGCTGGGCCAGCCCATCATCGTCGAGAACCGGGTGGGCGCGGGCGGCAACATCGCCGCCGAATACGTGGCGCATGCCACCGACGGCCACACCTTCAGCGTGATGATCAACGGCAACATGACGATCGCCAAGCTGCTCAACCCCAGCGTGCGCTACGACCCGCTGAAGGACCTGCAGCCCGTGAGCCTGATCGGCGTGGCGCCGCTGGTGCTGGTGGCGCCGGCCAAGGCGCCCGAGGGCAAGGCCTTCTTCGCGGCCGCGGCCGCCGCCGGCCCGAAGTGGAGCTACGGCTCGCCGGGCGTGGGCACCGTGGGCCACCTGGGCATGGAGCTGCTCAAGAGCCGCTCGGTGATCAAGGCCGAGCACATCCCCTACCCCGGCTATCCGCAGGTGTTCAACGCCATCCAGGGCGGCGACCTGCAGCTGTCCATGCTGCCGCCGGCGCTGGCCATGGCGCAAATCCAGGCGGGTAAGCTGCGCGGCATCGGCGTCACCTCGGCGGCGCGCAGCCCGCTGGCGCCCGGCCTGCCCAGCCTCAAGGAGCTGGGCGTGCAGAACTTCGACCTGGAGATCTGGAACGCGGTGGCCGCGCCCAAGGCTATGCCGCTGTCGCATGTGGCCCAGCTGGCCACGCTGGTGAGCGACATCGTGCGCACGCCCGAGATGCGCGCCAAGCTCGCGGTGCAGGGCTGGCAGGCGGTGGGCAGCTCGCCCGAGGGGCTGGCCAACCGCATCCACGCCGACGTGAAGGCGCTGGGCAGCATCATCCGCGACCAGCATATCCAGACCCAGTAAGGCGAAAGGCTCCATGAACGCAGCAGCAGCCTTCACCCAGCTGTCCGCCTGGCAGGTCATGGCCTGGGGCCTGGCGCTGTTCGGCAGCCTGTACCTGGCCGGCGGCTGGGGCATGGGCTGGCTCACGCGCAGCCTGGCGCGCCGCGGCATTGGCCGCGTGCTGGATACGCGCCCGCTCAAGCCCGACCAGCTGCGGCGCGAATGGCGCCAGTCTTTCCACTCGGTGCTGATCTTCGGCCTGGGCATGGTGGTTCCCTGGGGCTTCGTGCAGCTGGGCTGGGCACGGCTGAACCCCGATGCCGGCGGCTGGCTGATCGCCGTCGAGATCGCGCTGCTGCTGGTGTGGAACGATGTGCATTTCTGGATCAACCACCGCCTGCTGCACACGCGCTGGTTCAAGCGCTTTCACGGCGACCACCACCGCTCGGTGGTCACCACGCCGTGGTCCACCTACAGCTTCCACCCGGTCGAGGCGCTGATGCTGGGCAATGTGATCCTGTTGCCCATGGTGCTGCACGACTTCAGCTTCTGGTCGCTGGCCGCGGTGCCGGTGCTGAGCCTGCTGCTGAATGCGATCGGGCACTCGAACTACGACTTCTTCCCGCAGGTGCCGGGCACGCACCCGCTGGCCGCCAGCCGCCGCCACCACCTGCACCACGCCCGGCCCGCAGGCAACTACGGCTTTGCGCTGGATTTCATGGACCGGCTGATGCGCACCAGCGTGAAGCCCGCCCCGCGCTGATGCCGGCACTGATGCCACGCCTGCGCTCCTGGCGGGACTTGCAGTCGCTGGCCTACATGGCGGCGCTGCCGCTGCTGGTGTGGTGGCAGTGGCGCCACGGCTGGAATCCGTGGCTGTATGCGCTTGAGCTGTTCCTGACGCTGGGCATAGGCGTCATCCACCACAACCACACGCATCTGCGCATGTGGCAGGGCCGCTGGGCCAACCGGTTCACCGACTATCTGCTGACGCTGCTGCAGGGCCACCCCACCTTCGTGTTCTGGCCCGCCCATGTGGCCAACCACCATCGCCATCGCCATGGCCCGCTCGATGCCGCGCGCACCTACCGCTTCGGCGGCGACCACAACCACCTCGGGGGCTACCTGCTGCACCCGCTGCAGGCGGCGGCGGTGCTGTACCCGCTGTTCCTGCGCTGGCTGGCCGGCCTGCGCCTGCGCCAGCCCGGCGCCTTCTGGTACTGCATGGGCCAGTACGCGCTGTGGCTCGCCAGCTGGGCCGCGCTGCTGGCGCTGGACTGGCGCAAGGCGCTGCTGCTGGTGATCGCCCCGCAGCTGCACGGGCTGCACTGGCTGCTGGCCACCAACTACCTGCAGCACGCGCATGCGGACGGCCGGCCGCTCGCCAGGGCGGCACGCCATACTCGCGGTAGCGCGCTGAACTACTCGCGCAACTTCGAGGGGCTGGTGAACCCGCTGCTTTTTAACATCGGCCTGCACACGGCACACCACGAGTGCCCGCAGGCGCACTGGTCCCAGCTGACCCGGCTGCACCGCGACCAATACCGCCACCGGGTCGATCCCCGGCTGAACGAGCCGGGGCTGGCGCCCTACATGCTGCGGGTGTTCGTGCTGGGCCTGGTGTGGAAGCCGGCGCGCAGCCGCTCCCTCATGCCACCCGAGGCGATTCATTGATATCCATCACTGCACCATGCCAGTAGCCTATTCAGACACCTATATCCAGTCCGCCGGCCTGTTCCTGCCCGGCGCCCCCGTCGCGAATGCGGACATGGACGCCTATATTGCGCCGTTGAACCGGCTGTCCGAGCGCATCAAGCGCCGCATCCTGGCCGAAAACGGCATCCAGCAGCGCCACTATGCGATCGACGGCGAGGGCCGGACGGTGCACGGCAACACGCAGATGGCGGCGGCGGCGATCCGCGCATGCCTGGCCGCCGCGGGTCGGCCGCTGGCGGAGGTGGGCTTTCTGTCGAGCGGCTCGTCGGGCGGCGACGCACTGATGCCCGGCTTTGCCAGCATGATCCAGGGCGAGCTGGCCGCGCCGCCGATGGAGCTGCTGTCGGTGCACGGCGTGTGCGCCGCCAGCGTGGGCGCGCTGCAGGCCGCCGCGCTGGCGGTGGACCGGGGCCAGCATGCGCAGGCGCTGGCGGTGGCCAGCGAGATGCCCTCACGCCTGTTCAAGCGCTCGCGCTTCGCGGCCCAGGGCTACGACACCGATTTCGATGCGCACTTTCTGCGCTGGATGCTGTCGGACGGCGCGGGCGCGGTGCTGCTGGGCAGGGCCGGCGCCTTGCCCACCGCCCCCGGCCTGCGCCTGAAGCTGCTGTGGACCCACCAGCGCAGCTTCGCCGGCGACTACCCGGTGTGCATGCAGCTGGGCCTGACGCCCGACCGCACCACCAGCCACCTCGACTTCGGCGCCTGGGGCGACGCCGAGGCCGCCGGCGCGCTGGCGCTGCGCCAGGACATCCGGCTGCTGCCGCATCTGTTCGACGTGTGCATCCACGAATACGCCCGCCTGGCGCGCGACGGCTGGGTGCCCGAGCGCGGCATCGACCATTTCCTGTGCCACTACTCGTCCGAGAAATTCATTCCCGTGGTCGACGAGCTGCTGAACAAGGCCCAGCTCGCCATCCCCCGCGAGCGCTGGTGGAGCAACCTGGCCTGGCGCGGCAATACCGGCGCGGCCTCGATCTTCATCATGCTGGCCGAGTTCCTGCAGACCCAGCAGGCACGGCTGAAGCCGGGCGATACGGTGCTGTGCTTCGTGCCCGAATCGGGCCGCTTCACCGCCGGCTACATGCTGCTGAAGGTGGAGGCCGATGCGCCGGCCACGGGCGCGCCGGCGGCTGCTTACAGCCAGCGCCAGCCCAGCCCGGCACAGGACGGCGATGCGATCGCGCCGCCGCACGATCCGGCCTCGGCCCCCACGGGGCTGGCGCCGCTGCTCACCGAGCTGGCCAGCATCTGGCACGACTACCGCTCCAAGGTCTGGCGCACGCCGCTGCTGCAGCGCATCCGCGGCGGCGAACTCACGAGCGCCGACTATGTGCGCTGGATGAGCCACTGGATTCCGCAGGTGCGCGAGGGCAGCCTGTGGATGCGCGAGGGCGCGGCCTCGCTGAGCGGCGACTATGCGGCGCTGGCGGCGCTGATGGGGGTGCACGCCGGCGAGGAGCAGAACGACTTCAAGATCCTGCACAGCGACTACCTGAAGGCCGGCGGCACCGAGACCGACATCGCCCGGCTGCGCCGCAACCCCGGCGGCGAGGCGCTCAACGCCTACCTGCACGGCCTGGCGGCCACCGCCAATCCCATCGGCCTGCTGGGCGCGATCTACATCATTGAGGGCACGGGCCAGCGCATCGTACCCAGCCTGCTGCCGCTGCTGCGCGCCGGCCTGCCGCTGCCGCCCGATGCGTTCCGCTTCCTCGAATACCACGGCGCCAACGACGAGAACCACCTGGAGCGCTGGCTCACCGCGGTGCAGATGGTGATGGCGCTGGACGAGCACGGCGACGCCCCGCGGGCGATCGCGGCCACCGCCAGGCGCACCGCCCAGCTGTACCTGATGCAGTTCGAGCACGTGCTGGAGGAAACCACATGAGCACCGATTTCCGCGACCTGCCGCACGACGAGCGCGACCCCAGCCCCTGGCTGGCGCTGTACCTGGACCAGAGCACGCCGCTGCCCGACGAGGTCAAGGCCGCGTGGCTGCGCGACTCCAGCAGCCGCTCGCGCCAATGGCTGCTGCCCTTTCTGCGCCCGCTGGCGCGCGCCAGCATCATCCTGATCCAGATCTTCAAGGCGCTGGTGCCGGGCAACTGGGCGCACTCCAGGCTGCTGCACCGGCTGCTGGCCTTCAGCATGAACCGCTTCGTCTCGCCCGAGGCCAACTGGTTCATCCTGCGCCATTTCCATCTGGGCTCGCAGATCCTGGCCTTCGTCGCGGCGAATGCGCCCACGCCGGTTTCCACCGCACCGCTCGAGCCCGAGAACATCGATGCGATCAAGGATGAGCTGTTCCTCAAGCACGACCTGAACCTGTTCAACTTCGTGATCCGCCTGAACACCGCGCTACGCGCCGCCGGCCAGCGCCTGCAGCCGGTGCAGCAGCCCGACTTCTCGATGGTGCGCGAGCCGCCGCTGCGCCTGCAGGACATGCCGCGCGGGCGCCTGAACATCCTCGATTTGCAAAGCGCCATCGAGGTCTACACGCCGGTCTACCAGCTGCTGCTGACCGACCACGACTTCTGGCGCGCCAGCAACTCGCTGCAGCTCGACGAAACCGTGGCCATCTACGTGGCCACCCTGCTGAACACGCCCGAGCACCTGGTGATGCTGAACAACAAGCATCCGCTGGTGCCGCTGTCCACCCTCAAGGCCGGCCACCGGCTGGTGCTGCACGGCCTGTCCACCGAGATGCTGCACTGCCTGCTGATGCGCATGGCGCAGGCCTCCCCCGCCGGGCCCGCACTCGATTGAGAAATACAATTACGCAATAGTTACAAATTCTCAACAAAACCCTAAGATGCAGATTCCATAGATTGCAGCGTTGCCATGGCAATGGCCGCGGGAGGCGAAGATGGCGATCAGGATCATGCAGATCAGTGCCGGCCGCGAGCGCTCGGTGGCGCTGGACCAACAAGGCCATGCCTGGGGCTGGGGCGGCATCAAGGTACTGGGCGCCACGCTGCCCCCGGGCTATCCGGGCGATTTGTGCATCGCCAACCCCACCGAGATCGGCCACAACCGCTATGCGCAGCCGCTGCCGCAGCGGCTGAATCCGGCGCAGCTGCCCTTTGCGGCCGTGGCCGACGGGCATGTGGACACGGTCGCCGTCGGCCGCAACGGGCATGTGCTGTCGTGCCGCCCGGTGGTGTCTCCCGAGCACGGCGTGCAGCGCTCGCCCATCGCCGGCCTGCCGGCGCGGCCGGTGCAGGTGGCGCAGGCCGAATCGGCCGGCTTCGCCTTGTATGCCGATGGCTCCGTCTGGTCCTGGGGCCTGCGTGCGCAGGGGCAGCTGGGCCGCGCCACCGAGGCGCTGGCGGCGCCGCCGGGCCGCCTGGCCGCGCTGCCGCCCATGGCGGCGCTGGCGGCCGGGCACGGCCATGTGCTGGCGCTGGACCGCCTGGGCCGCGTCTGGACCTGGGGCGCCAATGGCGCCGGCCAGCTGGGCCACGGCGACCTGGCGGCCAGCGCCTCGCCCCGCCGCTTGGAGATTCCCGCCCGCATCCGCCGGGTGGCCGCGGGCGACACCCACAGCCTGGCGGTGGACGAGGCCGGCCGGCTCTGGGCCTGGGGCGCCAACAACCACGGCCAGGCGGGCGAAGTGGCCGCACGCTACCTGCCGCGCCCCACGCGCATAGCCACCGCGTTCGCGGTGAGCCAGATCGACGGCGGCATGTTCTACACCGTGGCCACCTCGGTGCACGGCGACGTGTTCGCCTGGGGCTGGAACGGCCTGGGCCAGCTGGGCCAGGCCGGCCCGGCCGCATCGGCCCGGCCCTTGCGCATTGCGGCGCTGAAGCGGGTGGCGCAGCTGTCCGCCGGCACCGGCCATGTGCTGGCCCTGGGCGAGCAGGGCGTGCATGCCTGGGGCAACAACCGCAGCTCGGCCTGCGGCGCCTTTCCCTCGGCGGCGGTGCAGCCCAAGCCCCGCCTGGTCACCTTTGCCTGAATTGCCTGAAGGATCGCCATGACCGAAACCCTTCACCCCCCCGCCCAGCCCAGCCGCCGCGAAGCCCTGCAGTGGGCCTTCGGACTGAGCGCCGGCTCCGCGCTGCTGCCGCTCGCCGGCTGCGGCGGCGGCTCGGGCACCGAGGACACGCTGCCCGAGCCGCAGCGGCTCAGCTCCGCCAAGGGCCTGCTGGAGCTGGAGCTGAACGTGCAGTACGCCACGCAGGCGCTGGAGATCGCGGCCAGCCAGCCGCCGGCCTATCCGGGCAGCGCCACCCGCACCCAGGCCACGCTGCGCAGCTTCAACGGCCGCTACATGGGGCCCACGCTGGTGCTCGATGCCGGCGACACGCTGCGCATCCTACTCAACAACCGCCTGCCGGCCAACACCCGGCAGACCGGCGTGTCGTACCTGAACCACCAGAACAGCACCAACCTGCATTTCCACGGCCTGCACGTGGACCCGCGCGAGATCCGCCCCGGCGTCTTCGGCGACTATGTGGTCGATACCGCCGAGGGCGGCGTGCTGCCCGGCCAGAGCCGGCAGCACGAGCTGCAGATCCCGGCCAACCACACCAACGGCATCTACTGGTACCACCCGCACCTGCACGGCTCCTCGAACGTGCAGGTCTCCAGCGGCATGTTCGGCGCCATCATCATCCGCGACCCGGCGGACCGCTTCATCACCTCGCCCGACATCCGCGAGCGCGTCCTGCATGTGCACAAGCTCAACCTGAACGGCGACGGCCGCACCGATTCGTTCAAGGACTCGGTGGAGTCGCCGACCTCGGGCTTCCTGCTCAACGGCGCCTACCAGCCCACCATCGTGATGCGGCCGGGCGAGGTGCAGAACTGGCACCTCATCAACACGGCCTCGTTCTACCCTTTCAACCCGGTGCTGGACGGCCACACCCTGTGGGCCTACGCCAAGGACGGCAATGTGTACGACCGCCGCTTCAAGCCCATGAACGCGGACAACGCCGGCCAGTTCGACGACGCCCACTGGCCCGGCAACGCGCTGTACCCCGGCAACCGGCATTCGCTGATCGTCAAGGCCAGCAGCACGCTCGGCACCTACTACCTGCGCGCGGCCAAGGCCCCGTCGAGCGAGGCGCAGGAAGAGATCGTCGCCCGCATCGTGGTCGAGGGCCTGCCGGTGGACACGCCCATGCCCGCGGCGGCCGATCTGCCGCGCTACGACGAGCATGTGCCGATCACCGACGAGGAGCTTGCCAGCCATGGCGGCAAGCAGCGCAACCTGGTGCTGGCGGTGCTCGACAAGGACGACCCGCAGGTGATGAAGCCGATTCCGCAGGGCGAGGACTGGTTCGTCCCCGAGTCGGAGGGCTTCATGGCCAACCTGGTGTTCGCATCGGGCGCCGTCGGCGCGCCGCTCATTCCGTTCCAGTCATCGCTGGCGGTCACCCAGACGGTGGCGCTCGACGCGGTCGAGGAGTGGACCATCAACAGCCTCAACGGCTATCCGCACCCGTTCCACATCCATGTGAACGACAGCTATGTGGTCAAGGTCAACGGCCAGCCGGTCACGCCGTTCTGGACCGACACCATCCCGGTCGCCGTCAAGGGCAGCATCACCTTTCGCATGCGCTTCTCGGACTTCCCGGGCAAGTTCGTCTGGCACTGCCATGCGCTGGACCACGAAGACCTGGGCATGATGCAGCTGGTCGAAGTGGTGGCCTGATGCCATGGGCCCGTCAGGCGCCGTCCAGTAGTTTCTGGATGTCGCCCGCCAGCTGCTCGGGCGGCGCGCCGTAGCGGCTGTACAGCCGCAGGCGGCCCTGGCCGTCGAAGATGTAGTCGCCGGCCGAATGGTCCATGGTGTAGCTGCCGGGGGTGCTGCCCTCGACCTTCTTGTAGTAGACCTTGAAGTCCTTGGCCATCGCGGCGAGCTGCTCGGGCGAGCCGGCCAAGCCGACGAAGCTTGGATCGAAATTGGCCAGGTAGGCCTTGAGCACCTCGCGGGTGTCGCGCTGCGGGTCCACCGAGACGAAGACCACCTGCAGCAGCTCGCCCTTGGCGCCGAGCTGCTTCTTGACGTTCGCCAGGTCGAGCAAGGTGGTAGGGCACACATCGGGGCATTGGGTGTAGCCGAAGAACACCAGCACCACCTTGCCCTTGAAGTCGGCCAGCGTGCGCTGGCGGCCGTCCTGGTCGGGCATGGCGAAGTCCTTGGCATAGTCGGCGCCGGTCAGGTCGATCGCGTTGAAGCTGGCCTTTTCCTTCTGGCAGGCGGTCAGCAGGCCGGCAGCGCCGGCGGCCAGCGCCGACTTCGCCATCCATTGCAGTGCGTTGCGTTTGTTCATGGTGTGCTCAGGCCAAGGTGTAGTGGTCCACCAGCAGCGCGGCGAATAGCACGCTCAGGTGGATCAGTGAAAAACGGAAGGTCTTGCGCGCCAGCGTGTCGGAGTACTCGCGCCACAGCCCGAAGCCGTAGGCGCAAAAGCCCAGGCTCAGCGCCACGGCGGCGGCCAGGTAGATCCACGAGCTCATGCCGAAGACGAAAGGCAGCAGGCAGGCCGCGAACAGCACGATGGTGTAGAGGAACACATGCAGCCGCGTGAATTCGTTGCCGTGCGTGACCGGCAGCATGGGCAGGCCGCTCTTGCGATAGTCCTCGACCCGGTACAGCGCCAGCGCCCAGAAGTGCGGCGGCGTCCACAGGAAGATGATGAGGAACAGCAGCAGCGCATGCGGCGCCACGTCGCCGGTCATCGCGGCCCAGCCCAGCACCGGCGGCATCGCGCCCGAGGCGCCGCCGATGACGATGTTCTGCGGCGTGAGCGGCTTGAGGATCACGGTGTAGATCACCGCATAGCCGACGAAGGTGGCGAAGGTGAGCCACATGGTCAGCGGGTTGACCCAGAGGTACAGGATCGCCGAGCCCGCGCCGCACAGCAGGGCCGAGAACAGCAGGGTCTGGCGGTTGGACAGCTCGCCGCGCGCCGTGGGGCGCCAGGCAGTGCGCTTCATGCGCGCATCGATGCCCTGCTCCACCAGGCAGTTGAAGGCGGCGGCCGCGCCCGCGACCAGCCAGATGCCCGCGCAGGCCACGGCCATCAGGCCCAGCTGCTGCAGCGACGGCAGGCCGGGCACCGCCAGCACCATGCCGATCAGCGCGCAGAACACGATCAGTTGCACCACCCTGGGCTTGGTCAGCGCATAGAACTGCGCGAACCGTGTCGGCATGGTGGTGGCAGAGGAAGTTTCGGTCATTGCGGCACTCAAGGTCAGTCCGTTTCTTTCGCGGTGCGCCCCGCACAGCTGCGGGTGGAGGTGGAGCACCAGGTCCAGGTCAGCACGGTGATGATGGCCGCCGCGCCGCCGGTATGCAGCACCGCCGCCACCAGGGGCCAGTCCAGCACCACGTTGGACAGCCCCGTCAGGAACTGCAGCACCGTCAGCCCCACCAGCCAGCGCCGCTGGGCCCGCAGCGCCGGCACCACCGCCAGGCGCCAGCCCAGCCACAGCAGGGCCGGCAACACCACATAGGCACCGAGCCGGTGCACGTAGTGAATGCCCACCAACGCCTGGTAGCTGATGTGCGAGCCATCGCGCAGCATGCCCAGCTCGCGCCAGAGCTGGAAGCCGTCGAAGCGCATCTCGGGCCACCAGGCGCCGTTGCAGGTGGGGAAGGTGGAGCAGGCAAGCACCGCATAGTTGGTGCTCACCCAGCCGCCCAGCGCGATCTGCGCCAGCACCAGCGCGGCCACCAGCGCCACGCCGGCGCGCAGGCCGGCGCCAACCGGCACCAGCGCCAGATTATCGGAAAATTGCGTGTGCCGCGTGGCCTGCACGCACAAAAGCACCAGCAGCAGTGTGCCTCCGAGCAGGTGCAGGGTGACGATGGCGGGAAAGAGCTTCATCGTCACCGTGAGCGCGCCGAACGCGCCTTGCAGCAGTATCCACGCCAGCGTCAGCGTGGGCCACCATGGGCTGAGGGGCTGGCGCCCGCCGCGGCGCCGCTGCAGCCAGGCCACCGCGGTCAGCACCACGATCAGCCCACCCACCGCAGTGGCGAGATAGCGGTGGATCATCTCCACCCAGGCCTTGCCGTGGGTCACCGGGCCGCTGGGCATCGCCGCCTGGGCCGAGGCGATCTCGCTGCGCGCGCCCACCGGGCTGGCATTGCCGTAGCAGCCCGGCCAGTCGGGGCAGCCCAGGCCCGAATCGGTGAGCCGGGTGAAGGCGCCGAACAGCACCAGGTCGAAGGTCAAAAACAGCGTGAGCACCGCCAGCACCTGCAGGCGCTTGGAATGCGTGGCGCCGCGGTGGCGCCACCAGATCCAGGCGATGGGGCCGAGCGCGATCACGGCGCCGGTCAGCAGCACCCGCGCCAGCGGCGCCAGGTCGTACAGCTCGCCGCCCATCAGCGCCCTTCCTTGTCCCAGCTGGACGAGGCGCGCATCAGCCGCTCCAGGTCGCGCCGTGCCTTGGCCGCATCGGCCTGGGCCAGCTGCGGCGGAAAGCGCATCATCCAGTGGCCCAGCGGATCGACGACGTACAGATGGTCCTGCAGCTGGCGGCCGGCCTGCGGCGCCAGCCATTGCTGCAGCACCGCCTGGGGCACGCGCAGCACGGTGGCGGTGGCCAGCCCCGGCACGATGGCCGCGGGCGGCTCGGCGCCATCGGCGATCAGCCACACCCAGTCCATGCGCTCCTTGTCCTTGCCCAGGCTCTCGCGCAGCTGGCGCTGCAGGTACAGGTTGCCCTGGCACCGGGCATCGCAGGCACCGCCCGACACGCTCAGCAGCAGCCACTGGCCCTGCAGGCTGCGCAGCTCGACAGGCGTGCCGTCCAGGCGCTGCGCCTGCACCGCCGGGAGCTCCTTTTGCGGCACGATGAGCTCGCCGAAGTTGCGCCGCCCCTCGGGCCGGATGACGTAGTAGGTGAAGTAGGAGGCGATCACCGGCGCCGCGCAGACCAGCAGCACCAGCAGCATCTTGAGCCGGCCGCTGCGCGAGCGCTGGGCATCGTCCATCGCGGCCTGCGCGCGCGGCACCGCCGGCAGGCTGTGGACGGTGAGCCCCAGCAACTCATGGTCGTCGGGCTCAGGCGCCCGCGTGGCGGCGTCTTCGAAGGAAACGTCGGACAATTTGGAACCAGACATAAAGAATCGCGGTCAGGCCACACAGGCCGAACCACTGGAATGCGTAACCATAGTGTTTTTCCACCCCGGTGCCCACCACGGGCCAGTCGCGCAGCAGGCCATCGGCAGCGGCATCGGTCTGCACCACGGTGAAGGGGGACAAGGCTTGCCCGATCTCGCGCGCAAACGCCTCGACGTGCAGATTTTGCCGTATGGGCGAAGCCCCTGGGCCATCGTGCCCCTCGCCGGCCGCAGAAAACTCCCACAGCCGCGAAGGCTCGGCGGCAATGCGCCCGCTGAGCTGCACCGGCCCCGGCGGCGTGGGCACCGCGGGCAGCGCATTGCGATCCTCGAAGTTGCGCGGCACCCAGCCGCGCTGCACCAGCACCACTGCCGGGCTGCCGGCCAAACGCAGCGGGCTGACGACGTAGAAGCCCGGCCGCCCCCGCATCTGCCGGTTGTCAAGAAACACGGTATGCCCGGGCAGCCATTCGCCCTGCACCACCACGCGCCGGTGCAGCAGCGCGGATGCATCGCCGCCCTCGCCGGCGCTGGCGAGGCTGCGGCCATCCAGCGCCGGCAGGGCGGCGCGCGCATCGATCTGGGCCTGCCACTGCTCTTTCTCGGCGGCGCGGCGCAGCTGCCACAACCCCAGCGAGGCCGTCACCGCCATGACCGCCAGCGCGGCCACGGTGAGCAGCAGCCAGCGCAGGCCCCGGCGGGCGCCTGCGGGCGATATACTGGTTTCATGCATATGCGATCTGCGCATCACGCTCCGTTAATCATAGCAATCAAGTATACCCACAGGGCATTCCCATGAAGATCGTCATTGTTCTGGCATTCCTGGTGATTCTGGGCAGCCTGGCCTGCGCGCTGCTGTTCATGATGCGCGGCAACAAGGACAACCAGGGCAGCAACAGCCGCATGGCCTGGGCGCTGACCGTGCGCATCGGCGTGTCGGTGCTGGTGTTCCTGCTGATCCTGCTGGCCTGGAAGCTGGGCTACATCCAGCCCACCGGCCTGCGCAGCGGCACCTGAATCTCAACAAAAAAGCGCCTCGCGGCGCTTTTTGCTGGGCGATGCGGATCACATCCAGTACACCAGCACGTACAGGCCGAGCCAGACCACGTCCACGAAGTGCCAGTACCAGGCGGCGCCTTCGAAGCCGAAATGGTGGCTGGGCGTGAAATGCCCTTTTTGCAGGCGCAGCGTCATGAAGAACAGCATCAGCATGCCCACGAACACGTGGAAGCCGTGGAAGCCGGTGAGCATGTAGAAGGTCGAGCCGTACACGCCGGAGCTGAGCTTGAGGTTCAGCTCGGTGTAGAGGTGGAAATACTCATAGCCCTGCACGCACAGGAAGATGAAGCCCAGCAGCACCGTGATCCACATGAAGCTGATGGTCTTGGCGCGCTGGTTCTCGCGCAGCGCATGGTGGGCGATGGTCAGCGTCACGCCCGAGGTCAGCAGCAGCGCGGTGTTGATGGTCGGCAGCCAGAACGGGCCCACGGTCTGGAAGGGCTCGATGATGCCCGCGGGCGAGGCGGTGGCGCCGGCGGCCAGGCTGGGCCACACGGCCTTGAAGTCGGGCCACAGGACGGCGTTGGCCAGGCTGCCCAGCGCCGGCACCGAATGCGCGCGCGCCCACCACAGCGCGGTGAAGAAGGCGCCGAAGAACATGACCTCGGAGAAGATGAACCAGCTCATGCTCCAGCGGTAGGACATGTCGATGCGGTGGCTGTACTTGCCCGACTCGCTTTCGCGGATCGCATCGCCGAACCACTGGTACAGCACGAACAGCCACCAGACGAGGCCCGCCAGGCAGGCGTACTTGCCCCACTCGTGGCCGTTGACCCATTGCGCCGCACCCAGGATCACGAAGAACAGCCCGATGGCCGCCATGACCGGGTGGCGCGACTCGGCGGGCACATAGTAGTACGGCGTTGCGCCGGTGGTGGATGCACTCATTTCAGCTCCTGATTTCTCGTTTTCTGCTTGCTATTGCTATCAATTCTTTACACCAGCCAGTTTACCAGCGCGATCAGTCCGAGCACCAGCAGGAAGATGGCGATCAGTCCGACCATGATGATCTGCAGCGGCGTGATGTTCTCTATGTCCTGCTGGTACTCCGAGCCCTTGCGCAGCCCGATCAGCGACCATGCCACCGCGCGGATGCTGCGCAGCAGCCCGCGGCCGGCGGGCTTGCGCTCTGGCAGGGGCTGGGGCGGCGCCATCACGAGCCCCGGCTTTCCTGCGGGCCGGAGGGCGGTGCCAGCGCGACCGGCGCCGCCGGTATCTTGCCGCCGACCTCGAAGAAGGTGTAGGACAGCGTGATGGTCTTCACATCCTTGGACAGCTTGGGGTCGATCACGAAGGCCACCGGCCACTGCTTTTCCTCGCCGGGGTTCAGCGTGTACTGGTTGAAGCAGAAGCACTCCAGCTTGTTGAAGTACGGCGCGGCCTGGCGCGGCGCGTAGCTGGGTATGGCCTGGGCCGACATGCGGTGGTTCTGCTCGTTGCGGAACTCGTACATCACCGTCGCCAGCTCGCCCGGATGCACCTGCATCGAATGCACCGCGGGCTTGAAGCTCCAGGGGCCGCGCGCATTGGCGTCGAACTCCACGGTGATGGTGCGGCTGGTGTCGACCTGGGTGTTCGCCGGCAGCCGCACATTCCGGCCCGCCTTGCCGTTGCCCGGCACCTCGCGCTCGGACAGCGACAGGATGTTGATGCCCGTCACCTCGCAGATGCGCTGGTAGATCGGGACCAGCGCATAGCCGAAGGCGAACATGCCGGCGGCGATCACCGCCAGCTTGCCCACCATTCTTGCGTTTTCCGTCTTCTGCCGCACACCTATCCCTCAGCTGTCGCACATGAACAAAGGCCTAGCGGCCCAGCATAACCATCTTGGCCAGAAAGCCCAGGAAGAATACCACCGCGATCGAAGCCAGTATCCAAGCCAGGCGCCGGTTGGCCTTGCGCTGTTCGGGCGTCGCCATGCCGGCCTACCCGATGACCCTGGTCGCGGTCGCGTCCAGCTTGGGCGGCGTCTCGAAGGTGTGGAACGGCGCCGGCGAGGGCACTTCCCACTCCAGGCCTTCCGCGGCCTCCCAGGGCTTTTGCGGTGCCTTCTCGCCCTGGCCGCGCATGGCCGGCCAGACGACGAACACGAAGAAGTACACCTGCATCAGGCCAAAGCCGAAGGCGCCGATCGAGGCCAGCATGTTGAAGTCGGCGAACTGCATCGGGTAGTCGGCATAGCGGCGCGGCATGCCGGCCAGGCCCAGGAAGTGCATCGGGAAGAAGGTGATGTTGAAGGTGATCAGCGAGCCCCAGAAGTGGATCTTGCCGCGGGTTTCGTTGTACATCACGCCGGTCCACTTCGGGCTCCAGTAGTAGTAGGCCGCGAACATCGAGAACAGCGAACCGGCCACCAGCACGTAGTGGAAGTGGGCCACCACGTAGTAGGTGTCCTGCAGCTGGATGTCGATGGGCGCCATCGACAGGATCAGGCCGGTGAAGCCACCCATGGTGAACACGAAGATGAAGCCCACCGAGAACAGCATCGGGGTCTCGAAGGTCATCGAGCCGCGCCACATGGTGGCCACCCAGTTGAAGATCTTCACCGCGGTGGGCACCGAGATCAGCATGGTGGCGTACATGAAGAACAGCTGGCCGGTGACCGGCATGCCGGTGGTGAACATGTGGTGCGCCCACACGATGAACGACAGGATGGCGATGGAGGCGGTAGCGTAGACCATGGAGGCGTAGCCGAACAGCTTCTTGCGCGCGAACGCGGGCACGATCTGGCTGATGATGCCGAAGGCCGGCAGGATCATGATGTAGACCTCGGGGTGGCCGAAGAACCAGAAGATGTGCTGGTACATCACCGGGTCGCCGCCGCCGGCGGGGTTGAAGAAGCTGGTGCCGAAGTGGCGGTCGGTCAGCGTCATGGTGATCGCGCCGGCCAGCACGGGCATCACCGCGATCAGCAGGTAGGCGGTGATCAGCCAGGTCCAGGCGAACATCGGCATCTTCATCAGCGTCATGCCGGGCGCGCGCATGTTCAGGATGGT
Source organism: Comamonas sp. FG99 (assembly GCF_057808605.1). Classification (NCBI taxonomy): domain Bacteria; kingdom Pseudomonadati; phylum Pseudomonadota; class Betaproteobacteria; order Burkholderiales; family Comamonadaceae; genus Comamonas; species Comamonas sp. FG99. Next base: position 67,427 of record NZ_JBMDII010000001.1, read on the forward strand.
GACGATGATGTTGATCGCGCCCATGATGGACGAGGCGCCCATGATGTGCATCGCGAAGATGCCGGCGTCCATCGATGGGCCCATCTGCAGCGTCAGCGGCGCGTACAGCGTCCAGCCCGCGGCGGGCGCGCCGCCGGGCATGAAGAACGAGCCCACCAGCATCAGGCCGGCGGGGATCAGCAGCCAGAAGCTGAAGTTGTTCATGCGGGCGAAGGCCATGTCGGAGGCGCCGATCTGCAGCGGCAGCATCCAGTTCGCGAAGCCGACGAAGGCCGGCATGATGGCGCCGAACACCATGATCAGGCCGTGCATCGTGGTCAGCTGGTTGAACAGCTCGGGGTTCACGATCTGCAGGCCGGGCTTGAACAGCTCGGCGCGGATCAAGAGCGCCAGGATGCCGCCCACCATCAGCATGGTGAACGAGAACAGCAGGTACAGCGTACCGATGTCCTTGTGGTTGGTGGCGAACACCCAGCGGCGCCAGCCGGCGGGCCCGTGGTGATGGTGGTCGTCGTGACCGTGTACGTGTCCGTGGTTGTCCAGTACTGCACTCATCTCTATCTCCAATCGGTCATCTGTCCTGGACTCATTGCGCGGCAATGACGTCGACACGGCGTGCCTGGCGGTCGTCGCCGGCACCTGCAGTAATGGCTTCGGGCTTGCGCAGCTCGATGCGGTCGGCGGCGACGCCGTTGTCGCTGAGCACCTTGGCTACCGCCTGGGCGCGCTTCTTGGCAAGTTCGGCGTTCTGGTCGGCGCTGCCGGTGGAGTCCACGAAGCCGGACAGGGCCACCTTGCCCTCCTTGTGGGCCGCCCAGTAGGCCGCCGCCTTCTGGGCTATGGCCTGGGCCTCGGGGCCGAGCTCGCTCTTGCCGGTTTCAAAGAAGATCTGGAACGGGCCGCCATCGGCCGCGGCCGCGGCAGGCGCGGGCGCCGGGGCAGGAGCCGCAGCGGGGGCGGCAGCGGCAGCGGCAGCGGCCGCGGGCGCGGCCGTGCCGCCGCCTTCGGGGTAGGTGCCGGTGCGGGCGGCCACGAACTGCGCGGGCTGGATGAGCTGGCCGGTCTTGTTGCTCCAGTGGTTCTTGGCGAAGGTCACCACCGCCGCCAGGTCGGTGTCGCTGAGCTGCTTCCAGGCCGGCATCGCGCCGTTGGCCCGGCCTTCGAGCACCGCATGCATCATCTCGGCCGGAGCGCCGTTGACCACGGCGCTGCCGTCGAGCGGCTTGATCGGGCCCGCGCCCTTGCCGTTGGCCTGGTGGCAGGCGGCGCAGTTGGCCGCATACACCTTCTCGCCCCGGGCGCTCAGGTCTGCCAGCGTCCAGACCTTGTTCGGGTCGTCCTGCTTGGCGGCCAGCTTCTTCTTCTCGGCCTCGACCCACTTGCTGTAATCCTCGGCCGACAGCACCTTCACATGGATGGGCATGTAGGCGTGCTCCTTGCCGCACAGCTCGGCGCACTGGCCGTAGTAGTCGCCGGTCTTCTCGGCGCGGAACCAGGTGTCGCGCACGAAGCCGGGGATCGCGTCCTGCTTGATGCCGAAGGCCGGCACCATGAAGGCGTGGATCACGTCGTTGGCGGTGGTGATGATGCGCACCTTCTTGTTCACCGGCACCACCAGCGGGTTGTCGACCTTCAGCAGGTAGTCGTTGGGCGCCTGCGAGACGTCGCCGCTGTTGGACAGCACGCGGTGGCTGTTGTCCAGCGTCGAGATGTAGGACAGGCCCTCGCCCTCGCCATTGAGGTAGTCGTAGCCCCACTTCCACTGGTAGCCGGTGGCCTTGATGGTGAGGTCGGCGTTGGTCGTGTCCTTCTGCGCCACCAGCACCTTGGTGGCCGGCAGGGCCATCAGGATCACGATCACGAAGGGCGCCACGGTCCAGGCCACCTCGACCGACACGGACTCATGGAAGGATGCCGGCTTGGCCCCGCGGGACTTGCGGTGCTTCCAGATGGAATAGAACATCACCGCGAAAACCGCGATGAAGATCACCGTACAGATGATCAGCATCATCCAGTGCAGCGAACTCTGCTCCTCCGCGATCTTGGTCACCGGGGGCGCCAGGTTCATCTGCTTGACCGCGGGGCCTCCCGGCAGATCCTGCACTGCGTGGGCCACCGACCCCAGGCCGGCACCGGCCAACAGCAGCAAAGAAGCCAGCCTTTTCGAAACGCTATTCATAGTTGTCACTTACTTCTTAACTTCTCATCATTGATAGACATTCCGATGCGCGCTATGTGGGCTAGCGACTCGGCTGGCCCCGGGGCCATGCATTGCTAACAAATCGAAAGCACGACATGCACCATGGGAGCCAGTCTGTCCTGCGCCCGAGCATGGCCTGAACTGCCCAAGAATGCAACCCAGGCTATCCCCGAACCATAGGCGTTTCACAACAAAATTGCACCCGGGTATAGACAAGCGGCGTAAATGCCGATCCACCTGCGCCGCACGCGCCTGCCGCAGCCGCCGATTGTATCGCCGGGACCTGGAAATTAACCGCCCGATAGCGGCAGTTCAGGCCCGTTGCCCGTTCAATCGCCGCGCTTGCCGGCGCGCAGCATGCTCTGCAGGTCGTCGACGGAGATCCGGCTCTCGCCCTGCATGCGCAGCTTGGGCGCCGGCTTGAAGGCGTGGCCGTAGATGATCTCGAAGCTAAGCTCCAGGCGGGCGCCGCCGGCACCGGGCTGTCCCGCAAGCGATAGCTCCCAGTCCCGCAGCCAGCGCCGCCCGCGCAGCCCTTGGTGGCGCTGGCGGTGCAGGTTGCGCCCCAGCTCGCGCAGCTCGGCGCGCAGCTTCTCGGGCGACGAGAACGACAGCACGATGCGCTCCATGTCCATCACCGGCTCGGCAAAGCCGGTCTGCACCAGCATGTCGCCCCAGTCGTGCATGTCGGTGAAGTCGTGGCTGACCGGCCCCCAGCCCCGCTCGGCATAGAGGCGGCGCAGCTCCTTGAACGTGTCGGGCCCCAGGCAGGAGAACATCAGGTAGCCGTCCACCGCCAGCAGACTGTGCCATTCTTGCAACAGCGCCTGGGGGTTGGCGCTGGCATGCAGCGCCATGTTGGCCCAGAGCATGTTGGCCTCGCCCGCGGCCGCGGCGCCAAAGCGCAGTGCGGGCTGGCGCCAGCGCCCGGGGCTCCACCACGGGGCCTGCAGTTGCTGCTGCGCCTGCGCCAGCCGGGGCGCGGCCTCGTCCACCACGATGCAGCGCGCCCGGGGCAGCTGCGCGGCCACCAGGCGGTGCGCCGCGAGGCCGGCCAGCGCCGGCTGCCAGCTGCACCAGGTGGCGGGCTTTTGCATAATCCACTGCAGGCGGTCCGCCATGCGCCGCCCCACCTCCTCGTGCAGCCAGGGGCTGTGCGCGGGCGCCTGCAGCGCCCAGCGGCGGGCGGCTGCCGGGTCGATACTGGGGGGAACTTGAAACTCAGCCATGGATGGGGAGCGCCAGCCGGTCGCGGGCGAAAGGGGGTGGAGGGAGATGGATAGGCAATGGTGGATCAGGGCGCGCCGGGCAGCCGCGCATCTCGCCGCGCGCATTCCCAGCCAGTGCTTCGTCTGCCGCTCGTGGCCCAGCGCGCGGCTGTGCCCGGACTGCGAGGCCGCGCTGTGGCTGCCGCAGACGCCGCGCTGCCCGCGCTGCGCCCTGCAGCTGCCGGCCGCCGCGCCGCTGTGCGGCGCCTGCCTGCGCGAGCCCCTGCTGCTCAGCACCTGCCATGCAGCGGTGGACTATATCGCGCCCTGGAGCGAGATGCTGCAGGAGCTGAAATTTCACCAGCAGCCCGCATGGGCTCCCGCCTTCGCGGGCTATATCGCGGCCACCCCGGGCGCCGCCGCCGCGTTCGCGTGCTGCGACTGGGTGGCGCCAGTGCCGCTGTCGGCGGCGCGGCTGCGCGAGCGCGGCTTCAACCAGGCGCTGCTGATCGCGCGGCGGCTGCGCCGCCTGCTGCCGGCCGGCGCCCCGCAGCTGCAGCCGGGGCTGCTGCTGCGCCTGCACGACGCCGCGCCGCAAAGCCGCTCCGGCCGCGCCCAGCGCCAGCGCAACCTGCGCCACGCGTTCGCCATCGAGCCGCGGCTGCGCGAGCAGCTGCAGGGCCAGCGCGTCGCGCTGATCGACGATGTGATGACCACCGGCGCCACGCTGAACGCATCGGCCCGGCTGCTGCTGGCGGCCGGCGCCGCCGAGGTGCACGGCTTCGTCTTTGCGCGCACGCCGCAGCACTGAGGCTCTTAAAATCTCGCCCCTATGTTCAATGTCGTCCTGGTCGAGCCCGAGATTCCGCCCAATACGGGCAATGTGATACGTTTGTGCGCCAATACCGGCAGCCGGCTGCACCTGGTGGAGCCGCTGGGCTTTTCGATGGAGGACCGCCTGATGCGCCGCGCCGGGCTGGACTACCACGAGTACGCCCAGGTGCTGCGCCATGCCAGCTGGCCGGCCTTCGTGCAGGCCATGCAGCCCGCGCCCGAACGCATGTTCGCGATGACCACGCACGGCAGCGGCAATCTGTTCGAGCAGTCTTTCCAGCCCGGCGACTGGCTGGTGTTCGGCTCGGAAACCCGGGGCCTGGCGCCCGGGCTGCGCGAGAGCTTCGCGCCGGCCCGGCGCCTGCGCCTGCCGATGGTGGCCGGCCAGCGCAGCCTGAACCTGTCGAACGCGGTGGCGGTGACCGTGTTCGAGGCCTGGCGGCAAAACGGTTTCAGGCCTGGCTGCGCTTGACGAAGAACAGCCCGGTGCCGACCGCCATCAGCAGGCCGCCGAAGACCCGATTCTGGGTGCGCATGGCCCGGCTGCTGCGCAGCAGGCGGCGCAGCGCGCTGGCGCTGGCCGCGTAGCCGTGCATGACCACCATGTCCACCGCGATGGTGGTTGCCGCCAGCACCAGCAGCTGCAGCCACAGCGGGCGCTCGCTGCTCATGAACTGCGGCAGCACCGCCACCATGAAGATGATGCCCTTGGGGTTGGTGGCATTGGTCATGAAGCCGGTCAGGCAGCGCTTGCGCCAGCTGGCGGTCGGCGCCGCCGCCTCACCGCCCGGCAGCGGGCCGCCGCCGGCGCGCCACTGCTGCAGGCCGATGTAGATCAGGTAGCAGGCGCCGGCGATCTTCACCGCATTGAACGCGGGCTCGGAGGCCACCAGCAGCGATCCCACGCCGGCGCCGGCCACGAGCAGGATGGCCAGCAGCCCCAGCTGCAGGCCCACGATGGTGGCGCTGGTCTTGCGCACGCCGTAGGACAGGCCGTGGCTCATCGACAGCACCGCGCCGGAGCCCGGCGAGACCGCGATGATGCAGGCGGCGACCAGGTAGGCCATCCAGGTATGCAGGTCCATGTTGTGCAATCTTTCTCGGCGCGAATAACAAATATGCGGGGAGCGACATTATCCGTCCAACTCCGTGGCCAGGGCTGCGCTGTTGAAACTCATTTTTTCATAGCTTGAATCACTTGCCACTATTGCGCCAATTGCCAATTTCACTCAAACTCTCACTCCCCATCAGCGGCACATCCCCATGGAACACGCACCCACCTGGCTGACCTATACCTTCCTCTACCTGGCAGCCGCCGTGGTGGCGGTGCCGATCTCGCGGGCGCTGGGCCTGGGGGCCATCATCGGCTATCTGGCGGCCGGCATGATCATCGGCCCCAGCGGCTTCGGCTGGGTCAGCAATGTGCAGGACATCCTGCACTTCTCGGAATTCGGCGTGGTGCTGATGCTGTTCCTGATCGGGCTGGAGCTGCAGCCGAGCCGGCTGTGGAGCCTGCGCCGCCCGATCTTCGGCTGGGGCACGGCGCAGATGCTGCTGTGCAGCGCCGCGCTGTTCGGCGCCGCGCTGCTGGCGCGCGCGGACTGGCGGCTGGCGCTGGTGGCCGCGCTGGGCCTGGCGCTGTCGTCCACCGCGATCGCGCTGCAGTCGATCGCCGAGCGCAATCTGATGGGTACCGACAGCGGCAAGGCGGCCTTCTCCATCCTGCTGTTCCAGGATGTGGCCGCCATCCCCATCCTGGCGCTGCTGCCGCTGCTGGCGCTGGGTGGCCACGCCAGCGCCGATGCCAGCACCCTGTGGGCGCTGTGCAAGACGGTGGGCATCGTCGCGGCGGTGATCGTCGGCGGCCGCTACCTGCTGCGCCCGCTGCTGCGCTGGATCGCGCAGAGCAAGACGCAGGAGATCTTCACCGCCACCGCGCTGCTGCTGGTGGTGGCGATCGCGCTCTTGATGGTGCAGCTGGGCCTGTCGATGGCGCTGGGCGCCTTCCTGGCCGGCGTGCTGCTGGCCGACAGCGAATACCGCGCCGAGCTGGAGACCGACATCGAGCCCTTCAAGGGCCTGCTGCTGGGGCTGTTCTTCATAGCGGTGGGCATGACGATCGATTTCTCCGTCATCCTGCGCGCGCCGCTGGCCATGGCGCTGCTGGTGGTGCTCTTCCTGGCGCTCAAGGCCGGCGCCATCTACGCGCTGGCGGCCGGCCTGCACATGCCGCCGCAGGAGCGCCCGCTGTTCACGCTGCTGCTGGCCCAGGGCGGCGAGTTCGCCTTCGTGGTGTTCAGCACGGCGCAAAGCCAGAAGATCATCAGCGACGAGCAGGCCTCGCTGCTGATCGGCGCGGTGGCGATCTCGATGGTGGTGACGCCGCTGGTGGTCACGCTGGTGGACCGCTGGGTGGTGCGCCGCTTCGCGCAGCTGGGCGATGGCGCCGACCGGCCCGCCGAGCTGTCCGAGCCGCAGCAGGCGCCGATCATCATCGCCGGTTTCGGCCGCTACGGCCAGATCGTTACCCGCGTGCTGCTCTCGCAGGGTCTCAAGGCCGTGATCCTGGACCGCAGCGTCGAGATGCTCGAAGTGGCGCGGATCTTCGGCTACCGGGTGTTCTACGGCGACGCCACCCGGCTCGACCTGCTGCGCATCGCCGGCATCGAGAAGGCCAGTGTGCTGGTGATCGCGGTCGACGGCGAGGAGCAGGCCAACCAGATCGCCGAGCTCGCGCTGGAGCATTTCCCGCACCTGAAGATCGTGGCCCGCGCCAAGGACGTGTCGCACTGGTATGCGCTGCGCGACCTGGGCGTGCAGCACATCGACCGCGAGGTGTTCGACTCCAGCCTGCAGACCGCGCAGAAGACGCTGGAGCTGCTGGGCTACAGCGCCGAGGATGCGCAGTACGTGGCCACGGTGTTCCGGGTGCACAACCTCGAACTCACCGAGAAGATGTACGAGCACCACAACGACCGCGAGGCCATGCTGGCGGTGGCCAAGCAGGGGCGCGACCAGCTGACCGAGCAGATGCTGCGCGAGCGCGAGGAGCGCGGGGGCCGCACGCTGGACAGCGCCCAGGCCGAGCAGGCCCCGATGAGCCCCTACCCCGCCCATCCGGCCCAGGCGCCGGCCGCCGCGGAGTCGCCCTGATGCAGTGCCGCGATGAATCGCCCTGATCCTGCAGCGCCGCCGCGGTGGTGCTACGCTGGCCGCCTATGTTCAACCCATCCCAAGCCGACGTAAGGCGATTTTTCTGCGCGGTCCAGGCCAAGTCCGAGGCCCACGCCCCGATGGAGGCCATCGAGACCCTGGCGGGCCTGTGGATCGCCGAGCACCCCGAATACCATGCCGAACTGCAGGACGCAGAGGCCGCGATTGCCCGCAACTACGACGAGGCCCCCGGCAGGACCAACCCTTTCCTGCACCTGTCCATGCACCTGTCGATCAGCGAACAGTGCAGCATCGACCAGCCGCGCGGCATCCGCCAGGCGGTGGAGCTGCTGTCCCGGCGCCTCGCCTCGCTGCACGACGCCCACCACGTGGCCATGGAATGCCTGGGCACCATGCTGTGGGAGAGCCAGCGCTCGGGCCGCCCGCCCGACGGCAATGCCTACGTGGCGGCGGTGCAGCGCCAGGCCACGAAAGACTGACGGAACAAAGGCTCCCGAGGGAGCCTTTGCTATCCATGGGCCGCGCAGCCTACTTGCGGAAGCGCGATTCGGGAATGGTCTGCAGGTCGCCGTCCAGGCTGCCCAGGTAGTTGGCCAGCTCCTTCATCTCGCTGTTGGAGAACTGCTTGGCGATCGCGCCCATCACCGCGTTGTTGCGGCCCACCATCGGGTTGTTGGTGACCTTGTACGACTTGAGCGCGGCAAACAGGTAGTCGGCGTTCTGGCCGGCGATCTTCGGGTACGACGGATCGATGGGCTTGGCGAAGTTGTCGCCGTGGCAAGACACGCAGGTGCCCTTCTTCAGCAGCTCGGCCACCTTGGCCGAGGGCTCGCGCGCCTTGTCGGCCGCCTTGACGGTGCCGGCGCCGTGCTGCTCGTAGTAGGCGGAGACATCGGCGATGTCCTGCTCGGAGAGCGAATCGGCGATGCCGCGCATCGTCGGGTGCTTGCGGTCGCCCTTCTTGTACTCGGTCAGCGCCGCAGCGATGTACTTGGCGCTCTGGCCGGAGATCTTGGGCACCTTGTAGACCTCGGGAAAGCTGGCCTGGTAGCCGATGATGCCGTGGCAGCCGATGCACATGGCAATCTTGTTCTCCCCCGCCTTGGCATCGCCCTTCAGCTCCTGCGCGAAACCCATGCTGGTCGCGGAAGCGACAGCCAATGCAAATACCGTGGTCAATGTTTTATTCATTTTGCGCGCACAATCGTGTGGAAAATCTTGTCTCTGGCAGATGATTGATTATATTGAGCATTCCATCTGTCCTTGCCTCAACGATCCGCATTCCAACCCCATGAAATTCCAAGGCTCACAGAACTACGTCGCCACCAAAGACCTGATGCTTGCGGTCAATGCTGCGATTACCCTTCAAAGACCGCTTCTCGTCAAGGGGGAACCCGGCACAGGGAAAACCATGCTGGCGGAGGAGGTGTCACAAGCGCTAGGCATGCCGCTGCTGCAATGGCACATCAAGTCCACCACCAAGGCGCAGCAGGGCCTGTACGAATACGATGCGGTCAGTCGTTTGCGCGACAGCCAGCTGGCCGACGTGGACGGGGCCGAGCGCGTCAAGAACATCCACAACTACATCGTCAAGGGCGTGTTGTGGCAGGCGTTCACCGCCGAGCAGCCGGTGGCGCTGCTGATCGACGAGATCGACAAGGCCGACATCGAGTTCCCCAACGACCTGCTGCGCGAGCTCGACCGCATGGAGTTCTATTGCTACGAGACGCGCGAGCTGGTGCGCGCCCGCCACCGGCCGCTGGTGTTCATCACCTCGAACAACGAGAAGGAGCTGCCCGACGCCTTCCTGCGCCGCTGCTTCTTCCACTACATCAAGTTCCCCGAGCCCGACACCATGAAGCAGATCGTGGACGTGCACTTCCCCACGCTCAAGGGCGAGCTGCTGGCGGCCGCCATGCGGGTGTTCTACGAAGTTCGCAACCTGCCGGGCCTGAAGAAAAAGCCCTCGACCAGCGAGCTGATCGACTGGCTCAAGCTGCTGGTGGCCGAGGACATTTCGCCCGAGACGCTGCAGACCGCCGACCAGAAGATCGCCGTGCCGCCGCTGGTGGGCGCGCTGCTCAAGAACGAGCAGGACGTGAGCCTGTTCGAAAAGCTGGTGTTCATGAACCAGCGCAACCGCTGAGCTCCAACCCGAGTCCGCCATGGCCTTTGCAGAACCCACCACCTTGCGCCTGAACGGCGTGCTCCTGACGCCGCTTGCGCCGCAGCACGAGGCCGGCCTGGCCGCCGCCGCCAGCGATGGCGAGCTGTGGAAGATCCGCGTCACCTCGGTGCCCGAGCCCGAGCAGGCGCGCGCCTACATCGACACCGCGCTGGCCACCGACAACCGCCGGGCGTTCGCGGTGGTGGACGAGGCCAGCGGCCGCGTGCTGGGCAGCACCAGCTACCACGACATCGTGCCGGCGCTCAAGCGCCTGGAGATCGGCTACACCTGGTATGCGCAAAGCGTGCAGCGCAGCCACGTCAACACCACCTGCAAGCTGCTGCTGCTGAGCCATGCCTTCGAAACCCTGGGCTGCGCGGTGGTGGGCTGGCGCACCGACAACTACAATTTCGCCAGCCAGCGCGCCATCGAGCGCCTGGGCGCCAGGAAGGACGGCGTGATCCGCCACCACGCGCCGCGCCGCGACGGCACGGTGCGCGACACGGTGATGTACAGCATGCTGGCCGGCGAATGGCCCGAGGCCAAGGCCCAGCTGCTGTATCTGCTGCAGCGGCACGCCTAAAAAAAGATAGCTTCCAGCGCCCATGCATGAATGTTTTCAAATACTTTTATATTGCAAACACAGATGTAGCAAGCGCTAGCCGCTATCGTTCCTAAAAACCAAGGCACAAGCATGCTGATCGATTTCTTCTACACCCTGCGCGCCGCCAAGCTGCCGGTCTCGGTCAAGGAGCTGCTGGTGCTGCTGCAGGCGCTGGACAAGGGCCTGGTGGGCCCGCGCTCCGAGGACGCCTGGAGCCTGGAGGACTTCTACTTCATGGCGCGCACCGCGCTGGTCAAGGACGAGAAGCTCTTCGACAAGTACGACATGGCCTTCTCCTCGTACTTCAAGGGCGTGGAGATGCTCACCGACTGGCACAAGGAACTGCCCGAGGACTGGCTGCGCCAGCTGCTGGAGCGCGAGCTCAGCCCCGAGGAGAAGGCCGCGCTCGAGGCCATGGGCTGGGACGAGCTGATGGATACCCTCAGAAAGCGCCTCGAAGAGCAGCAGGAACGCCACGAGGGCGGCAGCAAATGGATAGGCACCGGCGGCACCAGCCCGTTCGGCAACGGCGGCTACAACCCGCGCGGCATCCGCATCGGCGGCAAGGGCGGCCAGCGCAGCGCGGTCAAGGTATGGGAGCAGCGCGTCTACCGCGACTACGACGACAGCCAGGAGCTGGGCACGCGCAACATCAAGGTGGCGCTCAGGCGCCTGCGCAAGTTCGCCCGCGACGGCAACGAGCTGGAGCTGGACCTGCCGGACACCATCCGCGCCACCGCGGCCAATGCCGGCTACCTGGACATCAGGATGATCCCCGAGCGGCACAACCATGTGAAGGTGCTGCTGCTGATGGACGTGGGCGGCACCATGGACGACCACATCCACCGCGTCGAGGAGCTGTTCTCGGCCGTCAAGAGCGAGTTCAAGCACCTGGAGTTCTACTACTTCCACAACTGCGTCTACGACTACATGTGGAAGAACAACAAGCGCCGCTATGCCGAGAAGTTCCCGACCTGGGACATCATCCGCAAGTACAACAAGGACTACAAGCTGATCTTCGTGGGCGACGCGACCATGAGCCCCTACGAGATCCTGCAGCCCGGCGGCAGCGTCGAATACAACAATGCCGAGCCCGGCGCCGAATGGATCCAGCGGCTGACCAACGCCTTCCCCAAGCATGCCTGGATCAACCCCGAGCCGCAGGGCGTATGGCAATACCGGCAGAGCATCGGGCTGATGCGGCAGCTGATGGGCGAGCGCATGTACCCTTTGTCACTCAAAGGTTTGGAAGACACTATGCGGCTGCTGTCAAAATAGCTGCATGCTATGTTGCCCCTACGCGCCGGCATCTAGGCCGGCGTTTTTCATTGCTGCGGCGGTGGCGCTCATGCTCAGCGGCTGCGGCACCTTCTCCCACTCCGGCTCCGATCCGTCGGACGACAACGCCACGGCCGAGGAAAAAAGCAATGCGCTGGCCTTCGACCTGGAGGTCAAGTCCGACGACGACGCCGTGCGCAAATACCTGGAGCAGCACCTGGAGCTGCAGCGCTTTCGCCGCCTGCCCGGCCTCCAGACCACCGAGCTGACCCGCCTGCTGGGCGCGGCCAATGACGACATCGCCGCGCTGATGGGCACGCTGGGCTACTTCAACCCCACGGTGGCCATCGATGTGCGCGACGTGCCGCAAACCGGCTCCAGCACCACCAGCACCAGCACCGGTACAAGCACCGGCAGCACCGCCCCGGCCGGCGCCGCGGCGGCTGACGCCCCCGCTGGCGATGCCGCCGCCGTGCGGCCGCTGGTCACCATCAGCGTCGACCCCGGGCCGCAGACCAAGGTCAGCGAGGTGCAGCTCGACTACGCCGGCGCCGTGGCCACAGATGAGGGCGCCGAGGAACGCCTGGCGCGGCTGCGCCGCAACTGGGGGCTGCCAGAGGGCAGCAGCTTCACGCAAAGCGCCTGGGACGACGCCAAGACCCAGGGCCTGCGCAGCCTCAAGACCCGCCGCTACCCCACTGCCAGCATCGCGCACAGCCAGGCCGACATCGATGCCGACGCCAACACCGCCCGCCTGGGCCTGCGCTACGACTCCGGCCCGCTGTACCGCTTTGGCGAGCTGCGCATCGCCGGCAGCCAGCGCTACGACCCCGAAGGCGCGCGCCGCATCGCGCGCCTGCCCACCGGCGCGGTCTACAGCGAGGCCACCCTGCTCGACACCCAGGCGCGCCTGGTCGCCAGCGGCTACTACGACTCGGTCTTCCTCACGCTCGACACCGACAACGCCGCCGGCGACGACAGCGAAGTCACCGCCCCGGTGATCGCCCAGGTGCGCGAGGCCAGGTACCAGAAATGGGTGTTCGGCGTGGGCGTATCGACCGACAGCGGCCCGCGCCTGTCGATCAACCACATCCACAACCAGATGCCGCTGCTGGGCTGGCGCGCGGTAAGCAAGCTGTCGCTGGACCGCGACAACAAGCTGCTGTCCACCGAATGGACCGACCTGCCGCGCGAAAACGGCTGGCGCTGGTTCGTGGGCGGTCAGGCGTCGAGCGAGCTGACCGGCGACTACACCGTGAACGCGGCCCGCCTGCGCGGCGGCCAGAGCAAGAGCAGCGACCACATCGACCGCAGCAGCTACCTGCAGTACGACTTTGCCGCCACCAAGGGACTGGACAGCGAGCCCTCCAGCAGCGCGCTCAGCGCCAACTATGCCTGGACCGGGCGCTACTTCAACAACAAGAACAACCCCACGCGCGGCTACGGCCTGGGAGCCGAGGCCGGCGTGGGCATCACCCTCACGCCGCGGCGCGACCCGTTCCTGCGCCTGCTGGCGCGCTGGCAGGGCTTCCTGCCCATGGACCGCGTCACCGCCCCCAACGGCAGCTCGCGCCAAAGCCGGCTCTCGCTGCGCACCGAGGCGGGCGCGGTGCTGGCCAACTCCGCGGCGAACATACCGGTCTCGCTGATGTTCATCACCGGCGGCGACACCACGGTGCGCGGCTACGGCTACCGCCAGATCGGCGCCTACGTCACCGGCGACGGCAGCAGCCGGCGGGTGTTCGGCGGCCGCTACATGGCCGTGGGCAGCGTGGAATACCAGCGCCCCCTGGTGCGCGGCGGCGAGATCAGCGACTGGGAATCGGCCGTCTTCATGGACGTGGGCTCGGTGGCCAACACCATAGGCGCGATGACGCCCTATGTGGGCGTGGGCACCGGCCTGCGCTGGCGCAGCCCGGTCGGCGCCTTGCAGACCGACCTGGCCTACGGCGTGAAGGACAAGCGTTTTCGCCTGCACCTGCGCATGGGCTACACCTTCTAAGGGCAAGGCATGGAAGCACAGCAACAGCAGCCCACGAATACCCCCCAAGCCAAGCCCCGCAGGCGCGTCTCCATCCTGCGCCTAGGGCTCTACCTTTTGCTATTGCTGCTGCTGGCGCTCGCCGCCCTGCTGGGCGGCGCCTGGTGGTGGAGCGGCCAGCCCGACTCGCTGCCGCGCACGCTGCAGCTGGCCGCCCGCCACCTGCCGGCCGGCCAGCAGCTGCAGTTCAGCGACGCAAGCGGCAGCCTGCGCCAGGGCGGGCACATCGGCCAGCTGCAGTGGAGCAGCCCCGCGATGGCGGTGGAAGTGGCCGACGCCCACCTGGGCTGGGACCTGGGCCGGGTGCTGCAGCGCGAGCTGCGCTTCGCGCCGCTGCGCATCGCCCGCATCACCGCCACGCCCAGCGGCCGCCCCAGCGACGAGCCGCCCGGCGAGCCGCTGCAGCAGCTGGCGCTGCCGCTGGCCGTGCTGCGGCTGCCCTTCGAGATCGGCGAATTCAACTGGGCCAGCCCGGGCGCGGAGCAGCCGCTGACGCTGTCCGACATCCGCGGCACCTACCTCTACCAGCAGGGCCAGCACCAGCTGCAGCTCGACCACCTGGGCTTTGCCGGCAGCGACTACCGCGGCACGGCCGCGTTGCAGGCGGCCGCGCCCATGGCGCTGCAGGCACAGCTGCAAGGCGACGTGCAGGTGCCGGCCACCGAGCATTCCAAGGCCGCGTCGCTGCAGGCGCAGGCCCAGCTCAGCGGCACGCTCGCCGGCGCCGATGCCGAGCTCAAGGCCAGCCTGCAGGCCCGCCCCACGGACACCGCCGCAGCCGGCGCCAAGCCAACCCAGGCGCAGCTCGACGCGGTGCTCTACCCCTGGCGCCCCTGGCCGCTGGGCCCGGCCAGCGCGGATCTGCAGGCCATCAACCTCGCCGCCTTCGCGCCCCAGCTGCCCACCACCTTGCTCGACGGGCAGCTGCGCTTCGACCAGGCCAGCGCCGAACTCATCGCGCAGGCCGACCAGCTCGCGCCCCGGCCAGCAGCGGCCGGCGATGCCGGAGATACCGGCGAAGCAGCGCCGCAGGGCGCGCTCGCCGCACTGGCCGCCTCCGGCCCCTGGGCGCTGCAGGTGCAGCTGCACAACGCCCAGGCCGGCCCCTGGGACCGGCAGCGCCTGCCGCTCGACCGCCTGAACGCCACCGCGCTGTGGCAGGGCCAGCGGCTGACGCTGCTGCCCGGCGCCACGCTGGAGCTGGGCCAGGGCCGGCTGCAGGCGCAGGGCCGCTACCAGCTCGACAGCCGGCAGCTCGATGCCCGCGCCGAGCTGCACCAGCTGCGCCCGGCGCTGATCGACTCGCGCTTTGAAAGCAACCCGCTGTCGGGCAGCGCCAGCGCCGCGATGCAAGGCGAGGCCATCCGCTTCGATGTGGACATTGCGGGAGCGCCCGGCAAAAGTACGAGTGTCGGCGCCCTGGCCATCAACCGCCTGCTGGCCCAGGGCCAGTGGCAGGCGCCGGCCATCGAGCTGCAGCAGCTGCAGCTCGATGCGCTGCGCGCGCAGGTCTCGGCCAAGGCGCTGCGCTTGGACACCCAGGCACTGGAAGGCCAGGGCCAGCTCGAGGCCCGCCTGCCCGGCGCGCAGCTCAGCGCGAATGCGCAGGCCGGCGCGCGCGACGGCAAGGGCCAGCTGCAGCTGGGCATCGCCAGCGCCGAGCAGCTGCTGCAGTGGGCGCGCGGCCTGCCCTTCATCCAGGCCGGCACCTTTCCCAAGGACCTGGCCGCCCAGGGCTCGCTCAACGCGCAGCTGCAGTGGAGCGGCGGCTATGCCGACGCCCTGCGCCAGCTGCGCCAGGCGGGCCTGCTGGCGATTGCGGAGCCCACCGGGGCCGCGCAGGCCAAGCCTTTCCGCCTCGACGCGCAGCTACAGACCCCGCGCCTGCAGCTGCAGCTGGCGCCGCAGGACATCTGGCAGCTGCGCGACAGCACGGTCTCGGTGCAGGGGCGCATCTCCGACCTGCAGGCCGAAGCCAAGGCCCAGGCCAGCCATGGCGAGCAGCGCTTCGAAGGCGCGCTGCGCATGCAGGCGGCGCTGGACAAGCCGGCGCAATGGAAGGGCCGCATCAGCCAGCTGCAGGCCAATGCCGCGCTGCCGCCGGCGCCCGGCGCCAAGGCGCAGAACTGGCAGGCGGCGCTGGCCCAGCCGCTGGATTTCACGCTGCGCCTGCCCCATGCGGCATCGAAGGGCGCGCCGGGCGAGCTGCAGCTCAGCACCTCGGCCGGCCGCCTGCAAGTCAGCGGCCCCCAGCCCGGCGCCACCGGCATCGAATGGCAGCCGCTCAGCCTGGCGCTGCGCGGCCAGAGCCTGCGCCTGCAAAGCAGCGGCAAGATCAGCGGCCTGCCGCTGCGCTGGGCCAAGGCCTTCAGCCAGCCGGCGGCGGGCAAGCCCGATCCGCAGGCGGTCGATCCGCTCGACTCCGACCTGGTGCTGCAGGGCGACTGGGACATCCAGGCCACCGACAGCCTGCGCGCCCGGGTGCATGTTTCGCGCCAGAGCGGCGACCTGCAGCTGCGCGCCGGCACGCCGCCGCCGGACAACATCACGGTGCATTCGCCCGACGGCCAGCCCGGACGCATTGCCGCGGCCTTGGCGCAGCAGTCGCGGCAGATCGTGGCCGGCATACGCACCATGCAGCTCGACATCGCGATCGACCAGCAGCAGCTGCAGGCCGACCTGCAGTGGGACAGCGCCAACGCCGGCAACGCCCGCGCCAGCGTGCGCACCCGGCTCGCGCCTTGGCGCGGCGAGATCAGCGGCGCCCTGCTGCCCGGCAGCTCGCCGCTGACGGGCACGCTGCAGGCCAACATGCCCGACCTCGGCATCTGGGCCAGCTTTGCGCCGCCGGGCTGGCGCGTGCGCGGCCGGCTGGGCGCCGACGCCACGCTGGGCGGCACCGTGGCGCAGCCCGACTGGAGCGGCAGCATCAGCGCCGACGACATGGCCATCCAGTCGCAGCTCGACGGCGTGGATCTGCGCAACGGCAAGCTGCGCGCCCTGCTGCGCGGCCCCGAGCTGCAGCTGCAGTCGCTGCATTTCGATGGCGGCAAGGGCAGCCGGGCCCGCGTGCCCGGCTACAGCGGCAACCTGACTCCGGCCCCCACCGACGGCGGCAGCCTGGATGCCAGCGGCACCATCCGCTGGGAGCAAGCCCGAAGCGGTGAAGGCGGCCAGTCGGGCGCCAGCATGGACATCCGCGCCCAGGCCAAGGCGCTGCAGGTGCTGGTGCGCGCCGACCGGCAGGTGAGCATCTCGGGCGAGGTGCGCACGCAGCTGGCGCAAGGCCAGCTCAGCCTGAACGGCAACCTGGCGGTGGACCGTGCCACCATCATCCTGGCCGACATGTCCTCGCCCAAGCTGGGCAGCGACGTGGTGGTGCACTCGTCCAAGCGCCGCCCGCCCGAAGGCAAGCCGGAGCCGGACCCGAAGGCCAAGGAGCCCGGGGACGCGCCTGCCGTCACCACCGCCAAGCCCATGCTGCTGAACATCGGGCTCGACCTGGGCCGCGACTTCGCGCTGCAGGGCTACGGCATCACCACGCGGCTGCGCGGCAAGCTGCAGGTGCAAAACGGCGCGCGGGGCAACAGCATGCCCCGCATCACCGGCGAAATCCGCACCGAAGAGGGCCGCTACCGCGCCTGGAGCCAGGTGCTGGACGTGGAGACCGGCCGCATCCGCTTCAACGGCCCGTACGACAACCCCTCGCTCGACATCACCGCGATACGCCCCAACATCTCGGTGCGCGCGGGTGTGCAGGTCACCGGCTCGGCCCAGTCGCCGCGGGTGAACCTGTACTCCGACCCCGACATGCCCGATGCGGAAAAACTTTCGTGGGTGGTGATGGGCCGCGATCCGGCCGCCGGCGGCGCCGAGGCCGCGCTGGCGCAGCAGGCGGCGCTGGCGCTGCTGGGCGGCGGCAACTCGGGCGGCGGCCTCAGCGGCAACATCGCCAGCAGCCTGGGGCTGGACGAGATCGGCTTCAAGAACGACGGCGGCGATGCCTCGAGCTCGGCACTGTCGTTCGGCAAGCGCCTGTCCAAGGATTTGTACGTGACCTACGAGCACAGCCTCGCCGGCGCGCTCGGCACGCTCTACATCTTCTACGACTTCTCGCGCAACCTGCAGCTGCGCGGCTCGACCGGCGCCGCCGGCGCGCTCGACCTGATCTACACCATCCGCCGCGACGGCAAGACACCGCCCCCGGCCACGGCGGACACGGCAGACACGGCAAAGGGCGGCGTGCGATGAAGACCTTTGCGCTCTACCTGGCCACGGCGGTGGCCGAGATCCTGGGCTGCTACCTGCCCTGGCTGTGGCTGCGCCAGGGCGGCGGCGCCTGGCTGCTGCTGCCCGCGGCGGCCAGCCTGGCGGCCTTCGTCTGGCTGCTCAGCCTGCACCCCGATGCCACCGGCCGCGTCTATGCGGCCTATGGCGGCGTCTATGTGAGCGTGGCGCTGGCCTGGCTGTGGCTGGTCGACGGCGTGCGCCCCACGGCCTGGGACGTGGCCGGCGTGGCCGTGTGCCTGCTGGGCATGGGCCTGATCGCGTTCGGGCCGCGCGCGGCGGCGTAGGCTCGCTCAGTCCCGCCCGGCATCGCCGCGCACATGGGGCCAGCCGGTTTCGGTGACTTCGTGCACCGGGTCGAACTTGAGGATGTCCTCGATATCGTCGTAGCGTTCGAGCCGGGGCGGTGCATAGCGCGCGCCCGGCTGGGCCGCTGCGATTTCCAGCTCCAGGCCCGGCTCGCCATCGGCGCGCGCAAGCACCAGGCCGGCGCTGCCGAGCAGCTCGGCCAGCTGGGCCAGGCCAGCCTCGATCTCGCCGGCTTCGCCGGCATGGCGGGCGCGGATCGCCGCCAGCGCCACTGCTGCGCTCGGCGCGCTGAGCAGCCACAGCAGGCAGTCGGCGCCGGTGCGGTCGAGCGTGAAGTAAACGCCCTCGGGCAGGTTGAGCAGAACCATTTCGTCTTCGTAGTTCTCGAACACGATGTCGTTGTGCGGCAGTTTGAGCAGGCTGAAAGGCATGGGTGGATTCCTCATCTTGCGGCGGCGCGGCGGCGGTCCAGCACCTTCTTGGCGACGCGCAGCACATTGAGCTGCACCAGGTTCTTGCCATAGGTCATGTTGCCGCCGTGGCGGCGCACGATCACCGAGACGCAGTCCAGGCGCAGCAGCCTGGCGCCGTGCTCGCGCGCGCGGTTGAACCAGTCGGTGTCCTCGCCGAAACGCAGTTCCG
Organism: Comamonas sp. FG99; assembly: GCF_057808605.1. Taxonomy (NCBI): domain Bacteria; kingdom Pseudomonadati; phylum Pseudomonadota; class Betaproteobacteria; order Burkholderiales; family Comamonadaceae; genus Comamonas; species Comamonas sp. FG99. The sequence goes on from NZ_JBMDII010000001.1 coordinate 86,171, forward strand.
GATCGAACAGCCCGACCCGCTCGAACACCGAGCGGCGGAACACGCTGCCGGTGATGTAGTGCGGAAAGCCTTCGAGCGGATTGCCCTCGAACTCGCCCTCGCCGGCACCGCTGCCGTCGAGCCGGGCCAGCTGCGGCCAGCCTTGCGCCACATCGGCCTGCGGATCGCGGCGCAGCGCGTCCACCAAGTGCACCAGCATGCCGTCGGGCCACAGGTCGTCGCTGTCCAGGCAGGCGACGAACTCGCCGCGCGCATTGATGATGGCACGGTTGCGGGCCTGCGCCGGGCCGCCATTGGGCTGCTCGAACAGGCGCACATCGGGCTGGGCCCGCGCCACCTCGGCGCTGCGGTCGGTGGAGCCGTCGTCGACGACGATGATCTCCAGCCGCGGATAGCCCTGGGCACGGATGTTGGCAAGGGTCTGCGGCAGCATGCGTTCGCGGTTGTAGGCCGGCACCACCACGCTGACCAGCGGCCAGTCGGCGGCCGGCTCGTGGGCGCGCGCGCCGGCGGGCAGCGCCGGGCTGGCCAGGAAGCGCTGCAGGCTCGCCGCCAGCGCCGCCCGGTCGCGGCCCAGGCGCAGGCGATAGGCCGGCACCCGCCGGGTCAGCTCGTCGATGAAGCCATGGGTGTACCTGCCCGCATAGGGCAGCTGCTCGAGCGTGGAAAAGGCGGCGGCGTGGCGCACCGCATCCAGCCCGATATCGGCGTCGATCGCCGATTCGAGCTGGTCGGCCACGCCCGGCACCAGGATGGCGCGGATCGGCATGCCGCCATCGGGAATCTGCGCCCGGTAGGCCGGCAGCAGCTCGAAGACGGCCTTCTCGCCAGCGGCGCCGCCCGGGTTGCGCAGCTGCGCGGCCAGCGCCGCAAAGCGCTCGATCTGGTCGCGGTTGAGCTTGGCCGAGCTGTACAGCGGATAGACCCGGGGCTGCGGCTGCAGCGCCACCACCACATAGTCGTCGCCGGCAAAGTCCATGCCGCTGAGCAGGCCCGCCAGCGCGGTCGAAGACTTGCCCAGGCCGCCCCGGCCGGTCAGCAGCAGGCCACCGTGTGCAGTGCCCACCGCGGCGGCATGCAGCAGCTGGCGCCCGCTGGCCTGCATGCACCAGTGCAGCAGCGTGCGCAGCGGCGCGGCGGCGCTCCAGTAAGGCAGCTGGGCGGCGTCGTCCACCCAGAAGAGGCCTTGCCCGCGCTCGCGGTCGAACAGGCTCACGGAGTACTCGCCGTAGTGGAAGGCCAGCCGGTAGCGCCGGCTCACGAAGCCCCAGATGTCGCCGCGGTCGGTGATGCGCTTCTTGTCGAACGGCGGCGGCGGCGCAGCAATGCCGCTGCCGGCGCGGTCCCAGGCGCAAATGCTCAGCGCCGGCGCCTGGCCGGTGGCAATGGGCGGCAGGTGGCGCAGCGCCGGCAGCAAAGCCGCACGCAGCGCCGGGCTGGCGAAGCGCAGCTCGATCGCGATACCGGCCAGCAGCAGGCCGATGCGTTCCTCATGGCGCTCGGCGGCAGCGGCATAGCTCGCCGCCATGGCTTCGGCAAAGGCCTGCTGCAGGTTTTCATCGTCGTAGAAATCAGTCATGGTCGTTCATGGCTTGCGCTGGGGGCTGCGGGCGCGCATCCGGTCCAGGTGTTCCTTGAGGATACCGGCATGCTGCCTGCGCTTGTCTTGTTCGGTGAACCCGGAATTGCCGGGATGGATGCGGCGCAGCAGCAGCACCTGCGCCAAGGTGTCCATGGCCAGGCCGGATGCGCGCGCGCGCAGGTGCCACTCGACATCGATGCCGACCCGCAGCTCGCTGCGGAAGTAGCCGATGCGCAGGAAATCCGCCCGCTCGAGCAGCAGCGTGCCGCTGATCGGCGCCGGCATGGCCTGCGCGGGGCAATGCAGGCGCGCGCGCTGCTCCGGCTCCAGCTCCGGGCTGATGAACTGGCGGCCGTGGGCATAGCGGATGCGGATATCCGGCCGGCTGGCGGCGTCGCCCAATTGGGCCTGCAGCTTGTCGGGCGTCCACAGATCGTCGGAATCGAGAAAGGCAAGGTAGCGCCCGGCGGCGAGCCGCACGCCGGTGTTCTTGGCCGCGGCCGCGCCCTGGTTGGCCTGATGGTGGTAGCGCAGGCGGTCGCCGTGGCGCTCGGCGTATTCGGCCGCGATGCGCGCCGAAGCGTCGGTGGAGCCGTCGTCCACCAGCACGATCTCGCAGTCGCTGCAACCCTGCGCGAGGATGCTGTCGAGCGCCTGGGCAAGATAGGCCTGGCGGTTGTAGCAGGTGACGACGACGCTGACGAGCGGCGGGCTGGGCATGGGCGCGTCCTTGGGCGTCAGCGGAATCGATGGGCCTTGTCGCCCAGCCTTGCGGCCAGCCGGCGGACGACGAAGCCGGGCACCTGGTGCCAGTGCTCGAGCTTCCAGCTCAGCTTGAGGTAGGCCGGGAAGTCGGCCAGCCGGGCCAGCAGCCCGGTGCGCTGGTAGGCGCGCGAATGATTGAACCATTCGAGCAGCAGTAGCTGATCGATCCGGGCGGCCGCGATCTGGCGCGTCTGCAGGCCATGCTCCAGACGCTCCGCACGGCTGGGCCGGGCCGCCAGCAGCTGGCGCACCAGTGCTGGCGGCAGCGGCGCGGCAAATACCTCGTGCAGGCAGAGCAGGGCCTCGCGCAGCATGAGAAAGCCGTGGTGGCGGTGCGCGTCGGCGACCAGGCGCTCCCAATCGATGGCCGCGGCGTCGTCGCGCAGGATATGGCAGGCATCGGCGACCCAGCGCAGCGGCGGCATCACATTCCAGGCGCCGCCATGCAGGCAGGTGTGCAGCAGCTGGTCGGTCGGCTCCAGGATGCGGCAGGCGATGCCGTCCACGCTGGTGGCCAGCGAGCGCGCCCAGAATGCCTTTTCCGCGCCCGGCCAGGTCGAGCGGTGCAATGGCGTCCAGTGCACATCGATTTCGAGCACGCGGCCATTCCAGTCGCGCCGGAAATCGACCGCGTGAATCAGCCGGCGCGTGCGCATCTGCTCCAGCTCGGCCTGGACCTTGGGTTGCCAGCCGCGCTCGTGCAACAGCCTGAACACCGTCTCCATGTCCTCGGGCCGGACCATGATGTCGAGATCGCTCATCGGCCGGATGCCCGGGTCGCGGTAGTGCCGCTGGATCAGCGCCGCGCCCTTGAGCAGCAGCACCTCGACGCCCAGCTCCCGCAGCGCCGCCAGCAATCGGCGCAGCTCGGCCAGCAGCAGCTGGTTGCGGCACCAGTGGTAGCGGTAGATGCCGCGCAGCCGCGCCATGTCGGGATCGTTGAGGCCCGCCGCCTCCAGGCGCCGGTACAGCAACGGCAGCAAGCGATTGGAAGCCTCGTCGAGGCTATCCAGCTCGGCCTGCCCGCGCCAGGCGCGCCAGTGCGGCTCGATCCCGTCGCCTGGTGCCAGGCAGGCCTGGAGCAGGCTGAGCTGAACGGGGGTGATCTGCGCGGCTGGCATGAATGCAATGGTGTTTGCCGCTACAGAGGGTTTGCTCTTGGTTGCCGCAAGAGCGCGGGATGGAGCATGGGAGAAACCTCGGGGCGGCCGCAATGGGAAATGTAAAAAATTCTACTCCTTGGAGGAGACGTCTGCGCAAGATAAAGAGGATGCCGGCGACAGGGGCGCTTTAGCTATTTGGGCCGGGCCAAGGCAGCGATCGGTACAGCGCCACGACGCGCCCCATGGCTTCATCGAACGGCGGCAACCCGCCATCCACATCCGCCGCCAGCAGGCCATAGCCTTTGCGCGCCATGGATACCACCGCTTCGGCTTCCATCGAGGCGATGGCGGGGGCTATCCCCCTGGATCCGCATGACGCCACCAGGATTGCATGCATCTTGGCGAGCTCAGCGGCCGTGAGCTCCGGCCCCGACTCCAGCAACAACCAGATGTCATAGACATCCTGCCGCCGATTCCTTCTGCGAACGGGCTGCTGAAGCAGCGAACGCATCTTCTCGGCCAGCACATTGTTGAGCGTATAGGAGAGGATGGTCGCGCCGCCATCCAGCGCCAGTACCTCCACATCGAAAACGGCTTCATTGAAGCTGTAGTCGATGTCGACCACCTGCGCAGAGGCCCCCGCCGCCAAGCGCGCCATCGCCGCAGAATTGCCCCGGTTCGCGAATCCGATCTTCAACGCCAGGTTATGGTGGGTCCTGTTCTCTCCTTTCGGCTCGACCCTATGGGACTGCAAGCGGCATGCGGTTCCGTAGGGCAGCCGGTCCTCGGCCGCCACCAGCCCTGCGCGCAGCTCTGCCAACAGCATGCCGGCACTTTCCGCGGTATAGCTGTCGCCGGTAGAAAAATCCAGGTCGCGGGTGTAGCGGGAGCTGTCGTAGCGTATGGCCAGCAGCAGCCCGCCCTTCATCACCATCTTGACACTCAGATTTTTGGAATGGCCGATGCTGTCCAGAATGGTATGCACCGCCTCTCTGAAGCCTTGCTGCCCCGGCGGGGCCTGCGCAACCCAGGCCTCGATTTCCACCTCGATCATGGATCCTCCGAATCAGTGCGCGGCGCATACAGCGATGGGACATTGACCGACAGCGCCCACCTCGCGGAGAAGAACGGCGCATATTCCTCCTGCGGGTCCAGCTTGCGGGAGCCGCCCCGCTGCACCGTGGATGCCCATGCATCCATGCGCGGATCCGAAAGGCCACATACCTCGTCCAGCAGATAACCCGCCCGCGCCCGCTCCATCGACGTTCCGTGCCTGTCGACCTCTTCAATGATGAGCCGCACGTACCTGGCCGCATATGTTCTATAGGAGTCCACGACATGCTGCATTCCACCGCACCACTGCGAATCGCGCAGCATGTCCAAGAAAGTCCGCCCCACCAGGGCGACACGAATGGCTGGAGACCTGACGGCCTTGAAGGCCCCCCGATGCGACCGGCGCATCAACTCGACCAGCACACTTTCAATGCGCTCGAATTTCTGGAACCTCAATACCGGCAGCTTGGCCGCGAGGTAGGCTTCCTGGAGCTTGCCCAGGTCCTTGTCCATGCGCACCGCCGCCTGCGCCCTCCATTGCTGCTCGGGCGGAGTGGACAAGTACAGGATTTTCGAGAAACGGTCGGTAATGCCATGGTATTCCATGGCACTCAGATGGCTTGCATAGGCGAACGGATCAACCGCGCAGGCCACCTCCATGGGCGAGGGCTTGTTCCGTCCAAACAGATGGAAAACCGTGCCAGGCTTGAAATCCTTGGCGGGTGAAATGAGCCCGAATGAAGATAGCAAACGCACCATTTCTTGATAGACAGGCAGTGAAATCGGCGCGCCTGCTCTTGCCGCCTGGGTCGCAGCCAATACACCCAGTTCGTAGGCCGTGACAACCGGCCGCTCCCATGCGCCCAATCGTTCCTGGATAGGCCTGGCCAAGGCATTCAAAGCCTCATGCGATATCGTCTTATCTCTCACTTGCTACACTATGCGTCCTAAGGACGCATAGTGTAGCAAGTGACTATTCCGCTGCCAAGGTCTCGCACAAACCCCAGTCTCGTCGCCGTCAGCCAGGCCCTCTGTTATTCGGCCTGCAATCCCCGCTTGATGCCCTGCAGCCGCTCCCCATGCAAGCGAATGACGCCCTGCAGGCGCTCGGCCCCGGCATCGAGCGCGCGCAGGATCGCGGCGCAGGCATCCAGCGCCTGGGCGGCCCGCTCCTGCAGCTGGGCCTGCAGCGCGACGGCCAGCGCGGCATGCAGCCGCTCGTAGCCCACGGCCAGCACCGTTGCCGCGGCGCCGGCCGCGACGGGTTCGTAGGCCATGCCTTCGCCCGGCGCAATGTGCATCGGCGCGGCTGGCGGCAGGCCATAGCCGCCCAGCTGCTGCCGCAGCTGCCAAGCGAAGGCGGCATCCGCCGCGCGCGCGGCCATGGTGCAGACCGCCTCGGCATCCTGCGCCGGCGCATATTGCTCCAGCCATTGCGGCAATTCGGCGACCACGCTGCGCCATGCCGCCTGCACGATGCGCGTTTGCCGCTGCGCCAGCTGCCCGCCTTCCATCTGCAGCGCTCGCCGCAGGGCCGCCAGCGCAGGCAAGGTCTGGGCCTGCAGGCGGCCGAGCACGCGCTCCTCCAGGTGGTGCAGCAGCATTTCGGCGGGCTTGCGCTGCTTGTAGGCCAGCGCCGGCGCGGCCAGCTCCAGCAGCGCGCCGTACAGGCGCTCGAAGCCGGCATCGGCCATGGCCGCGCTGCCCTGCCCCGCCGCCTGGGCCATGCGCACCGAGACGGACACCGGCGCCTTCAACAGGCCCGCCGGCACGCCCAGCGAGCGCAGCTTGTCCGCCGCGCGCTCCTGCACGTCGGCCTCCTGCAAGGCGCGGTTGGCAGCGGTCTTGTTGCGCAGCAGCTTGACGATCTCGCCATCGACCTCGTCTTCCTCGATGCAGTCGCTGCGCGTCACGACGGGCAGCAAGGGCTTGTTGCGGCGCAGCTCGCGCGCCAGCTCGTCAAGCTCCTGCACCTGCCCGGGCGAGGTGGAGCTGGTCAGCCACAGCACCGCATCGGCGCTGTCGAGAAAACGCTGGGTCAGCGCGGCATTGGCGGCGCTCGCCGAATGCAGGCCGGGGGTGTCCAGCAGCACCAGCCTGCCGCCCAGGCTCACGCCCTGCAGGCGGGCGGTGGTCTCGGTCGCGCCTTCGTGCAAAGCCTCGGGAGCCTCCCGCACCTGCCCGCCCTCCAGGTGGAAGTACTGCAGCGGCCGGCCCTGCTGCCGAAAGCGCCCGGCCAAGAAGTTGCACAGCGAACTCTTGCCCGCATTGAACTTGCCGAACACCAGCAGCATGGCCTGGTCTTCGAAGGCCGCGGCCAGCGACTGCGCCGGCGCCAGCCCGGCCCGCTGCGCGCTCCAGCCCTGCACGTCCATCCGCACCCCCGCATTGATGGCCAGCGCCTGCTGCGCCAGCTCGCTACCCTGCTGCAGCCCGGCGGCCTCCAGGCTGCAGGCAGCCAGCTCCCGAGCCAGGCTGGCAAGCCAGGCATCCAGCTGGCCCAGCACCGGCTCCAGGTCGCGGGCGGCAAAGCCGAAGCCGTCGACCGCGGCCATGAACCGCCGCTCGTTGCCGGCCGCGCTGCTCATCGCAGCTGCTCCAGCGTGCGCAGTGCCGCCAGCGCCCGCGCGGCTGCCGCGGCGGCGGCCTCGGCCTCGCCGATCTGCCCGGCTAATGCCCTACGGTCTTCGGACAGCTCGAAGTAGTGCGCAAATGCCTGCTGCAGCCGCTGGCGCCCGGCGGGCTCGCAGAACATGCTGCGCAGGTCGTCGCGGTATTTGACCGACACGCCCATGACCGCCACCATCACCGTATCCAGGCTGCGCACCGAGGTCTGCTGCGCGGGCGGCAGCCCCACCACGCCATGCCGCACCAGGTGACCGTTGATGGCTATGCAGGCACGCGAGTAGGCGATCTGTATGCGCGCACGCTCCATCTTGCCGGCGGTGAGCTTGAACATGTTATCGAACGAGTCCGGCACCAGGGCCTGGTCGGTGCCCGAGACCTCCAGCACCGGCTGCAGATCGTCCTGCACCTTGCCCAGCACGGCTGCGAGGCCCTGCTCGAAATCCTGGCGCTGGCGCTGTTGCAGGCAGTGCAGTTGCTGCAGCAGCGCCGCCGCCTCGGCCTGCAGGCGCTGCAGCTCGGCGCGGATCTCGCCCAGCAGCAGCGCGGCCTCGTGCGCGCGCGCCTGCGGCACCTGCTGCATTGCGCCGTGCAGCGCCGCCTGCAGGGCCGGCATGCCGCTTTTTTTCACCAACAGCTGCTTGCCGCCTTCCATGCCCTGCCGGTGGCGGGTGGCCGATACCGGGTGCAGCCCCAGGCCCGGCGCCTGGGCCCGGATGGCCCGCGCCACCTGCTCCAGGTGCGCATCGTCGGCCAGCTGGTCCACCTGCGTCAGCACGAACAGCGTCTGGCGCCGCGTGCGCTCGCGGTCCGCATGCAGGCGCTGCAGCAGGGCACGCTCGGCGGCATCGAGCTCGCCCTCCTTCGCCGCATGCACGAACAAGCGGATGTCGGCCTGCTCCCAGGCGGCGCGGTGCGCATGGCCGTCGTCCGCCTGGCCCACGTCGGCATCCAGCCCCGGCGCGTCCAGCCAGCGCACCTGCGGCTGCACATGCTCGGCCAGGAGCACGGTTTCGCGCCGGTCGGCCACCGCGAACGCATCGCTGCCGACCAGCTCGTTGAGCAGCCGGCTCTTGCCATGGTTGTATTTGCCGATGACCGTCACCGTGGGCCGCGGCCCCTGCTGCGCCATGCTGCGCAGGCGCGCCAGCTCCTGCGCGCGCGCCGGCAACACCGCCAGCAGCGCACTGGCGGCAAGGTCGAAATCCTTCATTGCTTTCTCCATGATTCCTGCGCCGGGCGGCCGAACAGCCAGTACGAGGCCATGCCGAACACCACGCCCCAGAATGCCGCGCCCAGCCCGAACAGCGTCATGCCCGAGGCGGTCGCCAAAAAGGTGATGACCGAGGGCTCGGCATACGCGCCCTCCTGCGCCAGCAGCCGGATGTTGGAGACGATGGCGCCGATCAGCGCCAGCCCGGCCAGCGCCGCGATCAGCGCGGGCGGGAAGGCGCTGAACAGCTGCACGATGGTGCCGGCGAACGTGCCGCCCACCAGGTAGAAGACACCGTTGGCGATGCCGGCGACATAGCGCCTGCCGGGGTCGGGGTGCGCATCCTTGCCGGTGCACAGCGCGGCCGTGATGGCCGCCAGCACGATGGTGATGCCGCCGAAGCACGCGGTGAGCAGCGAAGCCAGCCCGGTGCCGGTGACTACCGCCCGCGACGGCGTGCGGTAGCCGGCCAGCTGCAGCACCGCCATGCCGGGCAGGTACTGCCCGGTCAGGCTCACCAGCACCAGCGGCACGGTGAAGCTGAGGAAGACGCCGATATCGAAATGCGGCGCGACGAACACCGGCCTGGCCAGCGCCAGGCCCAGCGCCTGCAGGTGGGTCTTGCCCAGCGCGAATGCCACCGCGAAGCCGGTCAGGGCCACCAGCACGATGGCATAGCGCGGCCACAGCCGCTTGCCGAGCAGATAGGCCGCGAGCATGGCGAACACCATGCCGGGCGCATCGCTGCTGACTCGGAAGGCCTGCACGCCGAACTGGAACAGGATGCCGGCCATCATGCCCGCGGCAATGCCCTTGGGTATGAAGTCGACGATCTTCTCGAAGCAGCCGGTGACGCCGATGAGGATCACGATCGCCGCCGCGCTCAGGTAGGCTCCCACCACCTCGGGCATGGAGATGTGGGGCAGCAGGCTGAGCAGCAGCGCGGTGCCCGGCGCGGACCAGGCGGTGATGATCGGCTGCCTGAGCCACCAGCTCAGCAGCAGGCCGCTCACGCCCGCGCCCATCGAGATGCCCCATATCCATGAAGTCAGCTCCGCGTTCGATACATGGCCGGCCTGTGCCGCCTGGATGAAGATGACCAGCGGCCCCGCATAGGAGATCAGCACCGCCAGAAAGCCGGCCACCCAGGCGGTGATGGACCCATTCTTGAACATCGTTCCTCTCCTTGCGGTGCGAATCCCTTGAACTCAGTGCGGCGCCGGCACCGCGGCACCGGCATCGGGGCGGCTGAGCTTGAGGCTCAGCACCGCGATGCCCGCGCCGATCAGCGGCACGGCCAGCGCCAGGAAGAAGCCCTTCGGCCCGCCCCAGGCGAGAAAGCTGCCGCCGATGGCCGAGCCGAGTATGGCACCCGCGCGCCCCATGCCTATGGACCAGCCCGTCGCGGTGGCGCGCAGCGCCGTCGGGTAGGCGCCGACGATCAGGTAGTTCAGCGCGATCTGCTGGCCGCCGACGCCAAAGCCGGCCACCCCCACCAGCACGAACACCACGGCCCAGTTCTGCCCGGCAAAGCCCAGGCCCAGCGCCACCGCAATGCCGATGGCGAACATCGCGGCCAGCAGGCGGCGGGTGTCGACACGCGGCAGCAGGAACGACAGCGGCACCGCGCAGACGATGAACACCGCATTGACGATCACCGTGCCCAGCGGCGCATCCGCCGCGGGCAGGCCTGCCGCCTTGAGCACCGTCGGCAGCCACGACAGCAGCATGAACCAGGCCACCCAGTTGAGCAGGTAGATCGCCCAGATCGCCAGGGTCTTGCCGGCGTTGCCAGCGCTGAACAGCGCGCGCACGCTGGCCCGGGCCGCCGCGGATTCCGGCACGGTGAAGCGCACATCCGCAGGCAGCGGCCGCCTGACGATCTTGGACAGCACCTGCGCGATGTAGCGCTGCCCCGCGGCATCGCCGCGCGTCGCGCGGAAATACAGCGACTCGGGCAAGAGCAGCGCAATGACCAGCAGCATCGCCAGCGGCGCGGCACCGCCGACGATGAAGATGCCCTCCCATCCGATCAGCGGCAGCATGCGCGCCGCCAGCAGGCCGCCCAGCATCGCGCCGGCAGGCAGCCCCAGCAGCACGCCGGTCATGATCGTGCCCCGGTAGCGGGCGGGCCCATATTCGGCAGCCAGCGCCAGCAGCACCGGCGTGCAGCCGCCCATGCCCAGCCCGGCAATGAAGCGCAGCACCAGGATGTGGCGGGTGTCGCTGGACCAAGCCGTGGCCAGCGTCGCACAGCCAAAGATCGCCAGGCTCAGCATGATGGTGGGGCGGCGGCCAATGCGGTCGCCCACCATGCCCAGCGTCATGGCGCCGATGGTCATGCCCACGATACCGGCCGTCAGGATGGGCGCCAACGCACCTGCGGGCAAGCCGAATGCGGCAAGAATGGCCGGGCCGGTGAAGGCGATGGCCTGCGTGTCAAAGCCGTCGAACAGCGCGATGGCGAAGCACAGCGCCAGCACCCTCCACTGGAAGGCGCCCAGGCGCTCGTTGTCGATCAGCGAGGGAATCGCCCATTGGGAAGCAGAATTCATCGGGTAGTCTCCATGCACCATCAGTCCATGCGGATGTTGCGTTCCTTGATCAATCTGCCCCAACGGTCCATCTCCCGGGCCAGGTGCGCGGCCAGCTCCTGCGGCGTGGAGCCGATCGGCTCGGCGCCCAGCGCTTCGAGCTTCTTGAGGGTCTCGGGCTGCTGCATGGCCGCGCGCAGCGCCTGGTTGAGCCTGGCCACCACCTCGGCCGGCGTGCCCGCCGGCGCGAACACCGCAAACCAGGGCGAGACCTCGTAGCCCGGCACGCCGGCCTCGGCGATCGTGGGCACGCCCGGCAATGCCGGCGAGCGCGTGGCGGTGGTCACGCCCAGCGCGCGCAGCTTGCCCGACTGGATGTGCGGGCGGGCAGAGGTGATGCTGTCGAACATCAGGTCCACCTGCCCGCCCAGCATGTCGGTGATCGCCGGGCCGCTGCCCTTGTAGGGCACATGCACGAGATCGAGCCCGGCCAGCGAGGCGAACATTTCGCCGGCCAGGTGGATCGAGGTGCCGTTGCCCGCGGACGCGTAGGTCAGCTTGCCCGGATTGCGCCGGGCGTGGGCCAGCACGTCCTGCACCGACTTGTCGGCGCTGCGCGCCGCGTTCACCACCAGCACATTGGGCACCACGGCCAGCAAGCTGATGGGCGCGAAGTCCTTCACCGGGTCGTAGCTCAGCTTGGCGTACAGCGCCTTGTTGGTCGCCATGCCGATGGAGGTGATCATGATGGTGTAGCCGTCGGCCGGCTGCTTGGCCACATAGTCGGCGCCGATGTTGCCGCCGGCGCCCGGCCGGTTCTCGATCACGAACGGCTGGCCCAGCTGCCGCGCCGCCTGGTCGCCCAGCGTGCGGGCAATCGCGTCCATGGCGCCGCCCGGCGGAAAAGGCACCACCCATTTGACGGGCCTGCCCGGCCAGTGCGCGCCGGGTTGCGCCAGGGCCGTGCCGGGCAGCGCGCAGGCCGCGGCCAGCAGGGCGAGGGTGCGTCGCTTCAGCTTCATCTCGCGCGCTCCTAGAGGATGGAAGAAGGGTGCCTGGCCAGCGGCGTCACCGTGATCTTCATGAACGGGAACAGGGGCAGCCGGCTGAGGGTGTCGTGCAGCTCGTCGTTGCTCTGCACGTCGAACACGCTGTAGTTGGCGTATTCGCCCACCACGCGCCACAGGTGCGGCCATTGGCCCGAGCGCTGCAGCGCCTGCGAGTAGGCTTTCTCCTGCTCCTTGATGCGCGCGGCCTCTTCGGGCGGCACGGTGGATGGGATGTCGACGATCATGTGCACCAGGTACAGCATGGTGTTCCTTTCGGTATGAAAACGGCTGCGGTATCAGCGCGCGGAGGCACTGGTCATGGCAAGGGCTGCCTCGGTGGCGCTGGCGGGGGTGCCGCGGCGGTGCCACAGAATGAAGCAGCCCATCGCCAGCGCCGCCACCAGGCCTGGCGCCGCGAATATCAGGAAATTCATCTTCAGCGGCAGGGCTGCGGCCATCAGCGATCCGCCCAGCAGCGGGCCGACGATGGCGCCCGTGCGGCCGACGCCGGAAGCCCAGCCCAGGCCGGTCGAGCGCATGGACAGCGGGTAGAACTGCGCCGTGTTGGCATACAGCAGGATCTGCGTGCCGATGGTGGTGGCACCGGCCACCGCAATCAGCAGGTACAGCACCGGCATCGGGCTGTTGAAGCCCAGCAGCGCGATCGACACCGTGCCCAGCGCGAAGAAGGCCACCACCACCTTGGGCAGGCTGAAGCGGTCGCCCAGCCAGCCGCCGGCAATCGCGCCGACCACGCCGCCGAAGTTCAGCATCAGCAGAAACGACAGGCTGGAGCCCAGGCTGTAGCCGGCGTTGGCCATCAGCTTGGGCAGCCACGAGCCCAGCGCGTACACCATCAGCAGGCAGCAGAAGAAGGACAGCCAGATCATGAAGGTGCCCATGCTGCGCCCCTGCTTGAACAGCTCCAGCATCGGCACGCCCGCGCCCTTGGCGTCGGACTGCACCAGGCGTGCATCCGCCGGCAGCGCCATGGCCGGAGCCACCCTGCGCAGCATCTCGCGGGCCTGGGTCTCCTTGCCCTGGCGCAGCAGGAAGCCCACCGACTCCGGCAGCTTCCACAGGATGAGCGGCAGCAGCACCAGCGGCACCGCCGCGGCGAAGAACATGGACTGCCAGCCAAAGCGCGGCAGCATGTAGATGCCCAGGCCCGCGCACAGCACGCCGCCCAGCGAGTAGCCGCTGAACATCAGCGCCACCAGGGTGCTGCGGGCCCGCCTCGGCGCATACTCGTTCATCAGCGCCACCGCGTTGGGCATCAGGCCGCCGCAGCCCAGGCCGGCGATGAAGCGGAAGATGCCGAACTCGGCCGGCGAGCCGGCAAAGCCGCTCATGAAGGTGGCCAGGCTAAACAGCACGAAGCTGATGGCCACGCCCTTCTTGCGGCCGATGCGGTCCGCCAGCGGGCCGAACACGAAGGCGCCGAACATCATGCCGAACAGCGCATAGCTGCCGAGCGCGCCCGCCTGCACCGGCGTGAGGCTCCACTCCTTCATCAGCACCGGCAGCACCGCGCCGTAGATGAAGAGGTCATAGCCGTCGAACACCAGCAGCAGTGCGCACAGGCAGGTCACCATCCAGTGAAAGCGGGTGAAGCGGGCGTTGTCGATGATCTGATTGATTTCCAGTGTTTTCATGCTTGTCTCCTTGGGTGGATCGCGGCGCGTTCAGCCGAGGTCGCCGCCTGCCACCGGCAGCACGGTGCCGGTGATGTAGCTCGCCTCGCGCGAGGCCAGGAACAGGATCGGCGCCACTTGTTCGTCGAGGCTGCCGTAGCGCTTGAAGAAGGTGGATTCGGTGACCTGCCTGACCGCCTCGCCCATCCAGGCCTTTTCCTGTTCGGTGTCGCCGGCGGCATTGCGCGGAATGCGGCGCGGCGGCGCAGCGGTGCCGCCCGGCGCGGTCGCGGCGACGCGGATGTTGTGCTGGGCATACTCCATCGCCAGCGACTGGGTCAGCGCATTGACGCCGCCCTTGGCCGCCGAGTACGGCACCCGGTGGATGCCGCGCGTGGCGTTCGACGACACATTGACGATGGTGCCGCCGCCGCGCGCCAGCAGGTGCGGCAGCACCGCATGGCAGGCATACAGCGTGGGCATCAGCGAGCGGCGGATCTCGGCGTCGATCTGCTGCGGCTCGAACTCGGCGAACGGCCGCATGCGGATCGCGCCGCCAACCCCGTTGACCAGGATGTCGATGCCGCCGAAGGCCTGCGCGGCAAACGCCATCGCGGCCCGGGCGCCCTCGTAGGTTTCGAGGTCGGCCACGAATCCCGCCGCGCCGGCCCCGCCAAGCTCCGCCGCCACCTCGGCGACGAAGTCCGCACGGTCGACCAGCACCACCTTGCCGCCCTCGGCGGCGATGCCCTGCGCCACGCCACGGCCAATGCCCTGGGCCGCGCCGGTGACGACGACGACCTGGCCTGCGAATCTTTGCCTCATGCTGCGCTCCGCCTAGGCCGCCACGGCCTGGTTGGGGGTGAACTTCTCGTAGTGGAAGCTTGCGGGCGCCATGCCCTCGGACTTGAAGTGCTTTTGCACCGCCTCCACCATGGGCGGCGGGCCGCACAGGTACACGTCCACATTGCCGCCATGCAGCGCCTGCGCGGGCATGTGGTTGGTGACGTAGCCCTGGCGCTCGTGCGCGGTCTGCGGGTCGGCCACGCAGGTGGTGAAGGTGAAGCCCGGGATGCGCCGCGCATACTCCTGCAGGCGCTCGACCAGCACCAGGTCCTGGTCGCGCGTCGCGCCGTAGATCATGTGCACCGGCTGCGCAGTGCCCTGGCGCGCCAGTACCTCCAGCATGGACAGAAAGGGCGCGAGGCCCGTGCCGCCGGCCAGCAGCAGCAGCGGCCGGGCCACCGCCCGCAGGTAGAAGCTGCCCAGCGGCCCCGTCATCTGCAGCTGCTGCCCGGCGCCAGCGCCCTGGAGCCAGGAGCTCATCAGGCCGCCGGGCACCTGCTTGATGAGAAAGCTCATGCGGCGCTCGCCCGGCGCCGAGCTGAACGAGTAGGAGCGGTGCTGGCCGCTGCCCGGCACCGTGATGTTGACGTACTGCCCCGGCAGGAAGGCCGGCGCATCCTGCGCGACGTCGAGCACCAGCTCATAGGCGGCGTCGCTGAACGGCACCACCTCGGCGACCGTGGCGCCGAACTGGGCGGTGCCGGTCTTGCAGGCCGTCGAAGGCACGGGCACCGCGATCACGCAGTCTGACTTGGGCACCATCTGGCAGGTCAGCACCAGGCCCTGCCCGGCCTCGTCCTCGGTCAGAGCGTCCTCGATGTAGTCGTCGCCCAGGTCGTAGGCGCCGCTTTCGGCCTTGCACTTGCAGGTGCCGCAGACGCCGTCGGAGCAGTCCATGGGCAGGTTGATGCGGTTGCGGAACGCGGCATCGAGCACCTTCTCGGTGGCGCCGCAGTCCACGAAGCGGGTGACCCCGTCCTCGAAGTTCAGGGCTATGCGATAGCTGGTCATGGTGATCTCCTTGGCGTCAGATGTGATAGACATCGACCACCTGGCGGATGTAGTCGTTCTTGAGAACGATCTTCTTGCGCGCGATCAGGAAGCCCCCGTCCACCTTGCGCAGCGTTGCGAAGACCGTGCCGAAAAAGTGGTCGGTCTGCTTGTAGCGGTGGCTCAGCGTGTGGAAGTTGTAGCGCACGTCCACCGCATCGCCACTCTCGGCCAGCACCTCCACGTTGGTGATCATGTGGTTGGTGCGCGGCTCGGGCATCGAGGCGCTGGAGCGCTCGGTCTTGATGCGGAAGACCCGGTCTTCCAGGCCGTTGCGGCTCGGGTAGTAGATCAGCGAGATTTCGCTCTGCGGGTCTTCGGTGAGCTGGTCGTCGTCGTCCCAGGCCGGCATCCAGTATTCGGCGTCGGGGGCATACAGCGCAAGCCAGGGCTCCCACTCGCGGTCATCCAGATGGCGTGCCTCGCGGTGGAGGAAGGCGCAGATCGCGCCATGGTCGGCGCGGGTATCGGTGGCGCTCATGGCTGGGCTCCTTCGCGTTCCTGTTGCACGGCCTTGCGCATCGTCTTGGCCCAGTAGTCGTGCTGGCACACGAACAGGCCCTCGTCCTCGCTGCGCTCGCCGCTGAGCAAGGGCTTCATGCCCATTCTTCTGGCGTTCTGGTCGGGGCCCTCGATCCACAGCGGCGCGCCGCGGCTCATGTCGTTCCAGCGCACCGCGCTGCCGGCATAGCCTGCCTGGCAGGCGCGGAACTCCTCCAGGTCGTCCGCCGTGCCCATGCCCGAGACGTTGAAGAAGTCCTCGTACTGGCGGATGCGGATGGCGCGGTCCTCGGCGCTCTCGCCCTTGGGGCCGAAGCAGAAGATGCTGATCTCGGTCTGGTTCACGCTCAGCGGCCGGGCCACGCGGATCTGGGTGCCGAACTGGTCCATCAGGAACACATTGGGATAGAGGCACAGGTTGCGCGTCTGGCTGACGATGATGTCGGCGCGATCCTGCCCCACGCGCTCGGCGAGCTGCTCGCGCTGGTTCCAGATCGGGCGCACCTCGGGGTTCAGCGTCGTGGTCCACAGCAGGATGTGGCCGTTCTCGAAGCCGTAGACGCCGGCCACCGATTTGCTCCAGTTGTTGGCATCGGTGGCCTTGGTGCCCTCGGCGTGGCGGCGGCCCATGGTGGCCGCATAGTTCCAGTGCACGGAGCTGACGTGGTAGCCGTCGCAGCCGTTTTCCATCTGCATCTTCCAGTTGCCGTCGTAGATGTAGCTGGAGTTGCCGCGCAGCACCTCCAGGCCGCCCGGTGCCTGGTCCACGATCTGGTCGATGATGACCCGGGTCTCGCCGAGGTACTCCTCCAGCGGCTGCACATCGGCGTTGAGGCTGCCGAACAGGAAGCCGCGGTAGCTCTGGAAGCGCGCCACCCGGGTCAAATCGTGCGAGCCGTTCTGGTTGAAGGAGACCGGGTATTCGGTGGTCTTCTCGTCCTTGACCTTGAGCAGCTTGCCGCTGTTGTTGAAGGTCCAGCCGTGGAACGGGCAGGTGAAGCTGCCCTTGTTGCCGTGCTTGCGGCGGCACAGCATGGCCCCCTTGTGGGCACAGGCGTTGATCACCGCATGCAGCTCGCCCTGCTTGTCGCGGGTGATGATGATGGGCTGGCGGCCGATCGAGGTGGTGTAGTAGTCGTTGTTGTGCGGAATCTGGCTCTCGTGCGCCAGATAGACCCAGTTCGACTCGAAGAGGTACTTCATCTCCAGCTCGAACAGCTCGGGGTTGGTGAAGATGTCGCGGCGGCAGCGGAAAACGCCGCTTTCCTTGTCGTCTTGCAAGGCTGTTTCCAGCAACTTCTCGACGTCGCCGAACCTGTCGGCAGAGGCAGTCGTGTTCATGGTGGGTCTCCTTGGGGTGCAGCTCTCCCCCGCAACGCCGGTCGCGGTGCGGCAGGGGGTAAATCGGAAGGGCAGGAGCCGCGGTGCACCTGGCAGCTCGTGCCGGGCGGCGCGGCCGTCAGGCGTCAGGCCGCCAGGCGCGGGCGGTTGACGATCTGGTTGTCGACGCCATTGACCAGGGCGCTGAGCGCGATGTCGAACACGATCTCGGCGAACGGCCCGCTCAGGCCGTTGGCCTCGATGCTGGCCGCATCGCTGTGCTCGACCAGCGGCGGCACCAGCCCTTCGCGGGTGGCGTAGGCGAAGTCGTCATACACCAGCGGATCGCCATCGATGTTGATCTGCGTGGTCAGCTTGCGGTGGCCGTCGGCCGTGACGAAGAAGTGGATGTGGGCCGGGCGGTTGCCGTGACGGCCCAGCTGGTTGAGCAGGCCTTGCGTGGGGCCGTCCGGCGGGCAGCCATAGCCCTTGGGCACGATGCTCTGGAACTTGTAGCGGCCCTGCGCATCGGTGATGATGGTGCGGCGCATGTTGAACGGCTTTTGCTCGCCGGTGGGGTCGAAGTGCGAATAAAAGCCCTTGGTGTTGGCATGCCAGACCTCGACCTGGGCGCCGGCCAGCGGCTGGCCGTCCGCGCCGCGCACCGTGCCGTGCATGATCAGGGTCTGGCCTTCCTTGTCGCTGCCGTCGTCCAGGCGCACATAGCCCTGGGCCACCGGCGCGCCGGCAACGTACAGCGGGCCTTCGATGGTGCGCGGCGTGCCGTTCTCGACGCCCAGCGCCCGGTCCTGCGCATCCATGCGCATGTCGAGAAAGCGGTCGAAGCCCAGGCCGGGCGACAGCAGGCCCGCCTCGCTGCTGGCACCGAGCCGGTTCAGGTAGGCAACGCCGGCCCAGTATTCGTCGGAGGTGATTTCCAGGTCTTCGATGGTCTTGAACAGATCCGACAGGATGCGGTGCACGATCTGCTTGGTGCGCGGGTTGCCGCCGCCCTGGTCCAGGCCGCTGGCCAGGCGCAGGAAGTCTTGTACTTCGGCGGTGTTGAAAATCTTGGCTGTCATTGCAGTCTCCTTCGATCGTGGGTGGAAATGGGTGAAGTGGGGCGGATCAGTGGGAAGCCATCGCGGGGCTGGCCGCCGCCACCGCGGCGCCCCGCTGCTTGTCGCGGCGGAAGAACTGGACGCGGTCCTCGTCCAGCGTGATGCCCAGGCCGGGCGCCGTCGGCACCGCGAGCTGGAAATCCCGGTACTGCAGCGGCTGGGCCAGGATCTCCTCGGTCAGCAGCAGGGGGCCGAAGAGCTCGGTGCCCCACTGCAGCTGGCGGAAGGTGGCAAAGGCATGGGCCGCGGCGACCGTGCCCACCGCGCCTTCCAGCATGGTGCCGCCATAGAGTTCGATGCCGGCGGCGTCGGCGATCGCCGCCACCTGCTGCGCGGCCTGCAGCCCGCCGGACTGCTCGGTCTTGACCGCGAACACATCGGCGCCCGCCACGCGCGCCAACGCAAAGGCCGAGGCCGGGCCGGTCAGCGATTCGTCGGCCATCACCGCGATCGGGAAACGCCCCTTCAGCCGCGCCAGCGCATCGGCCGAGGCCACCGGCTGCTCGACCAGCTCGCAGCCGGCATCGACCAGGCCGGCCAGGCCGCGCTGCGCCTGCAGCTCGCTCCAGGCCATGTTCACATCGACCCGCACCGCGCCGCGCTCGCCCAGCGCTTTCTTGATGGCGGCGACGTGGGCCACGTCGGCGGCCACGGCGCGGCGGCCGATCTTGAGCTTGAAGATGTTGTGGCGGCGCTGCGCCAGCATGCGCTCGGCCTCGTCGATGTCCTTGGCAGTATCTCCCGAGGCCAGCGTCCATGCCACCGGCAGGCTGTCGCGCACCCGGCCGCCCAGCAGCTGCGACAGCGGCAGGCCGCAGCGCTGGCCCAGCGCATCGAACAGCGCGGTCTCCACCGCGCACTTGGCGAAGCGGTTGTCGTGGATGGCACGGTGAAGCCTGGCCATGAGGGCCGGCACCTGGCTGGCGTCGGCGCCGAGCAGCAGCGGCGCGAAATAGGTATCGATCGCCAGCTTCATGCCCTCGGGCGATTCCGCGCCGTAAGCCAGGCCGCCGATCGTCGTGGCCTCGCCCACGCCCACCGTGCCGTCGGAGCAGTACAGGCGCACCAGCATCAGGGTCTGGCCGTTCATCGTCGCCATCGACAGCTGGTGCGGCCGGATGGTCGGCAGATCCAGCAAAAAGGTCTCCACCCGCTCGACGAGCGCCGTGGCTGTGCAGGATTGAATGCGTTGCGTGTGTTCCATGGAGTGGATTGAACAACGACAGCCCCCGGTCTATCCAACACCAAATTGGTCTGATTCAATACCTTAAAGATATGAAGCAGAATCAAATCCATAAAAATCAATAAGCTACAATCCGTCAATCCCATTAAGCTATGGTTTTCCCTGATGGATATCCGACAGCTCAAGTACTTTGTCGCGGTGGCCAACGCACGCAACTTCACACGGGCGTCCGAACAGCTGCACATTGCCCAGCCGCCGCTCAGCCGCCAGATCCAGCTGCTCGAAGACGAGCTGGGCGTGCAGCTCATCCTGCGCAACAGCCGGCCGCTGCGGCTGACCGAGGCAGGGCGCATGTTCTACGAGCAGGCGCTGCAGATCATCAACCGCGTCGACCAGCTCAAGACCGCCACCCGCCAGATCGGCCTGAACCAGCGCCAGACCCTGTCCATAGGCTTCGTCGCCTCGACGCTGTACGGCGGCCTGCCCATGCTGGTGCGCAAGCTGCGCCAGCACTACCCGGACGTGGATATCCAGCTGGTCGAGCTCACCTCGATGCAGCAGTTCGTGGCGCTGAAGTCAGGTCGCATCGACGTGGGTTTCGGCCGCATACGCAGCAACGACTCGACGGTGGCGCGCACCGTGCTGCGCGAGGAGCGGCTGGTGCTGGCCATGCCGCCGAGCTCACCGCTGGCCGCCGAGACCAGCCGCATCGGCCTCAAGGCGCTTCAGGGCCACAAGCTCATCGTCTACCCGAAGGAGCCGCGCCCGAGCTTTGCCGACCATGTGCTGGGCCTGCTGAGCGACCAGGGCATCCGGCCCGCCGAGGTGCACGAGGTGCGCGAGATCCAGACCGCGCTGGGCCTGGTGGCCGCCGAGTCGGGCTTGTGCCTGATACCCGCGTCCGCGCGCCTGCGCAGCGACCTGCACTACCGCCTGGTGGACGATCCGCGCGCCACCTCGCCGATCATCTTCACCCACCGCCTCAACGACAACGCCTGGTACATAGACGCCATCAAGCAGCTGGTGGCCGACATGTATGCCGAAAATCCGGCCTGGCTGGACGTGGACCACAACTTCTTTCCCAACGCCAACCTGCCCCAGGCCAGGACCGCGCGCGAGCCGCGCGGCCGCAAGAAAACGCCCGAGCGTCAATAGCCATCGAGCTCGCGCGACAGGGCCTGGAGCCTTGGCAGCGCCTGGTCCGCCCCCAGCTTAGGCCCATGCCCCTGCCCCGGACAAGGTTGCGCAGCCACATGGCCGCCATCAAATCATTGCATATACAATGATTGCAGATACAATAATCTGCCATGACCGCCACCGCCAAGCCGCAAGGCTGCACCAACTTCAAGCTGCGCCAGCTCACCCGCGTGGTATCGCGCCACTACGACGCCTACATCGCCGGCAGCGGGCTCAAGACCTCGCAGTATTCGCTGCTGACGAATCTTGCCGCGCACGGCCCCATCCGGCCGGTCGACCTGGCGGCGCGCATGCGCATGGATGCCTCCACGCTCACGCGCAACCTCAAGCCGCTGATCGCCGAGGGCTGGGTGGAGATGGGCGAAGGCGCCGATGCCCGCAGCCGGCTGCTGACCCTGACCGGCAGCGGCCACGCCAAGCGCGACGAGGCCCGCGCGCTCTGGCGCAAGGCGCAGCTGGCGCTGAACGAGCGCCTTGGCGTGGAGCGCGTGCTCGCGCTGCATGCGCTGCTCGACGATGCCCTGACCGCGCTGGGCGACGAATAGCCGCCGTTCCTTCCGGAGAACCCCCATGTCCCTCACCCGCACCGCCACCTGGCTGCAAGGCCGCGGCATCCACTATGGCTGGCTGGTCGCCGGCATCACCTTTCTCACCATGCTCACCATGGCCGCCGCGCTGGGCCTGCCGGGCGCGATGATCCAGCCGCTGGGCAGGGAGTTCGGCTGGACCACGGAGCAGATCTCGTCGGCGCTGGCGCTGCGCTTCGCGCTGTTCGGGTTGATGGGGCCGTTCGCCGCGGTGCTGATGGAGCGCTTCGGCCTGCGCCCGGTGGTGGTTGCCGGGCTGGCGCTGGTGGGCGGGGCCATGGCCCTGGTCACCATGGCCGACCAGCTGTGGCAGCTGTTCTGGCTGTGGAGCCTGATGCTGGGCGTGGGCACGGGCCTGACGGCGATGGTGCTGGGCGCGGTGGTGGCCAACCGCTGGTTCCAGGCCCGCCGCGGCCTGGTCATCGGGCTGCTGACCGCCAGCTCGGCCACCGGGCAGCTGGCCTTCCTGCCACTGGCGGCGTGGATCATCGAGCACTGGGGCTGGCGCGCCGCCGTGGCGCCCATCGTCGCGATGGCGCTGCTCGTGGGCCTGCTGGCGCTCACCTTCCTGCGCGACCGGCCGGCCGACGTGGGCCTGCGCCCCTACGGCGAGACGCCGGACACCGCACCGCCCGCGGCGCCCGCGATGCGGCTGGACTTCGGCACGCCCTTTCGCGTGCTGCGCGAGGCTGCGGCGAACCGCACCTTCTGGGTGCTCGCGGGCAGCTTCTTCATCTGCGGGTTGAGCACCAACGGCCTGGTGCAGACCCATTTCATCTCGCTGTGCGGCGACAACGGCCTGGGCCCGGTGCCGGCAGCCTCGGTGCTGGCCGCCATGGGCGCCTTCGACTTCGTGGGCACGGTGCTGTCGGGCTGGCTGTCGGACCGCTACGACAACCGCAAGCTGCTGTTCTGGTACTACGGGCTGCGCGGGCTGTCGCTGTTCTGGCTGCCGCACTCGGGCTTCACGCTGGTCGGGCTGGGCGTCTTCGCGATGTTCTACGGGCTGGACTGGATCGCCACCGTGCCGCCCACGGTCAAGCTGGCAGGCGCCGCCTTCGGGCCGCAAAAGGCCGGCATGGTGTTCGGCTGGGTGTTCGCCGCGCACCAGCTCGGCGCGGCCGTGGCCGCCTGGGGCGGCGGCCTGTCGCGCACGCTGCTGCTGACCTACACCCCCGCCCTGTACACCGCCGGCGGCGCATGCCTGCTGGCCGCGCTGCTGGTGCTGCAGGCGCGGCGCCCCGCCGCACCCGCCCAGCCTGGCGCCGCTGGCGCTGCGGGCCCGCAAACCGCCCGCGCCTGAGGATCCGCCATGCCAGCCACCACTCCGCCCAGCCTCGATCCGCGCACCCAGCGCCTGCTCGAAGCGCCCATCGTGCCCACGCTGCTGCGCCTGGCGCTGCCCAACATCGCGGTCATGGCGGCGCAGGCCGCCATCGGCTTGATCGAGACTTACTTCGTCGGCAGGCTCGGCACCGATGCGCTGGCTGGCATAGCGCTGGTGTTTCCGCTGGTGATGCTGATGCAGATGACCTCGTCGGGCGCCATGGGCGGCGGCATGGCCTCGGCCATCGCCCGGGCGCTGGGCGCGCGCCGGCATGAGGATGCGCAGGCCCTGGTCTGGCAGTCGCTGGCCATCGCGCTGGGCTTTGGCCTGGCCTCCACCGCCGCGATGTGGCTGGGCGGGCGCTGGCTGTACGAGCGCATGGGCGGCAGCGGCACGGCGCTGGAGGCGGCGCTGGTGTATTCGCACTGGGTGTTCGGCGGCGCGCTGCTGGTGTGGCTGTTCAATGCGCTGGCCGCGATGGTGCGCGGCACCGGCAACATGGCGCTGCCGGCCAAGGTCACGGTGGTGGGCGTGGTGGCGGTGGTGCCGCTGTCGCCGCTCTTGATCTTCGGCGGCGGGCCGCTGCCGGCGCTGGGCATCGCCGGCGGCGCGCTGGCGCTGCTGCTGTACTACCTGGGCGGCAGCATCGCGCTGCTGCTGTACCTGCGCTCGCCGGCCAGCCTGCTGCGCCCACGCTGGGCCGAGGCACGGCTGCGCTGGCCGCTGATGCGCGACATCCTGCGCGTCGGCCTGCTGGGCGCCATCTCCACCGCGGCCACCAATCTCAGCATCGGCATCGCCACCGCGCTGGCCGGGCGCTGGGGCGCCGGCGCCATCGCCGGCTATGGCACGGCCGCGCGGCTGGAGTACCTGATGGTGCCGCTGGTCTTCGGCCTGGGCGCGCCGCTGCTGGCCATGGTGGGCACCTGCATGGGCGCCGGCCGCAGCGAGCGCGCGCTGCGCGCCGCCTGGGCCGGCGCGGCGCTGGCCTTTGCGCTCACCAGCGCCATCGGCATCGCGGCCGCGCTGTTCCCCGAGGCCTGGCTGCGGCTGTTCGGCAGCGACCCGGCCATGCTCGCGGCCGGCAGCCTGTACCTGCGCACCGTGGGGCCGTGGTATGGATTTTTCGGCCTGGGGCTGGTGCTGTACTTCGCCTCGCAGGGCGCGGGCCGGCTGCTGTGGCCGGTGCTGGCCAACGTGCTGCGCCTGGCGGTGGCCGGCGCCGGCGGCTGGCTGGCGCTGCGGGGCGGCGGAGCGCTGGTGCAGGTGTTCGCCGCGCAGGCGGCGGCGCTGGCGGTTTATGGCATCGTCATCGCCGTCACCATTGCGGGCGGTGCCTGGTTCGGCCGCCCCGGCTGGCCGCGCCACCCGGCGGCGCTGGCGCGCCAGTGGGCGCGCGGCTGACGGCTACGCCGCCTCGCCGGCAGCGGCCTGCCGGATCACGCCCCGCTCCAGCAGCAGCGCGATCTGCTGCTCCGACAGGCCGGCCTCGCCCAGCACCTGCAGCGTGCTCTGGCCGATCTCCTGCGGCCGCAGGCGGTAGCTGGCCGGCGTGCGGCTGAGCTTGATCGGCGAGGCCACCGAGCGGAAGCCGTCCACCTCGGCCACCATGCCGCGGTGCGCGGTATGGGGGTGGGCCAGCGCCTCGACCACGTTGTGGATCACGCCGCAGGGCACGCCCACCGATACCAGCCGCTCGAACAGCGCCTGCGCATCGAAGCCGGCGAAGGCGCGTCGCAGATCCTGCTTGAGCTCGAAGCGGTGCACCGCACGCTGGGCGTTGGTGGCATAGCGCCGATCCTCGGCCAGCTGCGGCTGGCCCACCGCCGCGCACAGGCGCTGGAACTGGCCGTTGTTGCCCACGGCCAAGTAGATCGGCTCGGTGGCGGTGGCGTAGGTGTCGTAGGGCGCGATGTTGGGATGGCCGTTGCCCGAGCGCTGCGGCGCCCGGCCGGTGAACAGCGTGTTGATGGAATGCGGGTACAGCGAGAAGAGCGCGCTGTCGAACAGTGCCGACTCCACCGACTGGCCCCGGCCGCTGCGCTCGCGCTCGTGCAGCGCCATCAGGATGCCGATGACCGCGTTGAGCCCGGTGGTCACGTCGACGATGGGCACGCCCATGCGCGTGGCCACGCCTTCGGGGTCGCCGTTGATGCTCATCAGCCCGCTGAGCGCCTGCACCGCCGCGTCGTAGCCCGGCAGCCCGCCCAACGGGCCGGTGGCGCCGAAGCCGGTCACACGGCAGTGGATGAGGCGCGGAAAGCGCTCGCGCAGCACCTCCTCGTAGCCCATGCCCCAGCGCTCCAGCGTGCCGACCTTGAAGTTCTCGATCAGCACGTCGGCATCCTGCAGCAGCCGCAGCACCACCTCGCGCCCCTCGGGCGCGGACACATCGACGCACACCGTGCGCTTGTTGCGGTTGATGCCGGCAAAGTACGAGGCCATGCCGGCGCCGTCGAACGGCGGCCCCCAAGTGCGGGTCTCGTCGCCCGCCGGGCCCTCGACCTTGATCACGTCTGCGCCGTGGTCGCCCAGGATCTGCGCGCACAGCGGCCCGCCGAGCACGCGCGACAGGTCCACCACTTTCAAACCATCCATGGATGCCATGTCGGCCTCTCCTTTCTATGCCAGGTCCAGTGCCGCCAGCGCGCCGGCCGCATTCCAGTGGGCAGGCCGCTTTTCCTTCGCGGCGCTCACGCCTTCCATCGCCTCCGAGCGCATCTGGCGGGCAAACAGCTCCGCGGCCTCGTCCAGGTAGCCCTGCAGCGCGCTGCTCGCCTGCAGCGGCGCCACGGGCAGCCGGCCCAGCATGCGCTTGGTGCAGGCCGAGGCCTGCGGCGCGGTGGCCAGCACCGACTCCAGCACCTGCCGCGCCAGCGCGCCCAGCGCCTGGGGCGAGTCGGCCAGGTAGTCGAGCAGGCCGATGCGGTAGGCCTCGGCCGCGTCGATGCGCCGCCCGGTCAGCACCAGCCGGCGGGCCGCGGGCAGGCCCAGGCGCGCGGCGACGAAGGGCAGGATCTGCCCCGGCACCAGGCCGATCGCGGCCTCGGGAAAGCCAAACTTCGCCTCGGGCGAGCCGATGGCGATGTCCACCGCGCAGGCCAGGCCCGCGCCGCCGCCCATGGCCGCGCCCTGGATGCAGGCCACGGTCACCTGCGGCAGGTTCACCAGCTGCGTCAGGAACTCGCCGTAGCGGCGGTTGCCGGCGGCGATCGGATCGCGCCCGTCGGGCCCGGCCTCGGCGGCGAGCCTGTCGCCCAGGTTGCCCAGATTGCCCCCGGCGCTGAAGGCCGAGCCCGCCGCCGTGAGCACAATGGCACGCACGCCGCTGTGGCCGGAGGCCTCGGCCACCGCCGCGGACAGCGCCTGCACCATGTCGGCCCCGAGCGGATTGCGGACCTCGCCGCGGTTGAGATGGATACGGGCCACCGGCCCCGTGCGGGACGTGAGCACCCAGGGCTGGCCGTCTTTTTCGTCTTTGGCTTGCATCAGAAACCTCTTTCCACAGAGCTACCTACAATCCTTGCACTATGAGCATGCGCAACCTCGACATCGGCCTGCTGCGCACCTTCGTGGCGGTGGCGGAGCGCGAGAGCTTCACCCACGCCGCCGAGAAGGTCTACCGCACGCAGGCGGCGGTCTCGCAGCAGATGCAGAAGCTCGAGACGGTGCTGGGCTGCGCGCTGTTCGAGCGCGTGGGCCGGCGCAAGAAGCTGACCGTCGAGGGCGTGCGGCTGCTGGAGTATGCGCGCCGCATGGTCGGCCTCAACGACGAGGCCTACCGCGTCATCACCCAGCAGGCGGCGACCCAGCCGGTGAAGATCGGCGCCTGCGCCGACGCGGTGGACACCCTGCTGCCCGCCTACCTGGAGATCTGCGCCGAGAACTTTCCCAACCTGAGCATCGACATCCAGGTCGGGCGCAGCCGCTGGCTGGCATCGGCGCTGCGCAAGGGCGAGATCGAGCTGATGCTGGACATCGCGCCGCACCCCGAGTTCGCGCACACGGTGCTGCGCACCTCGCCGGTGGCCTGGATCGCCGGCGCCCGCTACCACCCGCAGGCCGGCGCCTCGGTGCCGCTGATCCTGATGGAGGCGGCCTGCCCTTTTCGCAGCAGCATGGTGCAGGCGCTGAGCGAGGCCGACATCCCCTGGCATGCGGCCTTCGAGACTTCGACCCTGGCCGGCGTGCGCGCCGCGCTGCGCGCCGGCCTGGGCGTGACCGCGCGCGCGGTGGAGATGCTGGCCCCCGACCTGCGCGTGCTCGACCCGCAGGCCCGCCTGCCGGCGCTGCCGCCGATCAGCTTCTGCCTGTACTGGCGCGCCGACGCCAGCCATGAAAGCGCGATGAAGGTGCGTCACTTGATCGCCCCCCACTAAGAGCTGCTAACACAACCCAGCAAATCGAAGATTTGCGGTTGAGACGAGGCGCGAAGCCGCAGGCAGTACGCTAGTACGACAAGGCGAAGCAACGACGTATCAAGGGTTGTGTTAGCGGCTCTAAGGTTGCTGCATGCCGGCATCGATGATGATCCTGCCCCAGTCCTTGGTGTCGCGCGCCTGCAGCTGCAGCAGGTGCCCGGGCGAGACCGGCGTGGGCACCAGGCCCTTCTTGACGAGGAAGTCCTGCCCCGCGGGCGCATCCAGCGCCTCGCCCACCCAGCGCGACAGCGCGGCCGACACCGGCTGCGGCGTGGTGGCCTTGGCGCTCCAGATGGCGATCCAGGAGCTGACGTCGAAACCCGCATAGCCCAGCTCGGCCACGGTGGGCACATCGGGCAGGCTGGGTATGCGCTGGGCGCTGGACAGGGCCAGCGCCCGCACCGTGCCGGCCTTGATCTGCGGCAGCGCGGTCAGCATGTCGCAGAAGTAATAGTCGAACTGGCCGCCGATCAGGTCCGTCATGGCCTGGGCGCTGCTCTTGTAGGGGACGTTCACCGCATTGAGTTTGGTGAGCTGCTTGAAGCGCTCGCCCGCGATGCGGCCGCCCACGTTGGCGCTGGCGAACGACAGGGTCTGCCCATCCTTGCGGGCCCAGGCCAGGAAGTCCGCGGCCGAGGCCTGGGCGATGCGCTTGGGGTTGACCAGCATCGCATATGGCGTGGTGGCCATGGTGGCCAGCGGCGTGAAATCCTTGTCCGGGTCGTAGGCCAGCTTCTTGTAGATGGTGGCATTGGCCGCGTGGGTGGAGGAGCCCGACACCAGCAGGTTGTAGGCATCGCCGGGCGCCCGCACCACGTACTCGGCGGCGATGTTGCCGTCGGCGCCCGGGCGGTTCTCGACCACCACCGGCTTGCCGCCGCGCTGGGCGATGGCATCGCCCACATAGCGGGCAATCGCGTCCGACGCGCCGCCCGCCGCATAGGCCACGACGATGCGCACCTGCTTGTCGAGCTTGAAATCGGCGCCGCCGCCCTGGGCGAGCGCGGGCAGGCCCGCCGCCATGCCCAGCCCCAGTGCGCCGGCGCCGCGCAGCAGTTCGCGGCGTGACAGCCGCGGCTCGTGATTCGGTATCTGCATGCTCTGTCTCCTTGGTATCGCTGTGGAAAGGCGCTCAGGGCGCCAGGTCTTCGGGGCAATCGATCTCCATGTCCAGCAGCATCTGCGCATAGCACTTGCCCAATGGGTCCGAGCGCAGGCTGCACGAGCCGCCCCCGCCCAGCGCCTGGCGCAGCACGAAGTTGAAGGCCCCCAGGCCCGGCAGCTCGTAGCGCTGCACCGGCCCCTGCACCAGGTGGGCGAAGTACTGCCGCACCCGCTCGGCGCCGAGCTGCTCGCGCAGCACCGGCAGCCACTGCGGCTGGCGGGCCATCAGGCCGATGTTGGCGTCGTCGCCCTTGTCGCCGCTGCGGCCATGGGCGATGCGGCCCAGCGCCACGCGCACCGTGGGGCCGGCGGCGGTTGCAGCCGCCACGGGTTCTGCAGGCTGGTGCGGCACGGCCGGCGCAAGCGCCTGCTCCACGCCTGGGACCGCCAGCGGCGCTGCATCCGGCGCGGCCTGCACCTGCACCGCGACCGCCGCCTTGGGCAGCAGGAAGGAGGCGGTGCGGATGATGCTCTGCACGTCGGAGCGGCCGCCGAAATGGCTGCGCGTGCCCGGCCCCATCGAGGTGCCGGCCGACGAGGCCTCTTTCTGCAAAAAGGCCAGCGCGCGCTTGTCGCGGTGCCGGGCGGCGATGCGCAGCACGATCTCGCGGCTTTCGCTCACACGGCGGTGCGGGCCGTACATGGACTCGGCGCCCAGCAGCTCGACCAGCGTGTCCTCGTAGTCGGCGAAGCCGGCCGCCTGCATCTGGCGGCGGGTGCGCGCCAGCAGCGCATCGGCGGTGCGCTGCGCCTTGGCCAGCGCGCGCTGGCCGCGGATGGCCATCATGATGGCGATCTGCCAGCCCTGCTGGTAGGTGGCGGTCACCTTGTAGCGGCTGCCCGGGGCGCGGCCGCGCGCGCCCTGCACCCGCACCCGCCCGCCCGCCAGGTCGGCGATCTCGACCTGGGTGAAGTCGCAGACCACGTCGGGCAGCTCGTAGGCCGCCGGATCGCCGATCTCGTACAACAGCTGCTCGCCCACGGTCTGCCGCGTGACCAGGCCGCCCGCGCCCTCGGGCTGCGACAGCTCGAAGCCGCCATCGGCCTGCAGCCGCACCAGCGGGTAGCCGATGTCGGCCCAGTCGGGCACCTGCTCCCAGTCGGTGAACAGGCCGCCGGTGGCCTGCGCGCCGCATTCCACCAGGTGGCCCGCCAGGCTGGCCTGCGCAAGCCGGTCGTAGTCCGTCAGGCGCCAGCCGAACTCGTGGATCGCAATGCCCAGCAGCGTGGCGCTGTCGACGCAGCGGCCGGTGACCACGATGTCGGCGCCGCTGGCCAGCGCCTGCGCGATGGGCGCGGCGCCCAGGTAGGCATTGGCCGACATCAGCGCGGGCAGCTCCCCCTGGGGCGCATCGCCCCAGGGCTCGAACTGCGGCTGCAGCGCCAGCACGTCGTCGCCGGTGACGATGGCCACCTTCAGCGCCACGCCCTGCTCCTGCGCCAGCGCCAGCAAGGCATCGCGGCAACCCGCGGGGTTGAGGCCGCCGGCGTTGGAGACCAGGCGCACGCCCTTGGCCTTGATCTCGCGCAGGTGCGGGCCCACGGCCGCGGTGACGAAGTCGGTCGCATAGCCCAGGCCCGGCGCGCGCAGCCGGGCGCGCTGCAAAATGGACATGGTGGTCTCGGCCAGGTAGTCGAACACCAGGTACTGCAGCCCGGGCTGGCGCAGCAGCTGCGGCACGGCGATCTGCGAGTCGCCCCAGAAGCCGCTGGCCCCCCCGATCAGAACGGTCTGCTTCATGGCGTCTCCTTCCCCATCACTTCCAGAACGGCCTGGCCGGCATGCAGCTGCTGGCCCTGGCTGACATGCAATTGCGCGATGCGGCCCGTGCAGGGCGCGGCCAGCGGCATCTCCATCTTCATGGACTCGATCACCACCAGCGGCTCGCCCTGCGCCACCTCCTGCCCTTCGCCGGCCAGCAGCGCGATCACGCGGCCGCTCATCGGCGCGCGCAGCAGGCCGCTCGCCTGCTGGCTGCCCGCTGCGGCGAAGCGCTCCACGCGCTCGAAGACGAAGGCATCCGCGCCGTCCTGCACCCACAGCGGCCCACCGTCCTGCCGCCAGCAGGCCAGCTCGCGGTAGATGCCGGCTATGGCCAGGCCCAGGCGGGCGCCGCCCGCCTCGTCGTGCCAGCGCAGATGGGATATCTGCCAGGTGGAGGTCTGCACCTCCGCATCCGCTGCGGCCTTGCCCGCTGCGCGCTCGCTGCACTGCAGCGCCAGCCCGGCGGCACTCGGCGCCAGCGTGCATTGCATCGTCTTGCCATCCGCGCCGGCCGTGGTGTCGCGCAGCCACAGCGAGCGCCCGCCCAGGCGCTCGGCAAGCCCGGCCGCCGCGGACTTGACCGCGCCGCCAAGCACCAGCGCCGCCGCGGCCAGCGCATGGGCCGAAGGCTCGCGCCGCCAGAAGGGCTGCTGCAAATCCTCCTGCGCCAGGAAGTCGGTGGTCACCTCGCCAGCCGCAAAGCGCGGGTGGCGCAGGCAGCGCGCCAGAAAGCCCAGGTTGCTGCGCACGCCCAGCACGGTGGTGCGCTCGCAGGCCCGCGCCAGCTGGGCGATGCAGGCCGCGCGGCTCTCGCCCCAGGCCATGAGCTTGGCCACCATCGAGTCGTAGAACGGGCTGATCGCCATGCCGCTGGCAAGCGCCGTATCCGTGCGGATATCGGCGGGCGGGCGCCAGTCGCCCACCGTGCCCACCTGCGGCAAAAAGCCGGCCCAGGGGTCTTCGGCACACAGGCGCAGCTCGATCGCGTGGCCCTTGAGCTTCACATCCTGCTGGCCGAATGCCAAGGCCTCGCCCTGGGCCACGCGGATCTGCTGCTCCACCAGGTCGAGCCCGGTCACCAGCTCGGTCACGCCGTGCTCCACCTGCAGCCGGGTGTTCATCTCCATGAAGTAGAAGCGCTGGTGCTCGTCGAGCAGAAATTCGAGCGTGCCCACGCCGGTGTAGCCAATGGCCTCGCAGGCCTGGCGCGCCACCTGGCCCATGGCCTCGCGCAGCGCGGCATCGACCGCGGGTGAAGGCGCCTCCTCGATCAGTTTCTGGAAGCGCCGCTGGGTGGAGCAGTCGCGCTCGCCCAGGTGCAGGCAGCGGCCGTGCTCGTCGCACAGCACCTGCACCTCGATGTGCCGGCCGCGCTCGATCGCGCGCTCGATGATGATCTCGCCCGAGCCGAAGGCGCCCGCCGCCTCGGACTGCGCCTGGCGGAACATCTCGGCCAGCGCGCCCGGCTCGCGCACCACGCGCATGCCGCGCCCGCCGCCCCCGGCCGCGGCCTTGAGGATGACCGGAAAGCCGATGCGCCCGGCCGCCGCGGCGACCTGCTCTGGCGTGGCGCAGCCCTGCTCGCCCGGCACCGTGGGCACGCCTGCGGCCTGCATGGCCTGCTTGGCCTGGGCCTTGTTGCCCATGAGCGCGATCGCCCGCGCCGACGGGCCGACGAAGACCAGGCCCGCATCGGCCACGGCCTGGGCGAACTCGGCGTTCTCGGACAGAAAGCCGTAGCCCGGGTGGATGGCCTGGGCGCCGCTGCGGCGGCAGGCCTCGATCAGCGCCGCGCCGTTGCGGTAGCTCTGCTCGGCCGGCGTGGGGCCGATGTGCACGGCCAGGTCGGCGGCGCGCACATGGGGGCTGTGCGCGTCGGCGTCGGAATACACGGCCACCGTGCGCAGGCCCATGCGCCGTGCGGTGCGCAGTATGCGCAGGGCGATCTCACCCCGGTTGGCCACAAGCAGCGTGTCGAAACGCATGGTGCCTCCTCCGCTCAGGCCCGCTTGGGCAAAGTGCCCATGTGCTTGCAGATGATGGTCAGCATGATCTCGTCGGCGCCGCCGCCAATCGAGATCAGGCGCAGGTCGCGCCAGGCGCGCGAGACCTTGTTCTCCCAGGTGAAGCCCATGCCGCCCCAGTACTGCAGGCACGAATCGGTCACCTCGCGGCACAGGCGCCCGGCCT
Organism: Comamonas sp. FG99; assembly: GCF_057808605.1. NCBI lineage: Bacteria > Pseudomonadati > Pseudomonadota > Betaproteobacteria > Burkholderiales > Comamonadaceae > Comamonas > Comamonas sp. FG99. Next base: position 118,401 of record NZ_JBMDII010000001.1, read on the forward strand.
TGAGCTTGGCCATCGAGGCCAGCTCGGTCATGTCACCGCCGCCCATGTGCACCTGGGCCGCGCGGTAGATCAGCGCGCGCAGCAGCTCCACCTCGGTCTTGAGCTCGGCCAGGCGGAAATGCACCGCCTGGTTGTCGAGGATGGAGCGGCCGAAGGCCTTGCGCTGGCGCGTGTACTCGATGGTCTCGTTGATCACGTTGGACAGCGCGGTCACCCGCCGGGTGGCGCCGCTCAGGCGCTCTTCCTGGAACTGGCGCATCTGGTAGGTGAAGCCCTTGCCCTCCTCGCCGATGCGGTAGCGCTGCGGCACGCGCACTTCGTCGAAGAAGACCTGGGCGGTGTCGGAGGCCCACATGCCCACCTTCTTGATCTTCTGCATGCTGATGCCGGGGCGCAGCTTGCCGTTTTCGCGCAGCGGCAGGCAGATCAGCGACTTGTTGCGGTGCACGTCGCCATCGCTGGTGTTGGCCAGCAGGCACATCCAGTCGGCCTGGGTGCCGTTGGTGATCCACATCTTGGAGCCGTTGATCACGTAGTCGTCGCCGTCCTTGCGCGCCGTGGTCTTGAGCGAGGCCACGTCCGAGCCCGCGCCCGACTCGGATACGCCCAGGCAGACCACCTGCTCGCCCGCCACCGTGGGCTTGAGGAACAGCTCGCGCAGCTCGTCGGAGCCAAAATGCGTGAGCGCCGGCGTGGCCATGTCGGTCTGCACCGCGATGGCCATGCCCACGCCCCCCGAGCTGATGCCGCCGATGGCCTCGCAGAACGCGATCTCGTAGCTGTAGTCCAGCCCCATGCCGCCGAACTCCAGCGGCTTGTTCACGCCCAGGAAGCCCGCCGCGCCCAGCTTCTTGAACACTTCGTGCGCGGGGAAGATCTCGGCCGCCTCCCACGCGTCCACATGCGGCTCGATCTCGCGCTCGATCAGCTTGCGCACGCTGTCCTGCAGGGCGATGTGCTCGGGTGTCATCATGATCCGGTCTCCTTATGGAAAAAAATGAGAGCTACTGGCGCCTGCCATTCCTTGATTTCAGAATGGAAAGCACCTAAAAACCTTGCTCATCAATCGCGAGCAGCTCACTTTTTCAAAGCTGCTGCGCCGCTCGTGCTACAGCCGCGCCACGCCGAACTGCATGGGCTGCAGCGCACGGGCGCGGGCATCCAAGGCGGTGGCCAGCGCCATGCCCAGCCAGGCGCGGGTTTCGCGCGGATCGATCACACCGTCGTCCAGCAGCAGGCTGCTGGTGTGGATGGCGCTGGACTGCGATTCGAAGGTGTCGACGATGGCCCGGCTCTCGGCCGCCAGCGCGGCCTCGTCGAGCTGCCTGCCGCCGCGCCTGGCCGCGTTCTCGGCCACGGTGCGCATGGTCATCGCGGCCTGCTCGCCGCCCATCACCGCCGTCCTGGCGTTGGGCCAGGAGAACAGCAGGTCTGGCTTGAAGGCGCGCCCGCACATGCCGTAGTTGCCGGCGCCGTACGAGGCGCCGCACAGCACGGTGAAGCGCGGCACCGGCGCATTCGACAGTGCCTGGATCAGCTTGGCGCCGTGCTTGATCATGCCGGCCTCTTCGTGCCTGCGCCCCACCATGAAGCCGGTGATGTTCTGCAAAAAGACCAGCGGCCGGCCCAGCTGCACGCACAGCTGGATGAACTGCGCCGCCTTATTGGAGCCATCGCTGTCGAGCGGGCCGTTGTTGGTCAGGATGCCCACCGCTCGGCCCTCGATGGCCGCGTAGCCGCAGACCGTGGCCGGGCCGAACGCCTCTTTGAAGGCATGGAACTCGGAGCCATCCACCAGCCGCGCGATCACCTCGCGCATGTCCACCGGCGTGCGCATCTCGGCCGGCATCAGGCCCAGCAGCTCGTCGGCCTCGTGCAGCGGCGGCCGGGCCTGCATGGCGGATGGCGCCGGCGCGCCCTGCCAGCCAATGCGCTGCAGGATCTCGCGCACCCGCATGATGCCGTCCAGGTCGTTGTCGGCCACATAGTCGGCCAGGCCCGAGGCCGCGGCATGCATGTCGGCGCCGCCCAGCTCCTCGTCGCTCGCCTCCTCGCCGGTCGCGGCCTTGAGCAGCGACGGCCCGGCCAGGTAGGCATGGGCCTGGCCGCGCACCATCACCACATAGTCCGACAGGCCCGGCAGGTAGGCGCCGCCGGCGGCCGACGAGCCATGGATCAGCGCCACCACCGGCAGCCCCGCCGCCGACAGCCGCGCCAGGTTGTAGAACATGCCGCCGCCCACGACGAAGCGCTCGACCCGGTACTTGCGCAGGTTGCCGCCGGCGCTCTCCACCAGCTGCACGAAAGGCAGCTTCTGGGCCAGCGCGATCTCCTGCGCGCGGATCAGCTTTTGCCCGGTCAGCGCCTGCATCGCGCCGGCGCTGATGCCCGAGTCGTTCACCGCCACCATGCAGCGCACGCCGCTGATGTGGCCTATGCCCACGATCAGCGCGCTGCCCGGCACGCTGGTGGCCGGGTCGGGGTCTTCCAGGCCGCAGTAGCCCGCCAGCGCCATCAGCTCGTAGAAGGGTTGGTCGGCATCGAGCAGATGCGCCAGCCGCTCGCGCGGCAGCAGCTTGCCCTGCGCATGGAAATGTTTGGCCGAGCGCGCCGAACGGTCCACCGCCCGCTGCTCCAGCCGCCTCAGCTCATCGATACGCTCCAGCATGTGCGAGCGGTTGCGCTGCGCGCCGCCGCCTGCCTGCCCGGTGCCTGCTCCATCTGCCATTGTGTGCCTCTGCCCATGGATTGATGCGGTCCATCATTGCAGAGGCGGCGCCTGGTTTCCAACAATTACTTGGGGCGCGATGCATAAGAGGTGTTTATGGATCAGGCCTGCCGCCCGCCAGCCTTCTTGCGCTGCAGGAAGGCGTTCATGTGGTGCTGGGGCTCGCCGGTCTTGAAGGCTGCGCCGAACTCGGCCACGCTGTCGCCGATGGCGGCGTCCAGCGCCATGCCCTCCCAGCGGCGCAGCAAACGCTTTTGCTGGCGCAGCACCACCGGGCCGATCTCGGCCAGGCCGGCGGCCACTTCCAGGATGCGCGCGTCCAGCCTGTCTTGCGGCACGCATTCGTTGATCAGCCCCCATTGCTGGGCCTGCGTCGCGGGGATGTTCTCGCCGGTCAGCAGCAGCCAGGCGGCGCGGGTGGAGCCGATCTGCGCGGGCATCATCGCCGCGTGGATCACCGACGGGATGCCGACCTTCACCTCAGGCATGCCAACCACCGCGTTGTCGGCCGCGATGCGGATGTCGCCGGCCATCGCCAGCTCCAGGCCGCCGCCCAGGGTGTGGCCTTCGAGCCGCACGATGACCGGCACCGGAAAATGCCGCACCGCGTTGCACAGGTCGCGCAGCGCGCTGATGAACACGCGGCCGCTGGCGGCGGTGAGCGCGGCCAGCTCCTTGATGTCGGCGCCGGCCACGAAGGCGCGCGCGCCCGAGCCGCGCAGCACCAGGCAGTGCAGCGCCTGGTTCTCGGCCAGCTCGCCGATCTGCGCGGTGAGCGCATGGATCACCGGCGTGCTCAACACGTTGAGCACGCCGGCACCGGTGATGGTGAGCACGGCGGTGGCGGGGGTGGGATAGGTGACTTGGCAGTACATATTCGGTTCTCTATTGCATTGGGGAATACTTCAGGCGGTTTTGCAATCGCGGCGAGAACGCGACGCGAAGCTGCAGACAGTACAAGTGGCACGGCAAAGCGAAGCAACAAAGTTATCGCCGCGATTGCAAAACCGCTAATTCAGTTTCTCGAAGCCAATTGCTTTTATCAGCCTGGCCCAGGCTTGGTTCGATCGAGCCACGGTCTCGCCGAACTGCTGCGGCGTCTGGTAGTCGACGATCGCGCCTTGCTGCTCTATGGCCTTGACCAGCTCGGGGTTGCGCAGCGTCTGCTGCATCGCCGTACTGAGCTTGGCCAGCACGGCAGGATCGAGGTGCGCCGGTGCGCCCAGACCGTACCACGACATGTCGTTCATGGGCTTGAGCCCGGCTTCGGCATAGGTGGGCACACCCGGCAGCTGCGGCAGGCGCCGCGGGCTGGACACCGCCAGCGCCCGCAGCTGCTTGCCGGCGATCAGGGCGCCCGACGAGGGCATGTTGTCGAACACCACGTCGATCTGCTGGGCCATCAGGTCGTTGAGGGCCGGGCCCAGGCCCTTGTAGGGCACATGGGTGATGCGCGTGTGCGTGGTGTTGCCGAACAGCGCGCCGCTCAGGTGACTCAGGCCGCCGTTGCCGGATGAGCCGTAGTTGAGCTTGCCGGGCGATTTGCGCGCGGCCTCGATCACGTCCTGTGCCGTCTGGTAGGGCGAATGGGGGCTCACCACCATCACGCCGGGCACGTTGGCGATGTTGGTGACGGGCGTGAAGTCCTTCACCGGGTCGTAGGCCGGCCTGGCGTAAACGTTGGGGTTCACCGCGTGCGAGCTTTCCACCATCATCACCAGCGTATAGCCGTCGGCCGGCTGCTTGGCCGCGTACAGCGAGCCGGTGCTGCCGCCCGCGCCGGGCCGGTTCTCGACGATGACCGATTGCCCCAGCGCCTCGCCAAGATAGCGCGCCGTCACGCGGGCGATCACGTCGGTGGCGCCGCCCACGGCGTAGGGCACGACCAGACGCACCGGACGTTCGGGGTAGCCGGCCGCCTGGGCCAGCGGCAGGGTCGCGAGGCACAGCGCCAGCGACAGCAGGGGTTTGGCCATGGATTCGGCAATGGGCATCAGTAGTCTCCTAGGGTTGAACGGCGGCGGGGCCAAGCACCGGCGGCGCGCCCCGGCTTTCGGCGCCGGGCGCCACCATGGGGTTGCGCACCAGCTTCAGCGCGCCCAGCTCGGGGTGCTGCACGGTCTGCAGCATCTGGCGGTGCTGCACCTGCGGGTGGGCGAAGACCTGCTCCAGATCGTTGATGCGGCCCCACGGGATGCCGTGGGCATCGAGCGCCCGGCCCAGCGGCTCCACCTGCCATGCGGCGAGCTTGCCGCGCAGCAGTGGGCGCAGCTGGCGCAGGTTCGTCAGCCGCCCGGCGTTGCTGGCGAACTCGGCCGACCGGTGCCAGTCGGCCTGCACCAGGCCGCAGAAGGCGGCGAACTGCGTGTCGTTGCCGATGGCCAGGATGATGTAGCCGTCCTCGCAGGCAAAGACCTCGTAGGGCGCCAGGTTCGGATGGGTGTTGCCTATGCGCTGCGGGCTCTCGCCCGAGGCCAGGTAGTTGGCGGCCTGGTTGGCGTTCATGGCCACGGCCACGTCGAGCAGCGCGATGTCGAGGTGCTGGCCGGCGCCGGTGCGCCCGCGCTGCACCAGCGCGGCCAGCACGGCGCTGGTGGCGTACATGCCGGTCATCAGGTCGACCACCGCCACGCCGGTGCGCAGCGGGCCCGCGCCGGGCTCGCCGTCCGCGATGCCGGTATAGCTCATCAGCCCGCCCATGCCCTGGAAGATGTAGTCGTAGCCCGGCTTGTGGGCAAAGGGCCCGCTCTGGCCGAAGCCGGTGACCGACAGGTAGATCAGCCGCGGGTTGAGCGCCGCCAGCGTCGCGTAGTCAAGCCCGTAGCGAGCGAGCGTGCCCACCTTGTAGTTCTCCACCAGCACGTCGGCAGCGGCGATCTGGCGCAGCAGCCATTGGCGGTCGGCCTCGTTGGCGAAATCGGCCGTGACCGATTGCTTGCCGCGGTTGCACGACAGAAAATACGCTGCCACCTTCTCGCCGCTGGCAGCCTGCACGAACGGCGGGCCCCAGCCACGGGTGTCGTCGCCTTGCAGCGGGCGCTCCACCTTGAGCACCTGCGCGCCCAGGTCGGCCAGGTTCTGCGTGCACCACGGCCCGGCCAGAATGCGCGACAGGTCGACCACGCGCAGCCCCTCCAATGCGCTCGCCAGCATCATGCCTGCTCCGACGCTTGCGCTTGTTGCACGATCCACGGCGCGGGCAGCCAGTACTCGCCGTGCTGCGCATGCAGCTCCCGCAGGCGCTGCAGCAGCTGCTTCCAGCCCAGGGTCTGGGCATGGAACATGGGCCCGCCGCGCCAGGCCGGAAAGCCATAGCCGTTGACGTAGACCACGTCCACGTCCGAGGCGCGCTGCGCGATGCCCTCCGCGACGATACGCGCGCCCTCGTTGACCAGCGCGAGCAGGCAGCGCTCGACGATCTCTTCGTCGCCGATGGCGCGGCGCGTGATGCCGGCCTCACGCGCGCAGTCGGCGATGATGCCGTCCACGGCAGGATCGGGAATCGGCGTGCGGCTGCCCGCCTCGTAGCGGTAGTAGCCGGCGCCGGTCTTCTGGCCGAAGCGGCCCTGCTCGCAGATGCGGTCGGCCACCTGGGAGTAGCGCAGGTGCTTGGGCCGCGTGGGCGCCAGGCGCTTGCGCGTGGCCCAGTTGATATCCATGCCGGCCAGATCGGCCATGGCCAGCGGCCCCATCGCGAAGCCAAAGCCCTGCATGGCCGCATCGATCTGCGCCGGCGTGGCGCCCTCTTCGAGCAGAAAGCCCGCCTCGCGCCAGTAGCCGGTGAGCATGCGGTTGCCGACAAAGCCCTCGCACACGCCGACCAGCACCGGTATCTTGCCTATGGCCACCGCCATCCGCATGCAGCTGGCGATCACCTCGCCGGCCGTGCGCGCGCCGCGCACCACCTCCAGCAGCTTCATCACATGGGCCGGGCTGAAGAAGTGCAGGCCGATCACGTCCTGCGGGCGGCCGGTGACGGCAGCGATCTCGTCGATGTTCAGGCGCGAGGTATTGGTCGCCAAAATGGCGCCCGGCTTGCAGATACGGTCCAGCTGCGCGAACACCGCGCGCTTGACCGCCATGTCCTCGAACACCGCCTCGATCACCAGGTCGGCATCGGCAAAGGCCGCGATGTCCAGCGTGGGCTGGATGCGCTGCATGCGCGCTTGCACCTCTGATTGCGGCAACGCGCCCCGGGCGGCCGAGATCTCGTAGTTGCGCTGCACCAGCGCCAGCCCGCGATTGAGCGCGGCCTGCTCGCGCTCGCACAGCAGCACGCGGTAGCCGGCGTTGGCAAAGGCCATGGCGATGCCGCCGCCCATGGTGCCGGCGCCCAGGATGGCCACGCTGCGGATGGCGCGCGTGGCCGTGCCGGCAAACTTGGCCGCTTCCTTCTCGGCAAAGAACAGGTGGCGCAGCGCCTTCGAGGGCACGCCGGCCACCAGCTCGTCGAACAGCGCGCGCTCGCGCTCGAGCCCGGCCTCGAATTCCAGCTCGGTGGCGGCCCGCACGCAGTCCACCGCGCTGCGCTGGGCGATGGCGTTGCGCGCCTTGGGGTTCACCGCCTGGCGCTGCGCCGCGAAATCCATGCCTTCGCAGTCTGCGGGCGGGCGCTCGGCGAGCACCGGCGGTACCTTGCCCGCCTGGGCCAGGGCAAAGGCGATGGCGGCAGCCTCGCGCTCGCCGTCGATGACCGCATCGACCAGGCCCAGCGCCAGGGCCTTGCGGGCGTCCACCGGCTTGCCGGAGGTGATCAGCTGCAGCGCCGCCGGCGCGCCGATCAGGCGCGGCAGCCGCTGCGTGCCGCCGCCGCCGGGCACCAGGCCCAGGTTTACCTCGGGCAGGCCCAGGCGGGCCGATGCCTCGGCGATGCGGTAGTGGCAGGCCAGCGCCAGCTCCAGCCCGCCGCCCAGCGCCACGCCGTGGATGCAGGCCACCACCGGCTTGGCAGATGCCTCGATCATGCGGTTCACATCGCGCAGCATGGGCTGCGCGCTGGCGGCCGGGGTGTTGAACTGGCGGATGTCGGCGCCGCCGCAGAACAGCTTGCCGGCGCCCTGCAGCACCACGGCGCGCACCGCCGCGCTGGCCGCGGCGCGCGCCAGGCCCTCAGCCAGGCCGCGGCGCACCGTGTCGCCCAGGCCGTTGACGGGCGGATTGTCTATGGTGATCAGCGCCACGCCGCCGCGCTCTTCGTAGCGGACGGTGTCGGTCAGGCAAATGGATGCGTAATCAGTCATATTCGAGTGGGTATCGTTGTCGGTCCTGCGGCTACAGCGACGAGGCCAGAATGGCCGTGGCCTCGCTGGAGAGCACGCCGCCGTTGCCATGCACCAGCGCCACCTCGGCGCCGGCCACCTGGCGCGCGGCCTGGGCCTCGGCGCGCAGCTGGGTCACCGCCTCGATGATCAGGAAGATGCTGTACATGCCCGGGTGCACGCACGACAGGCCCCCGCCATTGGTGTTCATGGCGAAGTCGCCGCCCGGCGCGATGCGCCCGCCCTCGATGAAGGCGCCGCCCTCGCCCTTCTTGCAAAAGCCCAGGTCTTCGAGGAACAGGATGGGGTTGATGGTGAAGGCGTCGTAGAGCTCGACCACGTCGATATCCGCTGGCGCAAGGCCCGCCTGCGCGAAGGCCTTGCGGCCCGAGTCCACGGCCGGCGTGACGGTCAGGTCCTCCATGCACGAGATCTGCCGGTGCCAGTGCGCAAAGCCGCTGCCTAGCACGTAGATGGGCTTGGCATGCAAAGCCTTGGCGCGCTGCGCCGAGGTAACGACGATGGCGCCCGCGCCGTCGGTCACCAGGCAGCAGTCAAGCGCGGTGAAGGGGTCGGAGATCATCCGGGCATTGAGCACGTCGTCCACCGCCAGCGGCTTTTTCGAGAAGGCGTCGGGGTTGAGCTGCGCCCACTGGCGCGCCGCCACCGCCACCTCGGCCAGCTGCCGGCGCGTGGTGCCGTACTGGTGCATGTGGCGGGCGGCGGCCAGCGCGTAGCTGGAGACCGGGTTGAAGGCCTTGTACGGGTGCTCGTAGGGCTGCGGGTCCAGCTCGGCGCGCATCTGGTTGATCTTGGAGCTGCTGGGCGCGCTGCGCGGCGTGGCGCCGTAGCAGATCAGCACGTTCTCGCATTCGCCGGCATCGATCGCCAGCTGCGCGATCTTCAGGTCGGCGATGAAGGCCGAGCCGCCGAACATGGTGCTGTCGGAAAACCGCGGCCGGATGCCCAGGTATTCCGCCATGCGCATCACCCACCAGGGCGAGGTCAGGCTGGAGGTAATGATGCCGTCGATATCGCCCTTGGCGAGGCCGCTGCGCGCGATGGCCAGGCTGGCCGCCTGCGCGATGATCTCCTGCTCGGAGGCACCGCCGGCATGGCCCATGCCGGCGAGGCCCGTGCCCAGGATGGCGATGGAGCCGCGAGAGGTATTCATGCCTGTGCCTCCAGCGCGGTAAACACCAGCAGGGGCGCCTCGTCCACGGTGTCTATGCGCGAGCGCACCGCCATGCCGATGCGCACCTGCTCCACCGGCGTGCCGACCACGCGGCTCATCAGCCGCGGGCCTTCGTCCAGGTCAACCAGCGCCACGGTGTAGTCGGCGTCGCTCCCCTTGCGCACGATGGTCACGGAATACACCACGCCCCGGCCCGAAGGCGCCTGCCATTCGAGCGCCTGCGAGCCGCAATGCGGGCACAGCACGCGCGGGTAGAAGTGGAACTTGCCGCAGCCCGTGCAGCGCGGTATCTCGAAGCGCCCCTCGGCCAGCGCGCCGAAATAGCGCTGGTCGCAGGCCTGGGCCGCCGCCGACTGCGGCGTACTGGTATCACGCATGCTCATCTTGTTTCACTCTTCCACACTCACGCCGGTATCGGCCACCACGCGCTTCCACTTGTGCACCTCGGCGGCGACGAAGCTGCGCGTCTGCGCCAGGTCCATCACACCCAGCGGCTCGCTGTACTGCAGGCGCAGGCGCTCGGCCATCTCGGGTGCGTTCATGATCTGGTTGATCTCGCGGTTGAGCAGCGCCAGCACCGGCGCCGGCGTGCCGGCGGGCGCATACAGGCCCAGCCAGGTGTAGACGTCGAAGTCCTTGAAGCCCGCCTCGCGCAGCGTGGGCAGCTCGGGAAACAGCTTGCTGCGCTCGGCCGCCATGTTGGCGATGGGGCGCAGGCGGCCCGACGAAATGAAGGCCGACACGCTCATCGAATCCTGCACCGCCATCGGTATCTGGCCCGCCACCGCATCGTTGGTGGCCGGCGCCGCGCCCTTGTAGGGCACATGGGTGAACTTGTAGCCCGTCAGCTTGCGCAGCCACTCGCCGCCCAGGTGGGTGGAGCCGGCCGCGCCGGCGGTGCCGAAGGGAATACTGGGCTGGGCCTTGGCCCAGCTCAGGAACTCGGGCAGGTTCTTCGCCGGCACGCTGGGGTTCACCACGATCAGGTTCGGCGCCTTGGCCAGCACCGCCACCGGCTCCAGGCTCTTGAGCGGGTCGTAGCCCACCTTCTTCATCGCCGGCGCGATCACATAACCGGTGGCGCCGACCAGCAGGGTGTAGCCGTCGGCGTGCTGCTTGGCCACGTATTCCGTGCCCACCTGGCCGGCCACGCCGGGCCGGTTCTCGATGATGAAGGGCTGCTTGAGGCGTTCGGACAGCTCCTTGGCCAGCGCGCGGCTGACGATGTCCGTCATGCCTCCCGGCGGAAAGGCCACCACCACCGTCACCGGCTTCACCGGATAGGCTGGCGCCTGGGCCCGCGCCACCGCCCACGGCGCCGCGGCAGCGGCCAGCAGCGCGGCCCTGCCAATGATGGAACAAACCCTGCCCTGCAGCGCGATGGCCATACCCTGTCTCCTTGCGTTTTGATTGATCTTCGGCACGCAGGCAGTGTATGAACGGGTGCCCGGCGGCACCATCCGAAAGATTCGAACGCTGCGTTAGAGGATTTGGAAAGGAGCTGCTCGGGCCGCGCTGCTCAGGCCTGGGCGCGGGTCATCGCCACCTGCGGGTCTTCCAGCAGGAAGTTCACGAACTCGGTGATGAAGCCGGGAAAGCGTGCGTCCTGCCGCACCACCAGGCTGAGCTCGCGCAGCGCCCAGGGCTCGTCGAGGTGCACGACCGCCAGCTGCCCGCTCCTGGCATGCTGGCCCAGCACGCTGGTCGGCACCAGCGCCACGCCCACGCCCGAGGCCACCAGCGACAGCACGGCCTCGAAGTTGTGCGCATGCAGGCGCGTGCGCACGCCGCGGCCCACCTTTTGCGCGGTGTCGCGCAAAAAGAGATAGTTGCTGCTGCTGCGCGCCATGCAGACGAAATCGAAATCCAGCGCCGCCCCCAGCCGGATCGACGGCTGCGACGCCAATACATGGTCGCGCGGCGTGACCACGACCAGCCGGTCCACCGCGTAGGGCTGCACCGCCAGGCCCGGCACCTCGCAGGGGCCGGCAAAGATGCCCACGTCGGCCTCGCGCGCCAGCACCGCGCCGGGAATGTCTTCGCTCTGGCGCTCCTCGATGTCGGCGTCTATGCCCGGGTAGGCCACCAGAAAGCGCCCCAGCGTGGGCGTGACGAAGCCATTGAGCGAGCTGCTGTTGGCCACCAGCCGCACATGGCCCTTGACGCCCGAGATGAAGCGGCTGACATCGCCCTGCATGCGCTCTATGCCCTCGAACAGCTCGCGCACATGCGCCAGCACCGTCTCGCCCGCGGGCGTCAGCTCCATGCCGCGCGGATTGCGCTCGAACAGCAGGGTGCCCAGCGCCTGCTCCAGGTTCTTGAGCCGGTAGCTGGCCGACGATGGCGTGATGAATACCGCGCAGGCGCCGGCGGTGAGGCTGCCGGCCTGGGCGATTTCCAGGAAGAGGCGCAGGTCCGAGAGTTCGTATCGCATGGCTGCCGGCGATACTACCGCGTTTGCTCAAGCTGGGCGCGCCAAGCGCCAGGCTTCACGCGCCATCAGGCTCCATCAGGCCTAGGACCGGCGGCCCAGCCCATACAGGCCGAGCAAGGCCAGCGCCACCCCCAGCAGCGCCCGGGCCCAGGCGCCCAGCACGGGCACCGGCGTGGGTGCCTGCGGCGCCACGGGCGGGGCGGCCTTCACCGTGACCGTCGCCGGCACCTCCACGCAGGCCAGCGGCGACTGGCTGTCGCACAGCTGGTAGGTGAGCGCATAGACACCCGCGGCGGTGGCGGCGGACACCGACACCGCGCCCGTGCCCGGATCGAGGCGGATGCCGGCCGGCCAGCCCTCCTTGGCAAGCACCAGCGCATTGCCGCCGGCGCCCAGCACGGCCGGGCTGCCATTGACGCCGTCATTGCTCGCAACGCCGGCAATCGCCACCGAATCGGCGCCGGCCAGCGCCTCGCCGCTGTCCGGCAGCGGATCGAAGCTCGACCAGCGGCCCGCGCCGCTGGTCTGGAAGTACTGGCTCTCCCCACCCGCGGAGACATCGGCATAGGCGCAGAAATCGTTGGCCACCATCTTGCACGGCGCTTCGTGGGCAATGCCATCGTTGGCCTGGCCCAGGCCGTTCAGCAGCGACAGCACATCCATCTTCTGCTCCACCACATGGGGCGGCAGCGGCGCAAAAATGCCCAGGAAATACCCTGAGATATTGCCCGCGCCGTCGGTGGTGACGGATGCCCCGCTGGGCACCGGGCTGCCCGGGTTCGCCGGGGCGAACGCACTGTTGCCGGCAGCATAGGCATGCACGCCATCGTTGAAGCTCCAGTCCTGCACCAGGTTCAGCCCGCCAGGGCCGATATCGGTCAGCTCCGCCAGGCCGGCAGGCAGGCGTGCAGGGCTGCTGAAGCGGCCCGTGACCATCATGGAACTGTCGTAGGGCGGCGGCAGCGGCACCGATGAGCCGCCGCCCAGCCCCTGCACATCGGTATATGGCTGCCCCACGTAGACATAGGTGGTCGCGGCAGCGCCCGCTGCCGCCCCCACCCCAACAGCCAACACGAACGCGCCACATGCCTGCCTCAAACCCATGCATATCCTTCCCGATCCATCCGAGGATCTTAAAAATCAATAAAAAATAAATGATTAATTTATTTTATTTATTGATAAGCAAAAATGCACACCAAATCCATCAACATTCACATTTGTTGACAGAATCAGCAGGGGCTAAGCAGGAATTCAAGCGGCGCAACGAACCCAAGATGGTGCATTGGCATGGGGAAGCCTTGCCGCGGCAAGGCGCGAGCGGGGAGCGGCGCTCCAGCGCAAGCGAGCAAAAGTTGTGAGGGCGGCAGGCGCGGGCGGCTAGCTAGCGCCAGCGGCAGAGATTGCTGCCGGTGGTGGTCAGCTGCAGGCTGCCGCCCACCCATTCAAGCCAGGCCAGCGCCACCAGGTCGTCGATGACCGATTCGTCGATCTCGTTGGCGCGGCGCTGCTGCAGCAGCTCGGCCACATGGGGCAGTTCGGCACGAAGTGCGTCCTGCCTGGGCTGAGGAAGAAGCGCTTGGTTCATAGAAATCCTTCGTGCCAGAACACTGGCCTATGGGCTGAATATATCAGTAGCCGCGGCGATCGCCACCGAAGCCACGGCCGCCGCCGCCAAAGCCGCCGCCGCCAAAACCACCACCGCTGCGGGGTGCGCGCGGCTCCATCGGGCGGGCTTCGTTGACCACCAGGTTGCGGCCGCCCATCGACTGGCCGTTCAGGCCCTGGATCGCAGCCTGTGCCTCGTCCGCGCTGCCCATCTCGACAAAGCCGAAGCCCTTGGAGCGGCCGGTGTCGCGCTCCATCATCACCTTGGCCGATTGCACTGCGCCAAAGGCGGAGAAATGTTGTTCCAGATCGGCGTCGCGCACCGAATAAGACAGGTTGCCGACGTACAGTTTGTTGCTCATAGCGAGCCTTTCATGAAAAACGCCATGGTACATGGCGTGGGGAAACAGCGGCGCAGCGCACCGCGAAAATCAACGAGACGGACCGCGCGCGGCTCCGTGGCCTGCGGAGGAGCGGTTTTCCAGATGGCGGAAGGTGATGCGCCCCTTGCTCAGGTCGTAGGGCGACAGCTCCAGCGACACGCGATCGCCGGAAAGAATGCGGATGCGGAACTTGCGCATCTTGCCGCCGGTATAGGCAATCAGGGTGTGGCCGTTGTCCAGCGTCACCCGGAAACGGGAATCGGGCAGCACCTCGTCCACCTTGCCTTGCATTTCAATCAATTCTTCTTTGGCCATGGCCTCTCCTCGGTCAGATCAGGCGAATGCCTGAGGGTGGTGTATCCAGCGGCGCCCCTGCGTTGCCGCGTGCAGCAATGCGCTTTCGCGGGTGATGAACTCGGGCGCGAAGGTATAGATACGGTCGTTGGTGCTGCGGCCCTGGCCGCGGCGAATGGACACCGATGCGGTATAGCGGCCGCTTGCTGCCAGGCGCGACAACGGTGTGATCAGGTATTTGCCCACCGTGAACGGCAGGACTGCGGGTAACTTCATAGAAAAAAACAGGTGCCGCCGAAGGCAGGCAGAAAGACAAGGCATGCGGCGCGCAAACTGCGCAATGGCGCGTGTGCCGCATGGACAGTCACGGTTGCGGTGCCAGGACCGACCGGTGTAGGGCTTGCCGTAGAGAGAAAGTTGACCACCAAAGCGGCCTCAGCGGGGCGCGGTGGCATCAGGAGTGCGGTGTTGGGGAACCGCTGCCCATGTCAGACCTTGCTGCAGTGAAGGTAAGCAATTAACTGCAACCCGCCTAGTGTACAGCCTTTTGGTTTTCGGGCCGGTGCCAGGGGATTCAGCTGGCATCGCCCATGCCATTGAGCACGTACGGCCCAGGAAACGAGATGGCAAAAATGGAAACCTTGCCACAGCTGAGTTGACTTTTATTTGCAGTGAAAATTCTCACAAATACAAATAATAAATTAATAGTGGATAACAATTATAAAAATAAATTATCAATAGCCAGTGCGATTCACACAGCCATCCCGTCGGCACCGAATCCACAGAGGAGATCTTTCATCATGACTTCCGCTCCAATGCTGCGGCATGCAGTTGCCGCTGCCGCACTGGCCCTGCTGAGCGTTGCCGCCCAGGCCCAAAGCAGCAATCAGGCGCCAGTCCTCACAGCGCCGTCGAGCCTGTCAACCAACCAGGACACCGCACTGCCCATCGCCGGCCTGTCGGTGGCGGATGACAGCGCCAGCCTCGATACCGTGGTCACCATCCCTGCCAATACCGGCACGCTCGCTGCCGCGGCAAGCAATGCCAGCATCACCGGCAACAACACCGCTTCGCTCACGCTTAGCGGTTCGCCTGCGGACATCAGCACCGCGCTGGCCGGCTTGCAATACACGCCGGCCGCCGGCTACAACACGGGCACGCCGGATACGCCCTTCAACCTGAGCGTGACCAGCACCGATAGCGGTGCCACGGGGCTGCCGCTGAACCTGCCGCCGCTCAACGGCAATGTCGGCTTCCGGGTAGTGCCTGCCGGCTGGACCTACGCCACCAGCCGCTTGAATAGCGACAATCCCAACGATATTGGCAACTCGCCCAACATCATCTCCGGCAACGGCCCGCATCCGGAAATTCCGGGCTACGCGATCTCGCACATAGAAGGTACCTCAAGGGATGGCGGCACCATGGTCTACCTGGAGGCCAATCCCACCGGCGGCCAGGAGAACATCGAAACGACCCTGAGCGGCCTGGTTGCCGGCCAGACCTACAGCTTCTCGCTGCAATGGCAGCAGGCCCAGGCGGTCAACCCCGACTATCCGCCGATCACCAGCGTCTATGGCGGGCGACTGCGCGTGATTGTCGATGGCAGCCCGCATGACTTCACGTCGTCCGGCGGACTGGATGACAGCTGGCAGGATGCGGTCGTGAGCTTCGTGGCATCGGGCAGTACCGCCAAGGTGGTACTGACGATCACGCCGCCAGACCCCGCCACGGTCACGCCAGACTCCAATGGCAACGGCATCGCTATCGACGGCGGCACCTTCGCGGCCGAGCCGCTGTCTGCCACTGCCAATATCGCCATCTCCGTGGTACCCAAGGCCGAGCCCCCGCAGCCAAGCCGGGCCGCAACACCCGTGCCCCTGGGCGGCGCCGGCTTTGCCGCGCTGCTGGGCTTGCTGCTGACCGGGTTTGCCGCATGGGGCCGCAGCCGCCGCAACCATTGAGTGCACGCACGGCCCGTGCCTGCCGCAGGCCGCTATAGGTTATAGGTTCTCGCCCAGGAACTTGGCGATGGCGGACTGAATTTCCGCATGCACCGCCTTGCGCTCCACGCCCGATGGATCGCAGCAGATATCCGGGGCGATTTTGCGCAGCGCGGGTTCGCAAACGTCCGTGAAAACCCAGTGGTTGCCCGCAATGAAGCGCAGCACCGGCTGGCTCGCCAGGGCCGTGGCAAGCCCCAGCCCATTGGGTTCACCCGCAAGCTCGCTCTGCCGGGGACGCAAGATCAGCACCGGCGCCGCCACGGACAACAGGCCCCGGCGCTCGAAAGGCAAGGCATACGGGTCCAGCAGCACGATGGCCCTGGCGGCAAGCGTCCAGTTCCCGGCCTGCCGGCCCGTTGACGGATCCTGCTTGGAAGGCCCCGCGGCGGGGCCAGGATCGCAAGACATGAAGTCATCGCGATGCACACTGCAATACGCGCGAAAACGGTCGACGCTTGGCGTGGCACCCGCGGCTTCCAACACCACGGCACCGCCCAGCGAATAGCCCAGCAGGCCGAGCCGCCGGGTGTCGAGATGAGCGGCCAGGCGCGGGTCTGCCGCTACCGCTGCAAGCGCCTGGCCCAGTTGCCGGGTACGGACGGCCAGCGGCGCCTGGCGGTGCAGCGGCGCAACCACCACATATCCGCTCCTGGCAAGTCCGGCGGAGAGATCGCGCAAAATCAACGGGCTGCCGCCGGTCGGCCCGCCGCCATGGGACAGCAGCACCACGGGAAAGCGGCCCGCGGCAAACGGCGCATCGCGCGTCGCGGGTATGGCCGCTGGCCCGGCCTGCCAAGGCACTTCATCAACCGTCGTCGGGTACCACACCAACAGCTCGAAAGGCCTGTCCGCCGAAGCAGGCAACGTCGCTACCCCAGCCCTGTACGAGGCCGTTTGCATTTGCGTTTGAGACAGGGCAAGGCTTGGCCCCAGAATGAACAGCGCCAGCACGGCCAGCAGACTGCGAACAACAAACATCATTCCCTCCCCTCCATTGATCACTCGCTCCAGCTGAAGCGGCCCGGGCCGTTCTTCTGGATCATCAGCACGACATCGCGGGTGGTCTTGCAGACCCACTCCTGCTTGGATTTCTCCAGCCGCGCGCGCTCGGCGTGCACCGCCTCGGGCACCAGCGCCGCCGCCAGGGCGCAGCTTGGCTTGCGCACCGATTCGTACTGTATCCATTGGATGCGTCCAGAGGCCATCGCGGCGGCCGCCAGCCGCTGGGTGGCGCCATAGTCGCTGCCGTGCCTCCAGAGAGGGGAGAGCTCCACCCAGGGCGGCGCCATCAGGTTGATCGCCCGCCCGCGCACCGAGGCCTGGAAGAAGGTGTGTTCGGTGACCAGCTCGCCCGCCGCCAGCCCCGCGCTGTCGAGCAGGAAGCGCATGCGCCAATAGGCGATCTCGGAGCAGGCCCCCTCCAGCGTGGAAGCCCCATACCACAGGCCGCTGTGGTGCGCCGGCCGAAAGCGCGAGCCGTGCTGCGGCACATAGCGAAACGGACTGAGCAGCAGGTAGTGCTGGCCCGCGGGCGCCGCGGGTGCGGCGGGCTTGCTGGCCTCCAGCAGCTCCTCCAGCAGCGCCTGCTCCTGCAGCGAGTCCACCAGCTTCATGGAGGCCGCGATGTACTGGGTCTCAACGCCGCGCCAGGCGCCCTCCATGCTCAGGTCGGCCGCATGCGCCTGCAGCCAGGCGGGCTCCAGCCAGGGCTCGGCGCTCATGTCGCGGCCCGCATGCCGTCCAGATAGTCCAGCGTGCGGGTGAGCCCGTCCACCTTGCGGATGAGCTGGTTCGGAATGCCCCGCAAGGCCTTGTTGTGGCTCGACATCCAGGCAGCGCGCCTGGCTTCGTCGCCCCCCACCAGCGGGTCGAGCGAGCGAAAGAGCCGGATCAGCATCAGCGCCAGCTCACCCTCTTTGTCGTTGATGCCTATGGTTCTGGACTGGGCCTTGAGCCGCGATACGGAGGCCTCGCTGACACCCAGCACCGCAGCCAGCCCGGCATTGTTCAAGCCCAGCTGCTGCGCCGCGCGGAGAGTGGCCTTGGTGACCACGGCGGCGGGATCGGGCGTGGCGCGGGGGGATGCGGGCATGTTCGAGCTCCAATCTGCGGTGCCAGCGGTGTTCGCCAGCTTCAGCGGATCATACCGGGATTGGCGCAAACCTCATCATTTGATGGAATTTCCATAATTTCTTTCAAATGAAGCGCGCAACCCGGGCGCTACGCGCGGCGGCCTTGCCGCCCCAAGGGCGCGCCGGTCATTCGACCGTCACGCTCTTGGCGAGGTTTCTGGGTTTGT
Organism: Comamonas sp. FG99; assembly: GCF_057808605.1. NCBI lineage: Bacteria > Pseudomonadati > Pseudomonadota > Betaproteobacteria > Burkholderiales > Comamonadaceae > Comamonas > Comamonas sp. FG99. Next base: position 136,600 of record NZ_JBMDII010000001.1, read on the forward strand.
CCACATCTGTCCCCCGTGCCACGGCCGTGTGGTAGGCCAACAGCTGCAGCGGCACTACGTGCAGGATGGGCGAGAGCTCGCCGTACTTGCCATTCAGGCGGATGACGTGCATGCCCTCGCTGCTTTCGATATGCGTGTCTTCGTCGGCCAGCACGTAGAGCACGCCGCCGCGCGCGCGCACCTCCTGCATGTTGCTCTTGAGCTTTTCCAGCAGTTCGTCGTTGGGCGCGACGGTGACCACCGGCATGCTGCTGGTGACCAGCGCCAGCGGGCCATGCTTGAGCTCGCCCGCCGGGTAGGCCTCGGCGTGGATGTAGCTGATCTCCTTGAGCTTGAGCGCCCCCTCCAGCGCGATCGGGTAGTGCGCGCCGCGGCCGAGGAAGAGCGCGTTTTCCTTTTGCGCAAAGGCCTCGGCCCAGCTGATGATCTGCGGCTCCAGCGCCAGCACCGCCTGTAGCGCGGCGGGCAGGTGGCGCATGCGCTCCAGGTAGTCGTGCGCCTGGGCCTCGCTCACCTGGCCCTTGCTCTGGCCCAGCGCCAGCGTCAGCAAAAACAGCGCCGCCAGCTGCGTGGTGAAGGCCTTGGTCGAGGCCACGCCGATCTCCACGCCGGCGCGGGTGATGTAGCTCAGCTTGCACTCGCGCACCATGGCGCTGGTGGCCACGTTGCAGATGGTGAGCGTGTGCTGCATGCCCAGGCCCTGCGCGTGGCGCAACGCGGCCAGGGTATCGGCCGTCTCGCCCGACTGGCTGATGGTGACGATGAGCGTGCGCGGGTTGGGCACGCTCTTGCGGTAGCGGTATTCGCTGGCCACCTCCACCTGGGTAGGGATGCCGGCAATGCCTTCCAGCCAGTACTTGGCGGTGCAGCCGCTGTAGTAGCTGGTGCCGCAGGCCAGGATGAGCACATTGTCGATCTGCTCGAACACGCGCCACGCGGCGGTGCCGTCGGCGCCGTTGAACAGCTCGGGCACCACCGCCTGCACGCCCTCCAGGGTTTCGGCGATGGCCCGGGGCTGCTCGAAGATTTCCTTTTGCATGTAGTGGCGGTACGGGCCCAGCTCCACCGCGCCCGAATGCGCCTGCACGGTGCGCACCGGGCGCTCGGCCTCGGCCAACGCCTTGCCGGCGGCATCGACGATCCAGTAGCGGCCGATCTGCAGGTCGGCCAGGTCGCCCTCGGCCAGGTACACGATCTGGTCGGTCACGCCCGCCAGCGCCATCGCGTCGCTGGCCAGGAAGTTCTCGCCCTTGCCCACGCCCAGGATCAGCGGCGAGCCGGCGCGCGCGCCCACCACGCGGTGCGGCTCGTCCTTGTGCACCACCGCAATCGCATAGGCGCCATGCAGCTCGGCGATCGCGGCCTGCACCGCCTCGAACAGGTCGCCGTTGTAGCAGCTGTCGATCAGGTGGGCGATGACCTCGGTGTCGGTCTGGCTCAGGAATTCATAGCCCTTGGCCTGCAGCCGGGCGCGCAGGGCCTCGTGGTTTTCGATGATGCCGTTGTGCACCAGGGCCACGCGGCCGCTGGCATTGCTGTCCGACACACCGGTGCCGGCGCTGAAGTGCGGGTGCGCATTGCCCACCACCGGCGCGCCATGCGTGGCCCAGCGGGTGTGGGCAATGCCGGTGGCGCCGCGCAGCTGGTCGTGGCGCACCTGCTCCTGCAGCTCGGCCACCCGGGCGGTACTGCGCGCCCGGCGCAGGCCGCCGCCCTGCCCGCCATCGAGGCTGGCCTCGTGCACCGCCACGCCGCAGGAGTCGTAGCCCCGGTACTCCAGCCGCTGCAGGCCCTGCACCAGAACCGGAACGATATCGCGCGTAGAAACCGCACCCACAATGCCACACATAGCCTGCTCTCCTTGAAACGATGCGCCAGTGTAGAAAAATCGATATAGAATTTCTGATTAACTTTTGCATTTATATGAAATTTTATTTCTCAAATGTCATAGCCAGAAATCAAATTTCACATATTCAACATTTATGAAATCGATTGAGCTCGACATCATCGATCTGCAGTTGCTGGACTGGCTGCAGAAAGACGCATCCATGAGCAACCAGGAGCTGGCCGAGCGCGCGCACGTCTCGCCGCCGACCTGCCTCAGGCGCATCAAGCGGCTGCGCGACGAGGGCTTGATCGCCGCGCAGGTGGCAATTCTCGAGCCAGCCCGGCTGGCGGCCATCCAGGGCTTCGGGCTGTTCGTGATCGTCGAGGTGACGCTGGACCGCCAGGGCAGCGAGGAGCTTGACGCCTTCGAGGCGCTGGCCACCGCGCACGAACAGGTGCAGCAGTGCTGGCGCGTGTCGCCCGGGCCGGATTTCGTGCTGGTGGTGTATGCGCACGACATGCCCGCCTACCTGGCGTTGGCGCAGAAGCTGTTCACCTCGCAGGCCAATGTCCGCAATGTGAAGGCCTATTTCGCCACCAAGCGCGCCAAGTTCCATACGCGGATTCCGCTGCACAAGGGGCCGCACCTGGCGCCGCCGCGCGCCGAGCCTTCGGAGTGACGGGCAGGCATATGCCTGTCTTACAAAAAATATAGCTATAAGCGCCTGTCATATATAGTTTTCCAATATTTTTTACATGGAAAACGTTGACCATCAATCGCTAGCAGCTCACTTTTTCTTCGCCGGCCGCTGCCAGCCGGCAATGCTCAGCTGCTTGCCGCGCGCCACGCTCAAGGCGCCCGGCGGCGTGCTCTTGGTGATGGTGGAGCCGCCGCCCACCGTGCCGCCGGCGCCTATGGTCACCGGCGCCACCAGCACGCAGTTGCTGCCGATGTGCACATCGGCCTCGATCACCGTGCGGTGCTTGTTGGCGCCGTCGTAGTTGGCGGTGATGCTGCCGGCGCCGTAGTTCACGCGCTCGCCCACGCTGGCGTCGCCCAGGTAGGCCAGGTGGTTGGCCTTGGCGCCGTCGGCCAGCTGCGAATTCTTGACTTCGACGAAGTTGCCGATGTGCACCTCGCGCCCCAGCTGCGCGCCGGGACGCAGCCGCGCGAACGGGCCGACCAGCGCGCCTTCGCCCACGCGGGCGCCGGCCTTTTCGCCATCGATGTGGGTGAAGGGGTGGATCACCGCGCCGGCGCCGATCTCGGCATTGCTGATGTGGCAGTAGGCGCCGATCTGTGCGCCAGCGCCGATCTCGACCCGGCCGCCGAAGATGCAGCCCACGTCGATCTCCACGTCCTGGCCGCAGCGCAGCTGCGCACGGGTGCCGCGGGCATCATCGCGCAGATCGAACCGGGCCGGGTCGGCCAGGCGCACGCCCTGCTCCATCAGCGCCCGGGCCTGGCGCAGCTGGTGCGCGCGCTCCAGCTCGGCCAGCTGCAGCGGGCTGTTCACGCCGGCCACCTGCAGCAGGTCGGCAATGCGGTGGCCCACCACCGGCACGCCGTCGGCCACGGCCATGGCAACGATGTCGGTCAGGTAGTACTCGCCCTGGGCATTGTCGTTCTTCAGCCGCGCCAGCCAGCCGCGCAGCTGGCGCGCCGGCACCGCCATGATGCCGCTGTAGATCTCGGTGATGGCGCGCTCGGCCTCGCTGGCGTCCTTGTGCTCGACGATGCGCTGCACGGTGCCAGCGGCATTGCGCACGATGCGGCCATAGCCGCTGGGCTCGGGCGCGGTCACCGTGAGCAGCGCCAGCTGCTGGCCCGCCGCCGCCGCCACCAAGGCCTGCAAGGTGTCGGCCTGGGTGAGCGGCACATCGCCCGAGAGCACCACCACCATGCCGTCATCCGGCAGCACCGGCATAGCCTGCTGCACCGCGTGGCCGGTGCCCAGCTGCGGCTCCTGGCGCACGAATTTCAGCTCCAGGCCAGCCTCGTCGCCGGCCGCGCCGGCGACGGCCGCCTCCACTTCGGCCGCGCCATGCCCGGTGATCACCACGGCGGAACGCGCCTGCAGCTGCGCCGCCGTGTCGAGCACATGCGACAGCAGCGGCCGGCCCGCGAGCTTTTGCAGAACCTTGGGGGTGCGGCTTTTCATGCGCGTGCCCTTGCCTGCGGCCATGATGACGATATCGAGCAATGCGGTCATAGAGAGAGTGAATGAGTCAGTCGGCAAACGATCCCCGCATTATCTCGCGCTGCAGCAAATGCAAGAAAGGCCTGCCGCAAGCCGGCAGGCCTCTTACCCACGGATGCATCCGCAAAGAAAAGTCACACGTTGTAGCGCAGGCTACCGTCGGCCATGGCACACCGGTGGCGGCTGGCCACCTGGCGGTGCGCCAGGCGAATTAATGGAAAACCCTAGGTTTTCCAGGCGGTGCAAATCACGATAAGTATCGACAATCAGCATCCGCCATGCCCGAGTCCCACCTGCCCCCGTCGCTGCTGCGCTCCCGCCCCATCGCAGTGGGGCATCTGCGGGCATTCCTGGCGGTGGCGCGCTACCTGAACTTCCGCGCCGCGGCCGACGAGCTGGCGCTGACGCAGTCGGCGGTGAGCCGGCAGATCCAGGCGCTGGAGGACGAGGTGGGCGTGCCGCTGTTCCTGCGCCACACCCGCGCGGTGGAGCTGACCAGCGCGGGCGCCCAGCTGCAGCGCACGGTGGCGCCGGCGCTGGAGCGCATCGATGCCTCGGTGCGGCTGATCCGCCAGACCGCGGGCCGCAAGAGCGTGGCCATCACCACCTGGGCCAGCTTCGCGTCGATGTGGCTGATCCCGCGGCTGGAGGCCTTCCAGCGCGACAACCCCGAGATCGACATCCGCATCGATGCCACCGACAACGTGCTCGACCTGGAAACCGCCGATGTCGACGTGGCCCTGCGCTACAGCCTGCCGCAGGCGGCGCGCGGCGCGCAGCGGCTGTTCGGCGAGCAGCTCGCGGTAGTGGCCAGCCCCTGGCTGCTCAAGAGCTCGCCCGCCATCGGCCAGCCCGCCGACGTGGCGCGCTTCACGCTGATCGAGGCCGGCGATGCCCACCGGCTGCAGCACCTGGACTGGCTGACCTGGGAGCGCTGGCTGGAGCTGCACGGCAGCGCGCGCCTGCAGCCCAAGCGCTGGCTGTTCCTGAACTATGCGCACCAGATCGCGCAGGCCGCCCTCACCGGCCAGGGCCTGGCGCTGGCGCGCATGCCGCTGGTGGCCGATTCGCTGGCCAGCGGCGACCTGGTGGAGGTGCTGCCCGGCCACCGCATGGATTCGCCGCTGGCCTACTGGCTGCTCGTGGGCCCGCGCAGCCAGCAGCGCCCCGAGGTGCAGGCCTTTTGCGCCTGGCTGGAGCTGCAGGCCGCCGCCACGCGCGCCGCCATAGTCGACCGACCCGAGCCGGGCGCGGCTGGCGCCTGATACCTGCCGCGAATCAGCCGCCCGGCGATTCATATTGGACGACCGGCGCCGGCCAACCTACATTGCAGGGGCATACGACACACCTATAGGAGACACACATGCCCCACCGCCGATCCTGGCTGCGCCTGGCGCTGGCCGCCGGCCTGGCCTGCAGCGCGGCCACCCTGGCGCCGCTGGCCCGGGCCCAGGACTTCCCGAGCAAGCCCATCAAGTTCATCGTGCCCTTCGGCCCCGGCAGCGGCACCGACACCTCGGCGCGCTACTACGGCAAGAAGCTGCAGGAGCTGACCGGCCAGCCGGTGGTGGTGGAGAACCGCCCGGGCGGCAACGGCTTCATCGCCGTCAAGCAGGTGCTGGCGGCGCCGGCCGACGGCTACACCGTGTTCATCGGCAGCAATTCCACGCTGGCGGTCAATGCGGCGCTGTTCAAGGCCCTGCCCTACGACCCGCTGGGCGACTTCGCGCCGCTGACCATGATGATGCGCGCGCCCGCCGTGGTCGTCGTGGCCGCCGATTCGCCCTACCGCGACCTGCAGGCCCTGGTGGCCGATGCCAGGGCCCGCCCCGGCAAGGTGAACTTCGGCGCCGGCTCGGCCGGCTACCAGCTGATGGGCGAGCTGCTGAACGACGTGGCCAGCGTGCAGACCACGCACGTGCCCTTCAAGGGCGCGGGCGAGGTGGCCACGGCCGTGGCCTCGCGCACCGTGGACTATGCGTTCGCCGACGCCACCTCGGTGCAGGAGCTGATCAAGGCCGGCCGGCTGCGCGGCCTGGCCGTGGCCTCGGAGCAGCGCATCGCCACGCTGGCGCAGGTGCCCACCGCGCGCGAGGCCGGCCTGCCCGGCATCGAGTCCTATGTGTGGGTGGGCGCCATGGTCTCGGCCCACACGCCGGCGGCCGTCACCGCCAGGCTGGCGGGGCTGTTCACCCGCATCGCGCAGATGCCCGACACGCAAGGCTTCTACGCGCAGATCGGGGCGTCCGCGATGGGTGGCGGCCCGGCCCAGATGCACGACTTCCAAAGCGCCGAGATCACGCTGTGGAAGCGCATTGCCCGCCAGGCCAAGGTGGAGCTGCAATAAGCCGGCAACTCAGGACAGCAGCCCGCCCAGAAAGTCGCTGGCCCGGCAAAAGCGGTAGCGTTCGTAGGCCCGCAGCCGGTAGGTGTGCACCGTGGCGGGCTTGATGGACAGCGCCGCGCCGATCTGCGCCGCGCTGTCGCCCAGCAGCGTCAGCGCCACGATCAGGCGCTCGCGCTCGGTCAGCCGGGGAAAGCTGCGCGCCAGCCGGGCCTGCAGCACCGCATCGGCGCCGCCCTGCGCCTGTGGCGCAGGGGGCTGCGAGCGCGCCCGCTCGTGCAGCGCCGCCATCGCCATCTGGCCCAGCGCCGACAGCTGCGGCTCGGCCGCCTCGGGCGCGGCGTCGAGCCCGCGGTAGAAGCTCAGCACCAGGCACTGCGATGCGCTGCGCCAGCCAAAGCTCAGCTTGTCGAGAAAGCCCGGCTGGGCGTAGCACAGCTCCCGGTAGTCGCCCGGCGGTATGTCGCGGGCCCGCACCCGGCGCGCAAAGCCGCCGGGCTTTTCGCGGTAGGCCCGCGCCAGCAGCACCGGGTCCATGGCGTGGAAGCGCCGGGCGTATTCGCCGGTGCGCTCGGCAATGCCACGGCGCTCGCCCGAGGCCAGCATCACGCTCACCCGGCCCGCTGCGTCTATCTGGTAGGCAAAGACTTCCTCGATGCAGTCGAAGCGGCGCGCCGCGCCCAGCAGCACCGCCGCGAAATCGGGGGACGCGGCGGACGCGATCAGCGAATACCCCAGGGCTGGGTCCAGCAATGGCTCTCTCAAAGCGACGCAACCCATGGCGGGCCTCTCTTTCCACTCGGCCGGCAATCACCACCGCGCCGGCTGGCTTGCTTTTACGCCAGCGCAGGCCTGCGGCCATTGGTGGATACCCGCGGCCCGCTGCGCGCTACAGCGCCAGATCCACGCCCATGCGCTCGCGCGTGAGGCTCACCGCGGCGAGCGATACCAGCGCCAGTGCCGCGATGTAGATGCCGATGTAGTAGGAATGGCCGAAGCTGGTGATGAGCCACTCGGCCACCGTGGCCGCGAAGGCGCCGCCCAGGATGGTGCCCAGCGCATAGCCGATGGACACGCCCGAGAAGCGCACGCGGGCGGGAAACATCTCCGCATACAGCGCCGCCTGCGGCCCGTAGGTCAGCCCCAGCGGAATGCTCAGCACGGCCAGCGCCACGAAGAACAGGCCCAGGCTGCCCGAGTCCACCAGCCACCACATCGGCACCGCCCACAGCGCCAGCAGCACATAGCCGATCTGGAAGGTGCGCACGCGGCCCAGCCGGTCGCCCATGGCGCCGCCCACCAGCGTGAACACCAGCCAGCTCAGCGAGGCCGCGGTGCAGGTGAGCAGCAGCGGCGTGGCGGGCAGGCCCAGCCGCTTGCGGCCATAGGCCACGAAGAAGGCGATCAGCAGGTAGCCCGCGGCATTGTTGCCGACGAAGATCAGCGCCGTGCGCAGCACCTGGCCGCCATGGGAGCCGAACAGGCTGCGCAGCGGCGCCGAGGACTCGGCGCGGCGCGCATGCATCTCCTCGAAGATCGGCGACTCTTCGACCGTGCGGCGGATCAGCGCGCCGACGCCCACCAGCACCAGCGACAGCAGGAAGGGAATGCGCCAGCCCCAGGCCATGAACTGCTCGCCGGACATCGACGAGGTGAGCAGGCCCAGGATCAGCGTCGCCAGCACCAGCCCGATCGGCACGCCGACCTGGGGAAAGGCGCCAAAGAAGCTGCGCCGGTGGCGCGGCGCATGCTCCACCGACATCAGCGCGGCGCCGCCCCATTCGCCGCCGGCGGAGAAGCCCTGGATCACCCGCAGCAGCACCAGCAGCACCGGCGCCCATACGCCGGCCTGGGCATAGGTGGGCAGCAGGCCGATGAGCATGGTCGAGCCGCCCATCAGCACCAGCGTCATCACCAGCACCATCTTGCGCCCCAGGCGATCGCCCAGCGAGCCGCAAACGATGGCCCCGAGCGGCCGGAACAGGAAGGAAATGCCGATGGTGGCGAACGAGATGATCTGCGCCATGGCCGGGTTGTTCTGCGCCAGCGGCCCGAAGAACAGCGCGCCCAGCACCAGGCCGGCCATCTGCGCGTAGATGAAATAGTCGTACCACTCGATGGCGGTGCCGACGAGGGTGGCGGTGAGCACCTTGCGCTCGTCGCGGGTGATGGAAGCTGCCCGCGGCGCGGGCATGCCCATGGCGGATGATTCGCTCATCGCATTGTCTCCTGATTGTGAAATTTCTTACGGCGGCGAATGGGCTCAGCCGCCTTCGCGGACCTGCGGCCCGGCCTTGGCCAGCGCGATGGCGCCCAGCACCGCCTCGCTGTCGCCGATGTGGTTGGCCAGCGCCAGGATCAGGCGCGCGCACAGCTTCAGGCTCTGCGCCTCGTCCAGGCCCTCGTGCATCTGGATCAGCTGCTGGTAGATGTCGTCCACGCGGTCCAGCTGGGCATGGCGGATCAATCGGGTCATGGCTGCACTCCTTTGGCCAGGTCCAGGCTGGCCTGCAGCTGCGCCGCCGACGGCGCCTGGCGCCAGCGCGCGGCCACATACTGGTCAGGGCGGATGAGGTAGGCGGCGCCGGGCGCCAGCTGGTAGCGCTCGCGCAGCAACGGGCTGTCCGCCCCCTGCGCGGCCACGTCGATCAGCTCGACCCCTGCTGGCAGCGCGCCGCCGCACCAGCCGTTGGCCAGCAGCACGAAGCGGTTGCCCAGCAGGCCCAGCAGCCAGCCGCCATCCCAGGGCGCATCGAGCGCGGGCGAGCCCGGCGCGATGCCGCCGTCCCAGGCCTCGGCGTCGGGCGTGCTCAGCCGGCTGCCAGGGTAGTGGATGGCCGTGGACAGGCGCCCGGAGTTCACGAAGGGCCGGGCGAATTCCTCGCTCGCGGCCAGCTCCAGCACCGCATCGCGGAATGCCCGGCTGGCGGCGGTCTTGGGCGTCAGGAAGTCGGTGGAGCGCGTGGAGTTCAGGATGTTCTCGTCGGCCGTGGCCACCGCCTCGTCGTTGTAGCTCTCCAGCAGGCCGGCCCCGGCCCCGGAGCGCAGCACCAGATCGAGCTTCCAGCCCAGGTTGTCCACATCGGCCAGGCCGCCATTGCAGCCGCGCGCGCCAAATGGCGACACCAGGTGCGCGCTGTCGCCCGCGAACAGCACCCGGCCATGCACGAAGCGCTGCATGCGCCGGCACTGGAAGGTGTAGATGCTGTACCACTCCTCGCTGAACTGCACCTCGTCGCCCAGCATGGCACGCACGTAGCGCGCCACGTTGTCGGGCTGCACCGCGGCCTGCCGGTCGATGTTCCAGCCCAGCTGGAAATCCAGCCGCCACACGCCATCGGGCTGCTTGTGCATCAGCGCCGACTGGCCCGGGTTGAACGGCGGATCGAACCAGAACCAGCGCTCGCAGGGCCGCTCGTCCTGCATGCGGATGTCGGCGATCAGGAAGTTCTCCTCGAACACCCGGCCGTCGAAATCCAGCCCCATCAGCTGCCGCACCGTGGAGCGGCTGCCGTCGCAGGCAAGCAGCCAGTCGGCCTGCAGCCGGTAGCGCTGCCCCGCGGCGTCCACCTCCACCTCGACCCCGTCGGGCCGCTGCCGCAGCGCCACCACGTCCTGGCCCAGGCGCAGCTCCACATGGGGCAGCGCCTGCAGCGCGCGCAGCAGCGCATCCTCCACGTAGTACTGCTGCAGGTTGATGAAGCCGGGATACTGCTGGTCCTTGACCGGCAGCATGTCGAACTGGTAGATGGGCTCGCTGCGCCCGCCCCAGAACACCTTGCCCACATTCCAGGTCACGCCCTGCTGCAGCAGCTCGGCTCCCACGCCCAGGCGGTGGAAGATGTCCAGCGAGCGCTTGGAAAAGCAGATCGCCTTGGAGCCGCCGGCCACGAAGGGCAGCCGGCTGACGACCACCACCGGATGGCCGCGCCGCCCCAGGTCCAGCGCCATGGCCAGCCCCACCGGCCCGGCGCCGACCACCAGCACCGGCACCCGCTGCTCGGCGGCTTGCGGCGGCGCAGCGCTGGCGCCTAGGTGGCGCCAGACCGGAATGCCCGCATGGCGCGTGGCGGGGCCGGGCGCCATGGGCGATGTGCTTGCAATTGCAGCCATGGCGATCACCCCTGCAGCTGTGCCCAGACCGCGCGGTCGCGCTCGGCCGTCCAGATGCGCGGCCAGTCGATGCCGTCGAACTCATCCCACAGGCGCTGCACGTCGAACGGCAGGCAGTGCTCGAAGATCGGCCAGCGGCCAAACTGGGGCGCCAGCGCCTGGTGGGTGGCCTCGAAAGCCTGCCTGAGCGTGCCGCCGCGCCTGTGCACCGCACCCACGTTGTCGATCATCCCCTGCAGGAAGGAGCGCGTCTGCTCGATGGCGGCATCGGTGGCGGCTACGCCGCGCGCCACCTTGCCGCGCCCGCCCACCAGCTTGTCGGCGCGGTAGTGCTTGAGGGCGTCCAGCGTCTTGGTGGACCAGTCGAAGTGAAACGCATCGCCGGTGTACAGCGCCGCCTCGGCCTCCACCAGATCGCCGGCGAACAAGGTGCCCGATTGCTCGTGCCAGGCGACGATGTCGCCGGCCGTGTGGCCGCGGCCATGGAAGCGCAGCTCCACCGAGCCGCGGCTGCCGCCCAGCGGAATCGAGAAATGCTCGTCGAAGGTCTGCGTCGGCCAGGTCAGGCCGGGTATGCCCTCGGGCTCCTTGAACAGGCGCGGCATGCGGCCGTATTCGCTGTCCCAGTCCTGCTGGCCGCGCTCCTCGATCAGCCGGCGCGTGGTGGCGCTGGTGATGATGTGCTCGGCATCGAACGCCGACGCGCCCAGCACCCGCACCGCGTGGTAGTGGGTCAGCACCAGGTACTTGACGGGCTTGCCGGTGTGCTCGCGCAGCTTGGCCAGCCAGTCGCGGGCGGCGGCCGGCGTGGCGCGGGCCTCGATGGCGACGATGAAATCCTCGCCCTCGATCGCGCCCACATTCGGGTCGCCTTCGGCGGTGAGCGCATAGACGCCGTTGTCCAGCACCTCCAGGGTTTCGGCTTTGGCCGCCAGATCGGCCGATGAAGCAAAGGGCTTTGCCATGGTCAGGGGTCTCCTTGAAGAATGCGCGCAGTCTCGCCAAAGCTGCCGCCCCTGTCTGTCCATAGACCTATGGACAGCTGCCACCAAAGCGGCTCCGCTCCTCTGAGCCAGATCAGGAAATACGCCCAAACAAGGGTATTCACCTAGAATATTGACCCCATCCAGCAAGTGCGGCGCACACCGGGCCGCCGCCCGCACTTCGGGAGAACACATCCTAGAATCGGCCTACCCATGCCCCCGCTCCGCCCTTCCCCCGCGGCCGCCGCCACCGTAGCGGACACCGCTGCTTCCCACCGTTCGCACCAGGCGCTGAAGGGCATCGCCTTCACGGCGCTGGCCTGTGCCTGTTTTTCGCTGCTGGACACCGGCTCCAAGTACGCCGGCGCGGCCTTGCCGCTGCTGATGGCGCTGTGGCTGCGCTACGCGCTGCAGACCGCGCTGACCGTGGGCTATGGCGTGGCCCGCAGCGGGCTGGACATCTTCCGCACGCAGCGCCCCGGCTTCCAGTGCCTGCGCGCCGTGCTGTTCTGCCTGAGCAATGTGCTGGCGATGCTGAGCCTGCGCTACCTGCCGCTGGCCGAATTCACCGCGGTGATCGCGCTCACGCCGCTGGCGCTGACGCTGGTGGCCGCACTGTGGCTGCGCCAGCAGGTGAGCCCGCTACGCTGGGTGCTGGTGGCACTGGGCTTCGGCGGCACCCTGGTCATCATCCGCCCCGGCGGCGCCGGCTTCAGTGGCGGCGCCCTGCTGTGGCCCGCGCTGCAGCTGGCGGCCAACACCGCCTACCAGGTCCTCAGCAGCCGCATGGCCGGCAAGGAGCGGCCGCTGACCACGCAGATCTATACCAGCCTGCTGGCCCTGGGCCTGACCTGCGCCGCGCTGCCATGGGCCTGGCAGCTGCCGCACACCCCGGCGCTGTGGCTGGCCGCGCTGGCCATGGGCGTGGGCAGCTCGGTCGGGCACCTGCTGCTGCTCAAGGCCTACGAAAAAGCCCAACCCGCCACCATCACGCCCTTTCTGTACAGCCAGATTCCCTGCGCGCTGTTCGCCGGCTGGCTGGTCTATGGCCACATGCCGGACCAGTGGGCGGTGATGGGCATGGTGGTGATCGCCCTGTGCGGCGCGGCCAGCGCCTGGCTGAGCCTGCGCGAATCGCGCTGAGCCGGCGGCAGGGCAATGTTCGGCAGGGATTTCAGCGCCGTCCCATTTCCGCGATAGCCGCCGACAGGGCGGATATGCCTTGCCGGATCTGCTCGGTATCCAGGCTGGCATATCCCAGGATCAATCCCGCGTGCCTGGGCCGATCATGAACGGCAGCAGCCATGAACAGCGGCGCGGCGGGATAGATTCCCACGCCTTTGTCATGGGCCGCCGCCACGAGCTCCGGCTCCTGCTGCGCATCCAGGAATGGCAGCCATAGCACCACATGCAACCCCGCCGCCGAGCCGCTCACCCAGGCGCCCCGAGGCAGGCATTGCGCAATGGCCTGCAGCAGCGCAGTGCGGCGGCGCTCGTTTGCACGGCGCATGCGGCGTATATGGCGCTCATAGCCACCGCTGTCGATCAAGGCGGCCAGCGCCTGCTGTTCCAGCGCCGGCGCATGCCGATCCACCAGCCGCTTGGCGCTCCGGAACACGGGCACCAGGGCATGCGGCAGCACCATGTAGCCAAGCCGCAGTTGCGGCGACAAGGCTTTCGAGAAAGTACCCACGTAGATCACACGGCCGTCTGTGTCGATGGATTGCAGCGCGTCGATGGGGCGATGACCATAGCGGAACTCGCCATCGTAGTCGTCTTCGACAACCCATGCGCGCCGACGCTGCGCCCAGTGCAACAACTGCAGGCGCCGTCCTATCGGCAGCACACCGCCCAGCGGGAACTGGTGCGACGGGGTCACATAGGCCAGGCGGACACGCTCGTCTTCCGGCAGCCTGTCCGTATCGATGCCCAGCCCGTCCACCGGCACCGGCAGCAGGCGCGCACCGGTCGCCTCGAAGCAATGCCTTGCCATCTGGTAGCCCGGATTCTCAAAGGCAAAGGCATCGTTCGCATCCAGCAGCAGCCGGGCGCACAGATCGATGGCCTGCTGCGAACCCTGCACCACCATGATCTGCCCGGCATCGCAGGAAATACCCCTGGCACGGCGCAAGTAGCCTTGCAGCGCGTGCCGCAGCGACGGCTCCCCTTCGGGCGGGATATAAGACAGGCTGGGCTGCTGGCGCAGCAGTGCACGCAGGTAGGCGCGCCGCCAGGGCAGGCTCGGAAAATCCTGGGAAGCGAGCGTGCCATAGCGGAAATCGCAGCGTGCGAGTCCGGCTTGCCCCTGCGCCGGCATCGAGATATCCGCAACCCGCCGGCCAAAGGCTGACAGCACTGGCACGGATAGCTCCCGCCGCCCTTGGGCCGGCCCACCGGATGCGCTTGCCGCCAGCGGGCTGGCGACGCGGGCCGCCCGGCCGGGCGCGGTTTCCAGAACACCCTCTGCGGCAAACTGCTCATAGACCGCCGTGACGGTGGTGCGCGACACGCCCAGCTCGGCGGCCAGCGCCCGGGTGGATGGCAGCCGCGCCCCCGAAGGCAGCGTGCCGTCTGCCATTTGGCCGCGCAGCATGTCGTAGATGCGGCGTCCGGCACCCGTGGCGCCCGGCTGCCTTGGAGTGATGCGCTTCAACTGGACCATTAAGAATGACAAGAACTGGTTCTTTTCATCATGCCAGATGAAAGCCATAGTCATGTGCTGTCTCTTGCCGAGCGAGTTGCCCCGCCATGTACATTCCCCCCCACTTTGCCGAAACCCATCCCGAGGAACTGGCGCGGATCATCCGCGCGCATCCACTGGGCATGCTGGTGACCCATGATGCCAATGGACTGGATACCGACCATCTTCCGTTCGAATTCGCCCCCGATGCCGGCGCGCACGGCACGCTGACGGCGCATGTGGCACGCGCAAACCCTATCTGGCAGCGGTGTGCAGCGGGCTGTCCGGTGCTGGTGGTGTTTCGGGGGGTCGAGGGCTATATCTCACCCAACTGGTATCCCAGCAAGCATGAAACCCACCGCCAGGTGCCAACCTGGAACTACGAAGCGGTGCATGCGCACGGCCGGCTCACGGTGCGCGACGACGAACGATTCGTACGCGGCATCGTCGGCCGGCTGACGCGCCGGCACGAGGCCGCGGAAGCCCGGCCCTGGAAAATGGCAGACTCCGCGCCCGAGTTCATCAATCGCATGCTGGCGAGCATCGTCGGCATCGAGATCACCATCACATCGCTCGAAGCAAAGCGCAAGCTCGGCCAGAACAAGGAAAAACGCGACCGCCTTGGCGCCGCACAGGCGCTGCAGGCCAGGGGCCATGCCGAGCTGGCGCAACACATGCGCGCACCTGAATGAAGACGAAGTCTGCGGCCATACCGCAGCAGCAGATGCGCTGCGAGCGCCCTCCATAATGCCGGAATGGAACTGAGACAACTGCGCTATTTCGTGCGCATCGTCGAGCTGGGCTCGATGAGCCGCGCCGCGCTGGACCTGGACATGGTGCAGTCGGCGCTGAGCCAGCAGATCAGCCGGCTGGAGAGCGAGCTGTCGACCCGGCTGCTGCAGCGCACGCCGCGCGGCGTGGTGCCCACCGACGCCGGCGTGGCATTCTTTCGCGAGGCCCAGCTCACGCTGCGCCATGCCGAGCAGGCCGTGCGCGGCGCGCAGCAGGCGCGGCTGTCGGGCTCGGTCAGCGTGGGGCTGGCGCCCACCACCTCTGCCATGCTGGCGCTGCCCTTGATGCGCGCCATGCGCGAGCGCTATCCCGACGTGCGCCTGCACATGGTGGAGGGCATGTCCGGCCACCTGGCCGACATGCTCAACGCCCGCGCGCTGGACATGGCCGTGCTGTTCGACGCGCGCCTGCACGGCGCGCGGGCGGGCGCGGGCGGGCGGCGCCACTGGCAGGTGCATCCGCTGATCGAGGAAGCGCTGTTCCTGATCCGCGCGCGGCGCCCAGGCACGCGGCCCCTGCCGGCGACGATGGCGCTGGCCGACCTGGCGGGCGAGCCGCTGATCCTGCCCACCGGGCTGCACGGGCTGCGCAGCACGCTGGACACCGCGTTCTCGCAGGCGCGCTTTGCACCCCACCTGGTGCTGGAGGTCGATTCGCTGTCCATGGTCATGGCCGCGGTGGACGCGGGGCTGGGCTCCACCGTGCAGCCCTGGGCCGCGATGGGGCGCTATGCCGATGCCGGGCAGCGCTTCGAATGCTCGCGTATCACGGATAGAGATGCCCAGCGCACCAACCTGCTGTGCAGCCTGTCCGAGGACGAGTTGGCATCGGCCGCGCTCGCGGCGCGCGTGGTGCTGATCGACTGCATGCGCCAGCTCGTCGAAAGCGGCGCCTGGCACGGGGTCGCCCCCATCCATCACGAAAACTGATACCCCCATGCCGGCCGGCGCCTGCACAGCGCGCCGGGCCCTCCCTACAGTGGAGCTCCCACGAGAAAACCACGAGGAGAGGCGATGGACGCTGATGTCCTGGTCATTGGCGGCGGCAATGCCGCGCTGTGCGCCGCGCTGATGGCGCGCGAGGCCGGTGCCCGCGTGCTGCTGCTGGAGGCGGCGCCGCGCGACTGGCGCGGCGGCAACTCCGGCCACACGCGCAACCTGCGCTGCATGCACGACGCGCCGCAGGACGTGCTGGTCGAGGCCTACCCCGAAGAGGAGTTCTGGCAGGACCTGCTCAAGGTCACGGGCGGCATCACCAACGAGCACCTGGCGCGCATGGTGATCCGCGCCTCCTCCACCTGCCGCGGCTGGATGCGCCGCCACGGCGTGCACTTCCAGCCGCCGCTGTCGGGCGCCCTGCATGTGGCGCGCACCAATGCCTTCTTCATGGGCGGCGGCAAGGCCCTGGTCAACGCCTACTACCGCAGCGCCGAGCGGATGGGCGTGCAGGTCCGCTACGCATCGCCCGTGGACCGCCTGGAGATCGAGGGCGGCGAGTTCAAGGCCGCCTGGGTGGGCGAGCAGCGCATCACGGCAAAAACCTGCGTGCTGGCCGCAGGCGGCTTCGAGTCCAACCGCGAATGGCTGCGCGAGGCCTGGGGCCAGAACGCGCGCGGCGAGTGGCCGTCCGACAACTTCCTGATCCGCGGCACGGCCTACAACCGCGGCGTGCTGCTGCGCCACCTGCTCGAAGACCATGGCGCCGACCGCATCGGCGACCCCACCCAGGCCCACATGGTGGCCATCGACGCGCGCGCGCCGCTGTACGACGGCGGCATCTGCACGCGCATCGACTGCGTCTCGCTGGGCGTGGTGGTCAACCGCGAGGCCGAGCGCTTCTACGACGAGGGTGAGGACTTCTGGCCCAAGCGCTACGCGATCTGGGGCCGCCTCGTGGCCCAGCAGCCGGGCCAGACCGCATGGTCCGTCATCGACGCCAAGGCCATAGGCCGCTTCATGCCGCCGGTCTTCCCGGGCGTGCGCGCCGACTCCCTGCCCGAGCTGGCACGCAAGCTGGGCCTGGACGAGGGCCGCTTCATGCAGACCCTGGATGCCTACAACGGCGCCTGCCGCGTCGGCCACTTCGACCACACGGCGCTGGACGACTGCCATACCGAGGGCCTGGCCCCCGCCAAGACCCACTGGGCCCGCCCCATCGACACGGCACCCTTCTACGGCTACCAGCTGCGCCCCGGCGTGACCTTCACCTATCTGGGCCTGGAGACCGACGACACGGCGGCCGTGCGCTTTGCCAGCCGGCCCAGCGCCAGCCTGTTCGTGGCCGGCGAAATGATGGCCGGCAACGTGCTGGGCAAGGGCTATACGGCCGGCGTGGGCATGTCCATCGGCACGGCCTTCGGCCGCATCGCGGGCCGCAACGCGGCCCTGGCCGCCGCCGGACAACCCGCCGTGCGCGGCGCAGTGACAGAAAAGGCTTGACCGAGATGCAGACCCTGAACGCCCTGACCCGAGAAGCCCAGGCCCTGGCCACCGACCGGGTCATCCCCATCCTGCCGGCCGCCACGGACACCGCCGCCGAATCCGAGGTGGCGCGCGCCCTGCAGATCTGCAACGCCTGCCGCTACTGCGAAGGCTTTTGCGCGGTCTTCCCGGCCATGACGCGGCGCCTGGAATTCGCCAAGGCCGACGTGCACTACCTGGCCAACCTCTGCCACAACTGCGGCGCCTGCCTGCATGCCTGCCAGTACGCGCCGCCGCATGAATTCGCCATCAACATCCCCCAGGCCATGGCCGAGGTGCGCGGCCAGACCTATGCCGACTACGCCTGGCCGCCCGCCCTGGGACGCCTGTACCAGAGAAACGGGCTCACGCTGTCACTGGCCCTGGCCGCAGGCCTGTCGCTGTTCCTGGTGCTGGCCGTGGCCCTGCAGGGCGGCCTGGGGCGCCTATGGGGCGCCGACCTGGGCGCCAACTTCTACCACCTGTTCCCGCACAACCTGCTGGTGGGCCTGTTCGCGCCCGTCTTCCTGTTCGTGGTGTTCGCGCTGGCCATGGGCGTGCGCCGTTTCTGGAAGGACGTCAAGCCCGCCACCAGCGGCGTGGACGTGGGCGCGCCGGCCGCCGCCGAGGCCGCGCACGATGTGCTGCGCCTCAAATACCTGGACGGCGGCCACGGCGAAGGCTGCCACAACGAGGACGATGCCTACACCCTCAGGCGCAGGCGCTTTCACCACCTGACCTTCTACGGCTTTCTGCTGTGCTTCGCGGCCACGTCCCTGGCCACGGTCTACCACTACGTGTTCGGCTGGGCCGCGCCCTACGACTTCCCCAGCCTGCCCAAGCTGCTGGGCGCGGTGGGCGGCACCAGCCTCATGCTGGGCACGGCGGGACTGTGGCACCTGAACCGCAGGCGCCACCCGCTGCATGGCGACGCGCGCCAGAAACCCATGGACCTGGGCTTCATCGCCCTGCTGTTCCTGGTCGCCGCCAGCGGCATGGCGCTGTGGCTGGGCCGCGGCACGCCGGCCCTGGCCCTGCTGCTGTGCCTGCACCTGGGCGCCGTGATCGCCCTGTTCGCCACCCTGCCCTACGGCAAGTTCGCGCACGGCGTGTTCCGCACGGCCGCCCTGCTGCGCCACACCACCGAAAAGCGCCAGCCCAGCCCTATTGGGCTGGGTGCCGATTGAACCGACAGCCATTCCCACAAGGAGCAAGCCATGAACACCACCCCCACCCGCCAAGGCGTCTTGCAGATCCCCTCGATGCGTCCCCATTGCTCCGACGCGGAGTGGCAGGCCCGCATCGACCTCGCCGCCTGCTACCGCCTCGTCGCCCGCTACGGCATGGCCGACATGATGGCCAACCATATTTCCTCCCGCGTGCCGAGCGAGGACAACGCCTTTCTCATCAACGCCTACGGGATGATGTACGAGGAGATCACCGCGTCCAGCCTGATCAAGGTGGACCACAGCGGCAAGGTTCTCGCCAAGCCCGATTTCGGCGCGCTGAACTACGGCGTCAACCAGGCCGGCTACGTGATCCATAGCGCCGTGCACCACGCCCGGCCCGAGGTGGACTGCGTGATCCACACCCACAGCTGGGCCTCGATGGCCGTCTCGGCGCTGGCATGCGGCCTGCTGCCCATCACGCAAACGGCCATGCGCTTCCTGAAGATCGGCTACCACGACTACCAGGGCGTGGTACTCGACACCGCCGAGCAGGCCTCGCTCATCGCCGACCTCGGCCAGGGCGAGGCACTGATCCTGCGCAACCACGGCGCACTCACGGTCGGCCGCACGGTGGGGGAAGCCTTCAACTGGATGCACCGGCTCGAACTCGCCTGCCGCTCGCAGCTTGCCGCCATGGCCGCCAACAGCCCGCTCGCAGCCGTACCCGCGCCCGTGCTCGAAGAGACCTGGAACAACTACCAGCCCGGCACGCGCAGGCCCTACGGCGTCATGGAATGGCCCGCCCTGCTGCGCATGCTGGACCGCATCGACCCAAGCTATCGCGACTGAACCCCACAACATCCCAGGAGACAAGACATGCCCACCCCTCTTACCCCTCAAGCCACCAGGCGGCGACGCTTCTGCGCCGCGGCCACCCTGGCGCTGGCCAGCCCGCTGCTTTTCACTCCACTGCAGGCACAGGAAACGAAATGGCCGAGCAAGCCGGTGCGCGTGGTGGTGGCCTTCTCGGCGGGAGGCACGACCGACATCCTGGCGCGTGCCGTCACGCAAAAGGTCGGAGAAAAGATCGGCCAGCCCTTCGTTATCGACAACAAGCCGGGCGGCGGCGGCAACATCGGCACAGCCGAGGTCGTGCGCGCGGCACCCGATGGCTATACGCTCATCGTCAACTCCGTGGGGCCGATCGCCATCAACCAGACGCTCTACAAGAAGCTGCCATACGACCCACTCAAGGATCTGGTGCCCATCGTGCAGATTGCCGACGTGCCCAACGTGCTGGTCGTCCACCCCTCGGTACCGGCCAAGACCTTCGACGAATTCGTCGCCTATCTGAAGCGCAACCCCGGCAAGCTGAGCTATGGCTCGACCGGCGTCGGCACCTCGTCGCACCTGTCAAGCTACATGCTGGGCGAGCGCGTGGGCGCGCAGCCATTGCATGTGCCGTACAAGGGGGCCAATGCACTCAATGACCTGCTCGCGGGCCGGCTGCAGTTCATGTTCGCCACGATCCCCTCCGTGATCTCGCATGTGCATGCCGGCAAGCTGCGCGCACTGGCGGTCTCCAGCCTCAAGCCCTCACGCTCGCTGCCCGGCATCCCGACCGTGGCGGAAAAGGGCTTTCCCGGCTTCGAGGCCGGTTCCTGGTTCGGCTTCTTCGCGCCCAAGGGCACGCCGGCGCAGATCGTCACGCTGCTCAACCAGTCGGTGAACGAGGTGCTGCCGTCGCTCGAAGAACAGATGATCCGCGAAGGCGCCGACCCCGTGGGCGGCACGCCCGAGCAGTTCGGCCAGTTCACACGCAAGGAGTATGTGAAATGGCAGAAAATCGTCAAAGACTCCGGCGCGAGCGTGGACTGACCAGCCACCATGAATTGTCCCAACAGCAGCACGGGCCCCCTGCGCATCCTGGTCTCCGAAGCCGTGCGCGCCCAACACGGCGAGCGTATTCGCGCCAGCCTCGCCACCGCACCCGAGCTGATCACGGTGGACGACGTGGAACAGCGCGGCGCGGCATTCGAGATCGCCTTTGTCTCGCGCGACGTCACGAGCATCTCCACCAAGCACAGCGTGCAGCCGTACACACAGCGCTTCTACGCCGCGATGCTGAACAGCCAGACCCTGCGCTGGCTGCATTTCCATTCGGCAGGCGCCGACCGGCCCGTCTACCTAGAACTGCTCGCCCGCGGCAAGGCGCTTACCTCGTCCGCAGGTACGAACACCGAAGCGGTGGCCCAAAGCGCCGTCGCCGGGCTGCTGATGCTCGGCCGGCGCTTTCCCGCCCTCCTGGCCGCACAGCAGCGGCGCGAATGGGCGCCGCTGGTGGACCGCCCGCCGCTGCCGCCCGACATCCAGGGGCAGATGGCCACCATCGTCGGCTGGGGCGGCATAGGCCAGGCAATCGCGCGGATTCTCATGGCCATCGGCCTGCGCTTCCAGGTCGTGCGCAGCAGCAATACCCCCATCGCCAATGGCTCGCCGTCGTGTACCTATGAGGACATCGCCAGCGTGCTGCCACGCACCGACTGGCTGCTGCTGGCCTGCCCACTGACGAACCGCACGCGCCAGCTTATCGACGCCCGGGCGCTGCAGCTGCTGCCTGCGGGCGCGCACCTCATCAACGTATCGCGCGGCGACGTGGTGCAGGAACAAGCGCTGATCGATGCACTCGGCAGCAACCGGCTTGCAGGCGCCTATCTCGACGTATTCGCCCATGAGCCGCTGCAACAGGATTCGCCGCTGTGGACGCTGCCCAATGTGATCGCCACGCCGCACAGCGCCGGCTTTGCCGCAGGCAATTCGGCGCGCGTGATACAGATATTCCTGGACAACCTTGCCCGTTTTGCCAATAGCGCCCCATTGGTGAACGTGGTGCGCCTGGAACCATGAAGGGGGCTGCGCCGGCCCTGTTTTCCACCACTACCGGATATCCACGATGAAAAAACGCACTCTGCTCAAGGCCGCCCTGCTGGCCATCACCTCGCTGTCGCTTGCCGCACACGCGCAGGCCCAGGAATTCCCGCCGAACAGGCCCGTGACCCTGGTGGTGGGCTTCGCGGCAGGCGGCGCCGCCGATGCGGCCGCGCGGCTGATCGCCAAGAAGCTGGGCGAGAACATCGGCCAGAGCGTGGTGGTCGAGAACAAGGGCGGCGCGGGCGGCAATATCGCGCACCAGTACGTGTCCAAGGCGCCTGCCGATGGCTCGGTGCTGCTGTTCGGCTCGGTGGGCCCGCTGACGATTGCGCCCCACATCATGAAGGTGGGCTACAACCCCTTCACCGATCTGGCGCCCATCTCCGGCGGCGTGAACTTTCCCAACGTGCTGGTGGTGCACAAGGGCGCGGGCGTGAAGACCCTGGCCGAGTTCGTGGCCAAGGCCAGGCAGAACCCGGGCAGCGTGGATTTCGCCTCGACCGGCGCGGGCTCGGCCTCCCACCTGGCCGGCGAGCTGTTCAACCAGCGCGCGGGCATCGACATGGTCCACGTGCCCTACAAGGGCGGCGCGCCCGCGCTGCAGGACCTGCTGGGCGAGCGCGTGACCAGCTACTTCGCCGCGCCGCCCACGGCCCTGCCCCACATCGAGGCCGGCAAGCTGATACCGCTGGCCACCACCGGCCTCAAGCGCCCGGCCTACATGCCCGACATTCCCACCGTGGCCGAGGCTGGCTACCCGGGTTTCGAGGCGCTGAACTGGTATGCCTTCGTGGCGCCCGGCAAGACACCCAAGCCCATCCTGGACCGCTGGAACACCGAGATCGTCAAGGTGCTGAATGACCCCGGCGTCAAGGAAGCGCTCAACAAGCACGGCCTCACGCCCCAGCCCACCACGCGCGCCGAGTTCGCGGCCTTCATGAAGAAGGAATACGAGCAATGGGGCAGGCTGGTGAAGGAGCGCAAGCTTTCCGCGGAATAAGGCGGCTGCGGTCTGCGGCCGTTCGCATCGTCTGCTGTATTTTGCTATTAATATAATAGCATCAACCAACCATCAGGCATTAATCCATGAAGGATTTATGCCTGAATTCTTTTATGGCCCTACGTCATTAGCTATCAATATTGAAATTCCCAGGCCCATGGGCAGGCGTCTGGCGACGAGTCCTGCCCGACGCTCCAGCTCAATCAGCAGCTTTTTGTTTGACAGTCCATCTCTCATGCATTATTCTCCATAGCAGAACTTAAGTTCTATTAGAAAGAATTTAAAAATTGCCAGACCGATGACTGGATGCGCCGCCCAGCGCTTCCTCAGCTGCACCTCCAGCCATCCAGTCCGGCCGGGCCACAGGCACCCGACCAAGAGGAGACATGGAAGTGACAGCATCCCTGCAGCAGCGATTTGAATCCGTCCGGCAACAGGTGAATGCCAACCGCCGGCTGGTGCATCGCGGCCGCTATCTGACGGCGCATATCAAGGTCTTCATCGGCACCGCCGCGTACCTGGTGGATATCCGCAACGGCGAGATCCACAGCATCAGCGCCCGGCCCCCTCTTTTTGCAGCCGCCGACCTCGTCATCCGCGCCTCCGAGGAAGCCTGGGCGGCGCTGTGGGAAAAGCCTCCCCGGCCCGGCTGGCACGACCTATTCGCGCTGGCCAAGCGCGGCGCCATGGGCATCGAGGGCGACTCGCAGCTGTTCTTCGCTCACCTGCAGTACCTGAAGGACGTGCTCAGCGCCCCCGCAAGCGCCCCATGACGCCAGCCAAGGAAATGCAATGACAGCCACCATAGAGCCCATCGTGGGCAAGTACCTGCACCTGGACATCCTGGGCGATGCATGCCGGGTGTACTTCGAGGAATGCGGCCAGGGCATCCCGCTGCTGTGCCTGCACACGGCCGGCTCCGACGGCCGCCAGTTCCGCCACCTGCTGTGCGATGCAGACATCACTGCGCAGTTTCGCGTCATCGCCTTCGACATGCCATGGCATGGCAAGTCCTATCCGCCCGAGGGCTTCCAGCACCAGGACTACGAACTCACCACGGAGCGCTATGTCGAGACCATCCGTGCGTTCATCTCCGCCCTGGGGCTTGAACGGCCCGTGGTGATGGGCTGCTCCATCGGCGGGCGCATCGTGCTGCAGCTGGCCCACGCCCATGGCGAAGAGTTCCGGGCCCTGATCGGCCTCGAAGGCGCCGACTACCAGCCGCCCTGGTACGACACCAGCTGGCTGAACCGCCCCGACGTGCACGGCGGAGAAGTCTGCGCCGCGCTGGTGTCGGGCCTGATAGCGCCGCAGAGCCCGGAGCGCTACCGCCACGAAACGCTGTGGCAATACCAGCAAAGCGGCCCCGGCATCTTCAAGGGCGACCTGTACTTCTATCGCGTCGACTCCGACCTGCGCGGCAAGCTCGGCGGCATCGACACCAGCAAGACGCCGCTGTTCCTGTTGACCGGGGAATACGATTTTTCCTGCAGCCCCGAGGACACCCTGCGCACCGCCAGCTCCATCCCCGGCGCCCAGGCCGTCGTCATGAAGGAGCTGGGGCACTTTCCGATGAGCGAAAACCCGGAGCAGTTCAAGAAATACATCACGCCGGTGCTGCAGGCCATTGCTCAATCGGCCCGGCCCTGACTCGAACCCACGCAACCCAAGGAGATCGACCATGAAGAAAATCGCCATCGCCGGCCTGCTGTGCCTGGCCGGCACCGCCTTCGCCCAAGAGGAACTCAAGATCGGCGCCATCGTCACATTGTCCGGCGCAGGCGCGGCCTGGGGCCAGGCGATGCTCTATGCCACGGAGCTCGCGGCCGATGATGTGAACGCCAAGGGCGGCCTGGAAGTCGGCGGCAAGAAATACAAGCTCAAGGTCGTTGCCTACGACGACAAGTACCAGGCCGGCGAAGCCGTGACCGCGGCGAACCGGCTGGTCTTCGAGGACAAGGTCAAGTACATCATCGGCCCGGTGGGCTCCGCCGGTGCGCTGGCGGTCACCCCCATCGTCGACAAGAACAAGGTGATGATGCTCACGCTGGGCTTCACCGACAAGGCCTTGGGCAAGGACAAGCCCTTCAACTTCCGCCCCAACCTCACGACCATGGAGACATCGCAACCCCAGATCGACTGGATCGTGAAGGCCAAGAACATCAAGAAAGTGGGCGGACTGTTCCCCAACGACGAAACCGGCCAGCAGATCGCGGTCGACCTGGAAAAAGCCTACAGCAAGGCCGGCGCGCAGCTCAACGCCAAGGAATTCTTCGAGCGCGAGCGCGTGGACATGATGCCGCTGCTCACGCGCCTGATCGCCAAGGGGGTCGATGCGATCGAGCTGGACGGCAATGCGCCCGGCACGGCCGGCCTGATCGTCAAGCAGGCGCGCGAGCTCGGCTTCAAGGGTTTCATCATCCGCAGCGGCGGCCCCGCAACGCCCGAGATCGTGAACGTGGCCGGCGCCAGCGCCACCAACGGCATGCTGGTGAACACGCCCATCAACCCGGCCAACACCGCGGTGAAGGCGTATGCGGAACGCTACTTCGCCAAGTACAAGAAGCGCATGAACGGCTTCAGCCCCGCGTTCTACGACGGCACCCACATGCTGCTGCAGGCCATGGCGGCCGCGGGCAGCACCACCGACACCGACAAGGTGCGCGTGGCGCTCGAGAACATCAAGGACTTCAAGGGCATTCTCGGCACGCTCAACTGGAGCGGCGCCGAGGTCTACGGCATCGCGCACCAGATCAGCGCCCCGTTCTACATCGCCCGCGTGCAGGACGGCCAGGAAGTGATCGAGGCCAGCTGCTCTCTTGCCGAGTGCAAGTAGTGCGGCGGCAGGCACCGGGGATACCGCCGTGGACTTTACTTTTCTGCTGGGCCAGGCGCTGACCAACGGACTCATCATCGGGCTGCTGTACCTGCTGATGGCCATTGGCTTCACACTGGTCTTTGGGGTGATGCGCGTGGTCAACTTCGCGCATGGCGAGTTCTACATGCTGGGAGCCTTCTCGGCCTATGTCTGCGTCACGCGGCTGCAGCTGCCCTTTCTCGCGGCCGTGCTCGCCACCTTCGTGCTCACGCTGCTTGCCGGCTGGCTCATCGAGGTCGTGGTGATGAAGGGCTTTCGGGGCGACGAGCTCAACGGCATGATCGCCACCATCGGACTGGCGATGGTCCTGCAAAACGGCGCCCTCATGGTCTTTGGCCCCGATCCCCAGTCCATGCCACCGGTTGCCGAGGGCGTGGCATCGCTCGGGCCGGTGATGCTGCCGATGTCGCGCCTGTACGTGGTGGCGTTCTCGCTGGTGGTGCTGGTGATGCTCTACGCCTTCCTGATGCACAGCAAGGGCGGCCGCGCGCTGCGCGCGGTGGTGCAGGACATCGAGATCGCCAACGCGCAGGGCATCCGCTCGCAGCTCATGTACCCGCTGGGCTTCGGCATCGGGGTCGCGCTCGCGGCCGTCGCCGGCGCCCTGATGGCGCCGGTGTTCTCCGTATCGCCCAGCATTGGCGCCACGCCGCTGCTCAAGGCCTTCATCGTGGTCATCCTGGGCGGCCTTGGCAGCATTCCGGGCGCGGCCCTCGCGGCCTTGCTGCTCGGGGTTTTCGAGAGCGTGGCCAATACCTTCATGTCCAGCAGCTTTTCGGACATGCTGCTCTTTGGCTGCGTGATCCTGATGCTGATCTTCCGCCCCTCGGGGCTGCTCGGAAAGGCCGGGCGCTAAGCCATGAACACCTCCACCATGAACGGCAAGTACAACCTGGACTCCCGCGAGCCAACGCCGGGCGGCAGCTGGGGCATATGGATCACGGCACTGCTGGCGCTGTTCTCCCTTCCACTGCTGCTGGCCGGCAATCCTTTCTACATCCACCTGGCGGTGCTCATCTGCCTGAACATCATTTTCGTGAACGGGCTCGCGCTCATCAACCGCACGGGCCAGCTCTCGTTCTGCCACGCGGCATTCATGGGCATGGGCGCATTTGCCGCCGTGATCTGCACCACGCGATTGCACACGCCGTTCTTCGTCTCGGTGCTGGCCGGCGTTGCCGTCTCCATGCTGGTGGCCTACCTGCTGGGCGCGGTGATTCTGCGCCTGCAGGGCGTGTACTTCGTGCTGGTGACCTTCTGCTTCGGCGAGCTGTTCCGCCTCGTGCTGCTGGAGGGCGGCGGCATCACCGGCGGCGCCAACGGCATTGCCAATATTCCGCCAGCCAGCCTGCTGGGCTTCAGCTTTGACAGCAAGCTGTCGTTCTACTGCCTGGCCGCCGCCTGCGCCTTCGCATCCATCGTGCTGCTGATCGCGCTGTGCAAGACGCCCAAGGGCCATTCGCTGGACGCGGTGGGCGACAACCCCGAGCTGGCCGAAGCCAGCGGCATCGGCATCCAGGGCTCGCAGATGTTCGCCTTTGTGCTCGGCAGCGCCTTCGCCGGCTTCGCCGGCGCCTTGCTCGCGCACTACCTGGGCTTTGTCTCGCCGGAATCATTCAACCAGCACATCTCGGTGGCGGCCATCATCATGCTGGTGATCGGCGGGCGCGGCTCGGTGCTGGGGCCGATTCTCGGCGCGCTGATCATGACCCCGCTGCCCGAGTTGTTCCGCAGCGCGATCGAAACGCAGAACATCATGTACGGCATCACGCTGATCCTGGTGCTCAAGTTCCTGCCCATGGGATTGGTGGGCCTGGCGGGCACCGGCGCCAGGCGCGGCGGCAAGAAAGGCCAGCGATGACGGCACTACTCAAGATCGAAGGCCTCTCCAAGACTTTTGGCGGACTGGCGGCCGTGCGCGACCTGAGCTTCGAGCTCAACGAAGGCGAGATCGTCGGCCTGATCGGCCCCAACGGGGCCGGCAAGAGTACCGCGTTCAACATGATCAGCGGCTCGCTCGCACCCAGCGCGGGCAGGATCGTGTTTGCAGGCGAGGACATCACCGGCCGCAAGCCCAGCCATGTCGTCAGGCACGGGCTGGCCCGCACCTTCCAGTCGGCTACCGTCTATCCGGGATCGACGGTGCAGGAGAACGTCTACCGCGGAGCGCTGTGCCACTTCGACATCCCTGTATGGGCGCAGATCGCGCAGACCGGCGCGTATAAGGCCGCACGCCAGAAGATCCGCGCCGAAGTCGACAAGGTGCTGGAGATCACCGGGCTGGCGCCCTACCGCCACGAGATCGCCGGCGAGCTGGCCTACGGGCACCAAAAGCGCATCGGCGTGGCGATCGGCCTGGCAACGAATCCACGCCTGCTCCTGCTCGACGAGCCCGCCGCCGGACTGAACCCCGAGGAATGCGCCGAGTTCGGCCGCCTGCTGAAGACGCTGCGCAGCGAGCACCGGATTTCGCTGCTGTTCGTCGAGCACCACATGGCCCTGGTGATGGGAACCTGCGAAAAGATCATCGTCCTCGTGCAAGGACAAAAGATCGCCCAGGGCACTGCGGAAGAAATCCGCAACCACCCCGCGGTGATCGAAGCCTATCTGGGAGTGGATGAAGATGCGCACGCTTGAGGTCAGGGACATCGTGGTCCACTACGGGCTGGTGCAGGCCTTGCACGGAGTCAGTTTCAAGATCGAGGCGGGCAGGATAGTCGCGCTGATCGGCTCCAACGGCGCCGGCAAGAGCACTACCCTCAAGGCGCTGATGGGCTTGAAGAAGCTCAGCGCCGGGTCGCTGCTGCTCGACGGCCAGCGCATCGACGGCGCCAACGCGGCGCAGCGCGTGGGCATGGGCATCGCCTTGTCCCCCGAGGGCCGGCGGCTCTTTCCGCGCATGTCCGTGTGGGAAAACCTGATGGTGGGCGCGCATACCGTCAGCTCTGCGGCGCGGCGCAACCAGTCGCTGGAGCTGGTGTACGAACTCTTTCCCCGCGTCAGGGAGCGCCGCGAGCAGATGGCGGGCTCGCTCTCGGGCGGCGAGCAGCAGATGGTGGCCATTGGCCGCGCCATGATGTCCAGCCCGCAGATGCTGATGCTCGACGAGCCGTCGCTGGGCATCGCGCCCAAGATCGTCTCCGAGATCGCGCAGGCCATCAAGCGCCTGAACCAGGAGAGCGGCATCTCCGTCATCCTGGTGGAGCAGAACGCCCGCCTGGCGCTGAAGATGTCCGACGACGCCTATGTGTTCGAGCAGGGCCGGGTGATCCGGGCGGGATCGGGCCACGAGCTGCTGAACGACGTGTTCGTGCAAAAAGCCTTTCTCGGCATCTGAACTCGACCTGCATGAGGCCACCCCATGAGCAACAACCGCCCGCTTCCCATCATCGCCCGCGCCGAAGTGCGCCCCGACTGGCTGGCCCGGCACACCGAAGCCGCGTTGGAGCCTGCGCTGCCCATCATCGACCCGCACCACCACCTCGCCGACCACCACTGGGGCGGCTACCTGGCGGATGATTTGCTGGCCGACCTGGGCTCGGGCCACCGCATCGAATCGACCGTATTCATCCAGGTCGGCTTCGCCTACCGCGATGGCGGCCCCGAGCAGCTGCGGCCGGTAGGAGAAACCGAGCGCGTGGTGCAGATTGCCAGCCAGGCCAATCGCCTGCAGGACGCAACGCAGATCTGCGCCGGCATCGTCGGCTTTGCGCAGCTGTCTCTGGGCGCACAGGTCGAAGAGGTGCTGGCGGCGCAGCTCGAGGCTGGCGCCGGCCGCTTTCGCGGCATCCGCTGCCACGCGGCCGCGCACGGGCAATTCCAGTACGGGGTGATGCATCCACCGCCGCTGCATGTCTACCTCAGCCCCCGTTTCCGCGCAGGCTTTGCCAAGCTGGCCCAGTTCGGGCTGAGCTTTGACTCGTGGGCCTACCACACCCAGCTGGATGAACTCGCCGACCTGGCCGCGGCATTTCCCGAAACGGCTATCGTGATCGACCATATTGGCGTGCCGCTGGGCGTAGGCCCCTATGCGGGGCAGCGCGACGCCGTGTTTGCCGAGTGGAAAAGGCAGCTGCAGCGCATTGCCCAGCTGCCCAATGTATCCATCAAGCTCGGCGGCATGGGCATGAGCGTATTCGGCTTCCCGTTCCACGAGCAGGCCCGGCCACCAAGCTCCGCCGAACTGGCACAGGCCTGGAAGCCGTACATCCTCACCTGCATCGACCTCTTTGGCCCGCACCGCTGCATGTTCGAGAGCAACTTCCCCGTGGACAAGGGCACGTGCAGCTACCAGGTGCTGTGGAACACGTTCAAGCGCATCACAGCCGGCATGTCGGCCGACGAGAAGCGGCTGCTCTACCGCGACACCGCAGCAAGCTTTTACCGGCTGTGAACAGGCTCTAAGCCGCAGGGATGGCGCCCGCCCTGCCATCCCGAGCCACAGATTTCCGCCGCCCCGACGGACGCATAGCCGGCCGCGCCCGCCTTCGTCCCCAAGGGGCGTTCACCTCCTATTTTTTTCATTTGACATGTGGCTTCTCACAAATTATTCTTACAGACAGAACTTTTGTTCTGTTTGAAAGAATTTTTATACCTATCGGCCCAAGGCCTCATGTCGGCAGGCAGGGAATCGCTCACGTATCCCGACCGGCCGTTCAAGCACACAGCACCCAGGAGACCCGTAGAAATGACCCCACCAGAGAGCCCCTTCGCAGCAGCGCTCAATCCAGCGCTCAATCGCCGGCAGGCGCTCGGCAGCATGCTGCTGGCTGCACTCGCACCGGGCGCGGCGCTTGCCCAGGCTGCGAAATTCCCGACCGACACCGTTCGGCTCGTGGTGCCCTATGCGGCGGGCGGCGCCACCGACATCGTGGCCCGGGCCGTCGTCGACAAACTGGCTGCCCGCTGGGGGCAGGCCATCGTGGTCGACAACAAGCCCGGCGCGGGCACCACGCTGGCCGCGGCCCAGGTGGCGCGCGCGCCGGGCGACGGGCATGTGCTCTACATGACCACCTCGGCGCACACGATCAGCGGCCTGCTGTACAAGAAGCTCGGCTACGACCCGCTCAAGGACTTCGCGCCGCTGACGCTGATTGCCAAGGTGCCGCTGGTGCTCGTGGTGCGGCCCAGCCTCAACGCCAGGACGCTCGACGAATTCACCCGCTATGTGCAGGCGAATCCCGACAAGGTTTCCTTTGCATCCCCCGGCAACGGCACCGCCCAGCACCTCACGGGCGAGATGTTCAATGCCGCCATGAAGACGCAGATGGTGCATGTGCCCTACAAAGGCGATGCACCCGCCATCACCGATCTCATGGGCGGCTCGGTCGATGCCATGTTCGCCACCTTGACGGTGGTGCTGCCGCACATCGCGTCGGGCAAGCTCAAGGCCATTGCGCTGGCCAATGGCAAGCGGATCGAGAAGGTGCCGGCGATTCCCACCTTCGCCGAGCTAGGCCTCAAGAACTTCGAAGCGGCCACCTGGTTTGGCGTTCTGGCCCCGGCGGCGCTGCCTGCGGCACTGCGCGAGCGCATTTCGGGCGATATACGCGCCGTGGTGGACCAGCCGGACCTCAGAGCCAGGCTCACCGATCTTGGCGGTGAAGTGGTGTCCAGCACTCCCGCTGAATTCGACACCTTCATGCAGGCCGAATTCCGTAAATGGCAGGACATCGTGAAACAGTCCGGCGCCGTCATCAATTGAGCGCCGAGCCTGCCGCGCCCCATTCCTTGCAACGAGATAGAGACTCCATCATGCCCATGGAACAGACGACCGAACTCAAGCCTATGCTCATCGGCGATCAGTGGATCGCCAGTGAGGAAAATGCACTGGACTCCATCAACCCCGCCAATGGCGGCACCAACTGCCGTGTCACCACGGCCAGCGCGGCGCATGTCGACGCGGCCGTCTCGGCCGCCCGCGACGCGGCAGCCGCTGCGTCGTGGCGCGGCATGCTGCCCCATGTCCGGGCGCAGATTCTTGGCCGTATCTCCGATGGCATCCTGGCCCGTTCGAACGAGCTGGCGCATCTGCAGATGATCGAAAACGGCAAGGTCCTGAGCGAGTGCAAGGCGCAAGTCGCGGGGGCCGCATCGACCTATCGCTACTACGCCGCCGTCTGCGAGACACTGGGCGCAGAAGTCACGCCGTCGCGTGGCGACTACCTCAGCATGACCGCCTATGAGCCCTACGGCGTCGTGGCGGCCATCACCCCCTGGAATTCGCCCATGACCATGGAGGCGCAGAAGATCGCGCCCGCGCTGGCCGCGGGCAATGCGGTGCTGCTCAAGCCATCCGAGGTCACGCCCAGCGTGGGCCTGGCCGTCGCCCGCATCGCACTGGAGGCCGGCCTGCCGCCGGGCATTCTGAATGTGCTGCCCGGCAGCGGCGCGGTCACCGGCAATGCCATCATCCACCACCCCGGCGTGCGCATGGTGTCCTTCACTGGCGGCACGCAGACCGGGCGCAATATCGCCGCCGTGGCCGCGCAGCGCCTGATCCCCGTCGCCCTGGAGCTGGGCGGCAAGTCGCCGCACATCATCTTCGACGATGCCAACCTCGACGCCGCCATCCATGGCGTGGTGGACGGCATCTTCGAGGGCAGTGGCCAGTCCTGCGTGGCCGGCTCCCGGCTGTTCGTGCACCGCAAGGTGCTCGACAAGGTCTTGCAGATGCTGGTGGAGCGCGCCAACACCTTGCGCGTCGACCTGCCCGATGCGCCGGGCGCCCAGATGGGCCCCGTGGCCGGCTTCAAGCACCGCGAGCGCATCGAAGCCATCGTGGACAGCGCCCGCCGCGAGGGCGGCGACATACTTGCCGGCGGCGCCCGCCCCGAGCAAGCGCACCTGGCAGCA
This sequence comes from Comamonas sp. FG99, assembly GCF_057808605.1. NCBI lineage: Bacteria > Pseudomonadati > Pseudomonadota > Betaproteobacteria > Burkholderiales > Comamonadaceae > Comamonas > Comamonas sp. FG99. Next base: position 168,832 of record NZ_JBMDII010000001.1, read on the forward strand.
GGCGCCTTCTACCGGCCCACCGTCATCGCCGGCCTGGACAACCGCGCGACCGCGGTGCGCGAGGAAATCTTCGGCCCCGTGCTGTGCGTGCTGCCTTTCGACAATGAAGAAGACCTGATCGCCCAGGCCAATGACACCGCCTTCGGCCTGGCCTCCGGCATCTGGACAGCCAACTACCAGCGCGCATGGCGCATCGCACGCGCCCTTGAGGCTGGGCTGGTGTGGATCAACACCTACAAGCAGCTCTCCATCGCCACCCCGTTCGGCGGCTTCAAGGAAAGCGGCATCGGCCGGGAAAAGGGCGCGACCGGCATGCGCCTGTACCAACAAAGCAAGGGCATCTACTGGAGCATGAACCCCGCCAACATGCCAGGCTGAACAGCCCCCCGCAAGACGACAGCAAGGAAAAGACATGCAGCAACCCATCGTAGGTTTCATTGGCGTTGGCGTGATGGGCGAGCCCATCTGCCGGCATATCGCCACCAAAAGCGGCGCGCAGGTAATCGCATCCGATCTGAACACCGAGCCGCTGAGCCGCCTGGCCGAGCACGGAGTGCGCTCGGTCAGCATGGCCGAACTGGCACAACAGGCGAACATCGTATTCCTCTCCCTGCCTTCGGGAGAGGTCATGCAGCAGGTGGTGGCCGGCCCCGCGGGTCTGGCGCAGCAACTGTCCGCCGGCTCCACCGTCGTGGACCTGAGCACCTCTTCAGTCGATGTCACCCTGGCCGTGGCCGAGATGCTGCAGGCCAGGGGCATCCACTTTGCCGACGCCCCCGTCATGCGCACGCGCGCCGCCGCGGAGGCCGGCACCCTGGCCGTGCCCGTGGGGGCCAGCCCGGAGGTTTTCGCGCGGATCGAAGCCTTCATCCGCAGCTTTGCCTCCGACGTCACCCATGCGGGCGGCGTCAGCGCCGGCCAGGTGGTCAAGATACTGAACAACATGGTCCTCTACGAGACCGTGCTGGCGCTTTCCGAGGCCGCCGCCATAGGCCGGCGCGCCGGCGTCCAACCCGAGGTGCTGTTCCAGGCCTTCTCCACCGGATCGGCCGACAGCTTCGCCCTGCGCAACCATGGCATGAAGGCCATTGCACCGCAGCATTTCCCGCAGAAGGCCTTCCCGGTCACCTATGCAAAAAAAGACATTTCCTATGCCGTGGCGCTGGGCGAGCAGGTCGGCGTGGAGCCCAGCGGCGCGCGCAACCTGATGGACACCCTGCAAAAGGCCATCGACGCGGGCCACGGCGACAAGTACGCCCCGGCGATCAGCCTGGTGTTCGAAAGCAGCCCCAGGCCGGCATAGGGCACGGGCGGCAAGCCGCCGCGGCCGATCTGCGCCGGCGAGGTGCAAACTTGCGATAACATTCATTCGCTCTCTGGAGCGCCGCCCCCGGCACGCGGGGGATGCCGGCCCTCCAGCCTTTTCAATGAATGCCGTCGACCATGCCCCAAGCTGACCCCACCGAGCCATCTGAGCAATCATTTGGGGACGGCGGAGGCGTTGCCGCCGTGGACCGGGCCCTGTCCGTTGCCAGCGTCCTTGCGCGCACGGCGACGCCGATGACCCTGTCGGAGCTGTCACAGGCCACGGGCTTCTACAAAAGCACGCTGCTGCGCCTGCTGACCTCGCTCGAACGCTCCAACCTGGTGATGCGCCGAACGGACAGGCGCTATACGCTGGGCTCGCTCGCGTTTCTTTTCGGGCGGGCCTTCGACGCTTCCAACGGCCTGCGCGAGAGCCTCACGCCCATTTTGCAGTGGCTGGTGGACCATGGCACCGAGAGCCCCTCGTTCCATATCCTGCACGGAGCGGACAGCCGGCTCTGCCTGTTCCGCCAGGACTCGGGGCACTCGACGCTGGACCGCGTCCGGGTCGGCGACGTGCTGCCGCTGCGCCGCGGCGCAGCGGGCAAGGTATTGCAGGCCTATGCGTTCGAGACGCCGGAATTCACCCCCCAAAGCCAGTTCGTCTTCACCTCTTTCGGCGAGCGCGACCCCTTGTGCGGCGCCGTTGCGGCCCCGGTCTTCGGGCCCAACAACATGCTGCTCGGCGCGCTGTCGCTGTCAGGGCCGCTGGAGCGCTTCTCGCCCGCCGCAGTGGAGCGAATGAGCGCCCTGCTGCTCGCCGCCTGCGAACGCGCCACCGAGGCCATGGGCGGCGCCTGGCCGCAGCAGTAGCCGGCCGCTTCGCCGGCCACCCAGCACCCAACCCGCGCCAACCAGCACGAATCCCTGGCGTACCCCGGATCGCGGGTGGCGCCGGCAGCGCCATGCCCGCTTCATCCCGGATGCCCGATTCAGGGTTTGTCCCCCCGCTTGACGGTTGACTTTCGCCCGTTTCTCCTCAAAACTAAAAAAGAGAACAAAAGTTCTGCATAACAGAACATTAAGAAATTCCATTCCCGTTCCAAGCACAGGAGACAAACGCAGTGAAGCCTTCCAAGCCTCTCTTTCTGGCCACCGTTGCCGCCGCGGCCTGCATGGCGGCAGGCGCGGCCTGGGCACAGGCGCCAAGCTATCCCGGCAAGCCGATCCGGTTCGTCGTGGGCTTCAGCGCCGGCAGCTCCATCGACACCGTCGCCCGGATCGTCGGGCAGTACATCACAGCCAGGACAGGCCAGGCTGTGGTGGTGGACAACCGCACGGGCGCCAACGGCATGCTGGCAGCCACGGAGGTCGCCCGCGCCCAGCCCGATGGCTACACGGTTCTCGTCAGCAACTCCAGCACGATCACGGTCAACCCTTCGCTCTACAAAAAAATGAGCTACGAAGTGAAGGACTTCGCGCCAGTGAATCTGATGGTGTCGGTGCCCTTCATCCTCACCGTCAATCCGCAAAAGCCGCCCATCGGCACGGCGCCCGACCTCAAGACCATCATCGACCTGGCCAAGGCCAGGCCCGGCGCGTACTCGTACGGCTCGGCGGGCGTGGGCAACCTCACCCAGCTCAGCTACGAACTGCTCGGCGGCATGGCCGGCGTGAAGATGACGCATGTGGCCTACCGCGGCTCCGCGCCCGCGCAGGTCGCGGTGATGAGCGGCGAGGTCGATTCCGCCTTCGACAACCCGTCAGCCGTACCCAAGATCAAGGCGGGCCAGATGCGGGCCATCGCCGTGACCTCTGCCCAGCGCTGGCACGAGCTGCCCGACGTGCCCACGATTACCGAATCCGGCTACCCCGGCTTCGACATCTCCTTCTGGGTCGGTGCGCTCGCGCCCGCGCAAACCCCGCCGGCCGTGGTCAAGGCGCTGTCCGAGCTGATCGCCGGTGCGCAAAACGACCCCGAAGTCAAGGCCAGGCTCGCGCAGCAGGGAAATATCCGCATGCTCGGCCCGCAGGCATTCGAGGCGCAGATCCAGTCCGAAACCGCGCAGTACGCCGACATCATCCGCAAGGCCAACATCACGCTGCAATAGCGCCGCGCTCGCGCCCCCGGCGGGCGAAGGCGCCATACGGCAATTCATGAATCAAGGGAGCAACACAAGGTGGCTTGGGAAAAAGAACTCGCAGAACTCGCGCAGAGAACAGAGCTGTCGCAACGCATGGGCGGCCCGGAGAAACTCAAGCGGCACCGCGATGCGGGCAAGCTGCCGGTGCGCGAGCGCATCGCGGCGCTGGTGGACGACGGATCGTTCCGCGAAGTGGGCGGTCTTGCCGGCAGTGGCAGCTACGACGGGAGTGGCGAGCTGGCCGGCTTCACGCCGTCCAACCTCATCATGGGCCGCGCGCGCATCGAGGGCCGGCCCGCCGTGGTGATGGGCGATGACTTCACCGTGCGCGGCGGCGCCAACGATGGCGCCGTCGGCGACAAGATGATCGTGGCCGAGCAGATGGCGCACGAGCTGCGCATCCCGCTGGTGCGGCTGGTGGACGGCACCGGCGGCGGCGGCTCGGTCAAGAACATCGAACTCAAGGGCCACACGCTGCTGCCCAAGCTCAAGTCATGGCCCTATATCGCGCGCAACCTGGCCACGGTTCCGGTGGTCGGCCTGGGGCTTGGCTCGGTGGCGGGCCTGGGCGCGGCGCGCGTCTCGGCAAGCCACTACTCGGTGATGGTGCGCGATACGGCCCAGCTCTTCGTCGCCGGCCCGCCAGTGGTGGCGCGCACCGGCCAGAACATCGACAAGAACGATCTCGGCGGCAGCCAGATCCATGCCCGCAACGGCGTGGTCGACGACGAGGCCGAATCCGAGGCGGATGCCTTCGCCCGCGCGCGGCGCTTTCTGTCGTATCTGCCTTCGTCGGTCCATGAGCTCCCGCCTCGCGCCGAGGCGGGGCGCGAAGCCGTGCAAAACCAGCAGGCGCTGCGCAGCGCGATTCCCGAGAACACGCGGGCGGTCTACAAGATTCGCGGCATCGTGGAAACCCTGATGGACCAAGGCTCCTTCATGGAGATCGGCCGCCACTGGGGCAAGGCCATCGCCGCCGGGCTGGCGCGCATCGACGGCTGGCCCGTGGTCATCGTCGCCAGCGACCCCTATCACTACGGCGGCGCCTGGGATCGGCAGACCACGGAAAAATACATGCGCATGGTCGACCTGGCCGAGCAGTTCCATCTGCCGGTAGTCAACCTGGTGGACGTGCCGGGCTTTCGCATCGGCCTGGAGGCGGAGAAGGAAGGCGTCATGCGCGCGGGCGTACGCGCACTCACCGCGATCGCACAAAGCACCGTGCCATGGTGCAGCATCATCATCCGCAAGGCCTTTGGCGTGGCGGGAGGCGGCCACCAGAATGCAGACCGCTTCAACTTCCGCTACGCCTGGCCTTCCGCCCAATGGGGCTCGCTGCCCATAGAGGGCGGCCTTGAAGTGGCCTACAAGGCCGAGATCGAAGCCGCCAGCGATCCCGAAGCCGCACGGCAAGGCATCGAAAGGCGCGTGCGCAGCCTCACCTCGCCCTTTCGCAGCGCGGAAGCCTTCGTGGTCGAAGACATCATCGATCCGGCCGACACGCGCGCCGCACTCGTTGAATTCGCCAACATCGCGGCGCCGCTGCGCCGGCCGGGAGCCGCGCGCTTCGGCTACCGCCCCTGAAGCCCCCCGGCCCTGCCCAACCAACACTATCGGGAACTCCTTATGCCGACCATCCACTCTCCCCTCTCCGGCTGTATCGCGGCGCTTTGCGTCGAGCCGCAATCCACGGTTGCCGCGGGCGATCCGCTGCTCATCATCGAATCGATGAAGATGGAAATCCCCGTCGAGGCCGAAGGCTCGGGCACGATCGTGCGCTTTCTCGTCGCCGAAGGCGATGAGGTCACCGAAGGCCAGGCCCTGGTGGAGCTGCAATGAGCAACGCCACGGTCAACCGCGAGCCATTTCAGCGCCACGGGCACGTGGCCGTCATCCAATGGTCCAACCCACCCGTTAACGGCATCTCCTTTGCCTTGCGCCAACAGCTGAGCCAAGGGCTGGATGCGGCCGTGGCAGACCCCGGGATCGATGCCGTCGTCATCGCCGGCGAGGGGCGCATGTTCTCGGGTGGCGCCGATATCCGGGAGTTCAACACGCCCCAGGGCAGCGCCGAGCCGACCACGCCGCAGCTGATCTGGCGCATCGAGCATCTGGCCAAGCCCGTCGTGGCCGCCATCCACGGCGCGGCGCTGGGCGGCGGCCTGGAGCTGGCGCTGGGCTGCCACTGGCGCGTAGCCGAATCCGGTGCCAGCATCGCGCTGCCTGAAGTCAAGCTCGGCCTGCTGCCGGGTGGCGGCGGCACGCAACGCCTGCCGCGCCTGGCCGGCGTGGAGACGGCCCTCGACTGGATCGTCAGCGGCAAGATGGTCACGGCCACGGCCGCGCTTGCAGCTGGCGTACTGGACGCACTGTTCGACGGCGACTTGCTTGCCAACGCCGTCGCCTTTGCCGCCAAGCTGGCGCCCGCCACCGCGCTGCGCGCCACCGGCCAGCTCCCGCTCAAGGTTCCGGAACACGCCGCCGAGCTGTTTGAGAAGGCCCGCGCCAACGCCCGCAAGGCTGCGCGCGGCATGGACGCGCCGCTGCAATGCATCGCCTGCGTGGAAGCGGCCACGCACAGCAGCTTCGAGCAAGGCCTGCGCTTCGAGCGCGAACGCTTCCTGGCGCTGGTCAATGGCACGCAATCCAAGGCCATCCGCCACCTGTTCTTTGCCCAGCGCAAAGCCGCCCGGCCTCCCGCCGATGCGCAGCAAGCGCAGCTGCGCCGCATGCAGCGCGTGGGCGTGATCGGCGCCGGCACCATGGGCACCGGCATCTCCATGGCCTTCGCCAATGCGGGCTATCCGGTCACGCTGGTAGAGCTGGCCGATGCAAACCTGCGCCGCGGCCTCGCCGGCATCGAGCGCAACTATGCGGCCACGGTCAGCAAAGGCAAGCTCGATGCCGAGCAGGCGCAAGCCCGCATGCAGCGCATCCAGGGCAGCACGGACATGCAGCAGCTGGCCAGCGCCGACCTCATCATCGAAGCGGCCTTCGAGGACATCGCCGTCAAGCACGCGCTATTCAAGCAGCTCGACCAGATCGCCCGCCCGGGCGCCATTCTGGCCACCAACACCTCGCGCCTGGACATCAACGACATCGCGGCCGTCACCGGCCGGCCGCAAGATGTGCTGGGACTGCACTTCTTCAGCCCCGCGAACGTGATGAAGCTGCTGGAGATCGTACGCGGCAGGGCCACCGCGCCCGAGGTGCTGGCCACCGCGCTGCAGGTGGCCAAGCAGATTGGCAAGGTGGCGGCGGTGGTCGGCGTCTGCGATGGCTTCGTCGGCAACCGCATGGTAAGCCCCTACACGCGCGAAGCGCATTTCCTGCTGGAAGAAGGCGCCACGCCCCAGCAGGTGGACCAGGCGCTGGAGCGCTTTGGCCTGGCGATGGGCCCGCTGCGCATGGGGGACATGGCGGGCCTCGATATCAGCTGGGCGGCGCGCAAGCGCCAGGCGCCCACGCGCCCCCGCCATATCCGCTATTGCCACATCGCCGACCGCCTGTGCGAATCCGGCAGGCTGGGGCAAAAGACCGGCGCGGGCTTCTACCGCTACGAGGCCGGCAGCCGCGCGCCCATACCCGACCCCGAGGTCGAGGACATCATCAAGGCCTGCGCCCAAGCCTCCGGCATCGAGCGCCGCCCCATCAGCGACGAAGAGATCATCGAGCGCACCATGTACGCGCTGGTCAACGAAGCGGCCCGCATCCTGGACGACGGCATCGCGCAGCGCGCCAGCGACATCGACCTGATCTATGTGAACGGCTACGGCTTCCCCGCAGGACGCGGCGGCCCGCTGTTCCATGCCGACACCGTGGGCCTGCCCCAGGTGCTGGAGCGCATCCGTGAATTCCACCGCGCGCACGGCGAGCTCTGGACACCCGCGCCGCTGCTGGAAAAGCTTGTGGCCAAAGGCCAGCCCATTTCCACCTACGAAGCCCCCGCCAACCCCGCATGACAGGAGTGCCGGCATGCTGAACAAGCTTGTTGATTCCGTACACCACGCCGTGCGCGACGTGCACGATGGGGCCACCATCATGATCGGCGGCTTTGGCATCTCGGGCGTGCCCACCGAGCTGGTCTGCGCTCTGCTGGACCAGGGCGCGCGCGAGCTCACCATCGTCAACAACAACGCGGGCAACGGCAGATACGGCCTGAGCCAGCTCATCGAAGGCGGCCGGGTGCGCCGCATGGTCTGCTCCTTCGCGCGCAACTCCAACCCCAAGCAGCCCAATGCCGAGGCCTTTGCCGCGTGGTACCGGGCTGGCCGCATCGAGCTCGAATGCGTGCCGCAAGGCACCATGGCCGAGCGCATGCGCGCCGCCGGCTCGGGCCTGGGGCCGTTTTTCACCCCCACCTCCTACGGTACCTCGCTGGCCGCGGGCAAGGAAACCCGCGTGATCGATGGCGTGGGCTATGTGCTGGAAAACCCGCTGCACGGCGACTTCGCGTTCGTGAAGGCGCAAAGCGCCGATGCCTGGGGCAACCTCATGTTCCGCAATGCCGAGCGCAACTTCGGCCCGGTAATGTGCATGGCATCGAAAACCGCGGTGGCGCAGGTCGACGAGGTACTGCCCTTGGGTGCGCTGGAGCCCCAGAACGTGATGCTGCCCGGCATCTTCGTGCAACGCATCGTGCAGCTCGCACCAGGAGCAACGCCATGACCGATACCACCGCCGCATTCAAGCGCCTGAGCCGCGAGGAAATGGCGCGCATGGTGGCCAATGACTTTCCCGACGGCTGCTATGTGAACCTGGGCATAGGCATTCCCACGCTGATCTCCAAATGCCTGCCCCAGGGGCGCGACGTGATACTGCACAGCGAGAACGGCATCCTCGGCATGGGCCCCGGCCCTGCCGACGGCAGCGTGGACCCCAGTCTGCTCAATGCCAGCAAGGAGCCGGTGACGCTGCTGCCCGGCGCATCGATCTGCGACCACAGCCTGTCGTTCGCGATGATGCGCGGCGGCCACATCGACATCTCGGTGCTCGGCGCCTTCCAGGTCTCCGCCCAGGGCGACTTGGCAAACTGGGATACGGGCGCCGCCGATGCCATCCCTGCGGTAGGCGGCGCGATGGACCTGGTGGCGGGCGCCAAGCAAGTGGTCGTGGTGATGGAGCACACCACCAGGGACGGCCAGCCCAAGATCGTCGCAGAGTGCAGCTACCCGCTCACCGGTGCGGGTGTCGTGGACCGCGTCTACACCGACTGCGCGGTGATCGACGTGACACCCCAAGGCCTGCTCGTGCGCTCCATGGTGCCCGGCCTGAGCCTCGAGGCGCTGCAGGCAATGACCGGGGCGCCGCTGCGGCAAGACAGCGCCCCGGGCGGGGCAACCACCTTGTAGGAATGTAGATGGCTATCCCTCAAACAGACAATCTCCAAGAAGGAGCGCTCCACGCCCACTGAACCCAGGTCCCGAGCGCTCGCCTGCTGCCCGGTGATCGAGGCCTTCTTCAGCGTCCTTGATAAAACTCTTCATGTGATTTCATTGGATTACATTTGCCGCTCTGCCTAGAATTTTTTCCATCGCATATCCATGGAAAAAAGGCAGGGTACATGGCAGAGCAGACACTCCCGCGGCATCGGGTGCAGGCGTTGGACGGCATCCGGGTTCTCGATCTTGGCACCTTCGTGGCCGGCCCCTTCTGCACCACCGTGCTGGCGGAGTTCGGCGCCGAAGTCATCAAGGTCGAGCCGCCCGAAACCGGAGACTCGCTGCGGCGTTTCGGTACCCGCACCGCCTGCGGCGATACCTTGATGTGGCTCAACGAGAGCCGCAACAAGAAGTGCGTGACGCTCAACCTGCGCACCCCCCAGGGGCAGGACCTTCTCAAGCGCCTGGTGGCCTGCAGCGATGTGATCGTGGAGAACTACCGGCCTGGCGTGCTGGAGCGTTGGGGCCTGTCCTGGGAAGAAGTCCAGCGGCTCAATCCACGCGCCATCCTGGTGCGCATTTCCGCCTATGGCCAGGAGGGCCCTTACCGCGGCAGACCCGGATTTGCCCGGGTTGCCCATGCTTTCTCGGGCCTGGCCTATCTCGCCGGCGAACCGGGCCGCATCCCGGTGACTCCCGGCTCCACTTCGCTCGCAGACTATGGCTCGGGCCTGTATGGGGCCATCGGCGTGCTGCTGGCCCTGCGTGCGCGCGAGCGCACGGGCCAGGGACAGATGATCGACCTGGCCCTGTACGAGTCCATGTTCCGCGTGCTCGACGAAATGGTTCCCGTCTACCAGCAGACCGGCATCGTGCGCGAACGGCAAGGCGCAGATACGGTGAACGTCGTACCGCACAGCCACTACCAGACCCGCGACGAGAAGTGGGTGGCCATTGCATGCACCAATGACAAGATATTCGCGCGCCTGGCGGCCGTCATGGGCGCACCCGAGCTGGCGGCACCCGAGCGCTGGGGCCCGGTGGAGCGGCGCCTGGCCGAGCGCGCCGCCGTCAACGCCCGCGTGGCATCCTGGGCCGCATCCATCGACTGCGCCGAGCTGCTGCGGCAATGCGATGCCGGCGGCGTGCCTGCCGCCACGCTCTACAGCGTGGCCGACATTTTCGAAGACCCCCAATATGCGCTGCGCGAGAACATCACCACCGTTGCCTCGCGGGTCGGCCCTGTGGCTGTGCAGAACGTCATTCCCAAACTGTCGGACACACCAGGCGGTATCCGCTGGCTGGGCGCGGCGCTGGGAGAGCACAACCGGCAGGTTTTCCAGGAGTTGCTCGGTGTAGACGCCGACGAACTCGAAGCCCTGCGCGCCGGCGGCATCGTGTGATCCGGTCCCCCTCAGCCAACTTGCACATCACCAGGAGACAAACCATGAGAAGACGCAGCTTCATGCGCGCCAGCGCGGCAGCGCTGGCCGCACCGCTCGGCACCGCCGCAGCATGGGCCCGGGCCTGGCCCGAGCGGCCGGTCAAGCTCCTGGTGCCGACACCGCCGGGCAACGCGCTCGATATATCGGCTCGGCTGCTGAGCGACAGACTGGCCCAGCGCTGGAAACAGGCAGTGGTGGTGGAGAACCGTGCCGGCGGCAGCGGGATTCCCGCCATGGTCGCGGGCAAGAGCGCAGCGCCGGACGGGTACACGATCATCGTCGCGCCATCGTCCACCATGGCCATGAATCCTGGCCTCTACCCCAAGCTGCCCTATGACCCGCGCAAGGATTTCGATACCGTGGGCGGCATCTATCTGGGGCCCATCATGCTGGTGGCGGGCAACTCCTCGCCCTACCACTCGGTGGCCGACGTCGTGGCTGCGGCGCGCAAGGAGCCAGGCAAGCTGGCCATGGCCATTGGCGGCCCACCGGGCACCACGCAGCATCTTTCTTCCGAATTGTTCTGCTTCAGGGCCGGCCTGCAAGTCATCAAGGTAACGTACAAGGGCAGCGGCCCGGCCATGCAGGACCTGCTCGGCGGCCAGGTCGGGCTGCTGTTCGACAGCGTGGCCTCGGCGCTGCCGCAGATCAAGGCCGGTACCCTGCGCCCCATCGCGGTCGCCAGCGCCCAGCGCATGCCACAGCTGCCGCAGGTTCCCACGATCGCCGAATCCGGCTATCCGAGCTTCGAGGCAGTGAGCTGGGGCGGCCTGGCCGTGCCCAAGGGCACGCCGCAGGCTGTCATCGACCAGATCGGCGAGGACGTGCGCGCCATCGTCAACGACCCGGCGGTGAGCGAGCAGATGCTCGCCCGCGGCCTGCTGCCCGACGCCCGCAATGCGGCCGACTGGAGCAGCTTCATCGATGCGGAAATCCTCAAGTGGGGCGAGTTGATCCAGTCGGCCCACATCAGCGTGGAGTGACGCAGCCATGGCAGCGCAGCATTCCTTTCTCTTTGTGCCCGCCACTCGGCCAGAGCGCTTTCGCAAGGCCTGCGCAAGCGGCGCCCATGCGGTGATCGTGGACCTTGAAGATGCGGTCGCAGCCGCCGAGAAGGAGCGGGCCCGCGCGCTCTTCGCCGGCGAGGCCGCTGCCTTGCGGGCCTGGTGCGATCAGGCCGGCTGCGAACTGCTGGTGCGCATTAACGCCCATCACAGCGCCTGGCACGCGCAGGATGTACGGGCCTGCGCCGAGCTGCCGGTCCATGGCGTGGTGGTGCCCAAGCCGGACGACCTGGTTCTGCTGGCTGCGCTGGCGCGCATCCTGGGGCCTGCCAAGCCGCTGTATCTGCTTGTCGAGTCGGCGGCCGGCTTCCACCACATCGCCGATATCGCCCGCACGCCCGGTGTGCGCCGGATGATGCTGGGCGCCGCCGATCTGATGCTCGACCTCGGCCTGCCCGATGACGACGCCCCCCTGCACCATTTCCGCTCGCTGTTGACCCTGCATTCCCGGCTGGCCGGCCTGCAGCCTCCGGTCGATGGCGTCTGCCTGGCACTGGATCAGCCCCAACGGCTGGAGCAGGAGGTGCAAAGAGCCCAACGATTCGGTTTCGGCGCCAAGTTGTGCGTTCACCCGGCACAGATCGAAGCCGTCAACCGCGGCTTCCGGCCATCGGCCACCGAATCTGCATGGGCCCAGCGCGTACTGGAGGCTGCGGCCGAGGCGGGCGGTGCCGCTGTGAAGGTTGACGGCCGGCTGGTGGATGCCCCGATCATCGAGCAGGCCAGGCGCATCCTGGAGGTCACGGGCCTGGCCAAGGACAACTGATCTTGCGCTCGTAGAATGGCCTCCCACATGGGAACGCCTATCGACCTCCAGCACCTGCGCGCCTTCACCGCCATCGCCCGCGAGGGCAATCTCACCCGCGCCGCCGAGCAGCTGCACCTGACCCAGCCTGCCGTCAGCATGCAGATCAAGAGCCTGCAGGAGCTGCTGCAGGTCTCGCTGTTCGTGCGCACCGGGCGTGGACTCACCCTCAGCCCGCAAGGGCGCGCACTGGTGCCGGTGGCGCGCAGGATCCTGGAGGCGGTTGAAGATTTCTCCCACACTGCCGAGGCCATGCGCAGTGTCGTCTATGGCACGCTGGCGATGGGCACCATCCTCAATCCCGAGGCCATCCGCCTCGGCGCCTGCCTGCAGTATCTGGTGGAGCACCATCCCAACGTGCAACCCCGGTTGCGGCATGGCATGTCCGGCTGGGTGCTGAGCCAGGTACGCAGCGGCGCCCTGGATACGGCGTTCTATCTCGGCCCGCCTGGCGAAGTGGGCAGCGGCGACGATATCCATGCACTGCTGCTGCGGCCCATTCACTACTACGTCATTGCACCGCGCGGCTGGAATGCACGAGTGACTGGCAAGAGCTGGGCCGAGGTGGCCCAGCTGCCATGGGTCTGGACGCACGAACACTCGACCCACCACCGCATGCTGAGCCGCAAGTTCAGCGAGCTGGGGGTGAGCCCGCAGGTCGCCGCAGAAGTGGACCTGGAGGCATCCATGGTGGACCTGGTTGCTTCCGGTGTCGGTCTTTCGCTGGCCCGCGATTCAGTGGCGCTGCGCGTGGCCCAGTCGCACGGCCTGGCCGTCGAGCAGGCCCTCAGCCTGACGGCCGACCTGTCGTTCATCGCGCTGGCCAAGCGGATCGACGACCCTGTGGTGCGCGCCGCCTTCGCGGCAGTGCGCGCCACCTATGGCTAAGCAGCCGCAGGGCTCGGTCTGCTGGCTTCCATCAATCCGATCCGCTCGAATACAGATCCCGCCCCTTGGTCTCCGGCAGGAACAGCGTGATCACGATCACCGCCAGGTAGGCGCCGCCGGCAAACACCCCGATGGCCCAGGCCAGGCCGTGGCGCTGCGCCAGAAAGCCCACCAGCGTCGGGAACAGGGCGCCGATGCCGCGCCCGAAGTTGTAGGCGAAGCCCTGCCCGTTGGCCCGTAGCTCGTTCGGGAACAGTTCCGTCAGGTACGCGCCCAGGCCGCTGAAGATGCCCGAGGCGGCGAAGCCCAGCGGAAAACCCATGACCAGCATGGCCTCGTTGGTCAGCGCGAACTGGGTGTAGAAGTAGATGCTGAGCCCCGACAGCACCGAGAACACCAGCAGATTCGCCTTGCGGCCCCATTTGTCGGTCAGGAAGGCGCCGCACAGATAGCCCACGAACGAGCCCGCGATGATGACCCCCAGATAGCCGCCCGTGTTCAGCACCGACAGGCCGCGCTCGGTCTTCAGGTAGGTGGGCAGCCAGGTGGTGATGGCGTAGTAGCCACCCTGCACGCCGGTGCACAGCACCGCCGCCAGCAGCGTGGTCTTGATCAGGCGGGGCGAGAAGATATCCCAGAAGCTGGTCTGGCCCGCCACCCGGGACTGCTGCGTGCGCTGGAACACCTCGGGCTCCGGCACATGCTTGCGGATGAACAGCACCAGGAAGGCCGGCAGCACACCGATCCAGAACAGCGTGCGCCAGGCCCATTGCGGCGGCAGCACGCTGAAGGCCACGGTGTACAGGATGGCGGCCGCGCCCCAGCCGATGGCCCAGCCGCTTTGCACGGTGCCGACCGCCTTGCCGCGGTGCTCGGAGCGCACGATCTCCCCCATCAGCACCGAGCCCACCGCCCATTCGCCGCCAAAGCCCAGCCCCTGCAGCGCGCGCAGCACGAACAGCTGCTCGAAGTTCTGCGTGAACCCGATCAGCACGGTGCAGACCGAGAACCACAGGATGGTGTATTGCAGCACCCGCACCCGGCCGTAGCGGTCCGCCAGGATGCCGGCCACCCAGCCGCCAATCGCCGAGAACAGCAAGGTGACCGTCCCCAGCATGCCCGCCTGGGCCTTGTCGATGCCCCACAGCGAGATCAGCGTGGAGATCACGAAGGTGAAGACCATGAAATCCAGCGCATCGATGGCCCAGCCGCCAAAGGCGCCTATGAAGGTCTTTTTCTCGGGGCCGCTCAGTTCCTTGTACCAACGCATGGCAATGCCTCCTGCTTTCTATAGATGATGTTTCCCGGGGCTTCAGACGGCGGCAAAGCCGTAGAGCCTTTGCGGGTTGTGCACCAGCACCTGCTCCAGGTCGGCCTGGGTGGGCAGCCACAGCGGCAGCTGGTTGCGCAGGGCGCCGGTATCGGGCATGCGCTCCAGCGCAACATGCGGCCAGTCGCTGCCCCATACGCATTGCTGCGGCGCCGCCTGGTAGAGCTTGCGCGCCCATGGCACCACATCGCGGAAGCCGGGAAAATCCTCACCGATGCGGTAGGCGCCCGACAGCTTGACCCACCAGCCCCGGTGCTGCATCAGATGCAGCAGCCCCTGCATGCCGGGGCCGTCCAGGCCCGAGGACACGGGCGTATGCCCCATGTGGTCCACCACGCCGATGACGGGCAGCTTTTCCAGGCGCGGCAGCAGCTCGGGAATCTGCGCGGCGTCCATCAGGAACTGCAGGTGCCAGCCCAGCGGCCGGATCTTGGCGGCCAGGCGCTCCATCGCGGCAAAGCCGATGCCGCCGCCAAACAGCACATTGATGCGCAGCCCCCGCACGCCCAGCTGGTGCATGCGCTCCAGCTCCTGCTCCGGCACGTCGGCATCCACGACCGCGATGCCGCGCAAGGTCTGCGGGTGGCGCGAGAGCACTTCCAGCATATAGCGGTTGTCGGTGCCATACACGCTGATCTGCACCAGCACCCCGCGCTGCATGCCGGTGGCGCCGAGCATGCGCAGATAGTCGCTCTCGGTCGCCGGCCGGGGGGTATAGCTGCGTTCGGCCACCATCGGGTAGCGCTGCATGTCGTCGGCCACCACATGCGCATGCGTGTCGCAGGCCCCGGCGGGGATGGTGAAGCAGGCCGGCTGCACTTGCGGCAAAGGGGCGAGGCAAAAGTCCATGGGTTCTCCAGTTGCAGTGATTCTCATGCCTGCGGCAGCCGCGCCCCATGGGCCCGGCGCACGATATGCTGCGGCCCCAGCTGGCCGCAGCAGCTGGCGCCCAGCATGGCCAGGTTGCGGTCCACCTCGTCGCGCAGCAGCGCGATGGCGTGCAGCACGCCGGCCTCGCCGGCCACGGCCGCCGCGTAGTTGAACGGGCGCCCCACCAGCACCATGCGCGCGCCCAGCGCCACGGCCTTGAGTACGTCGGAGCCACGCCGAAAACCGCCATCGATGAGCACGGGGTAGTCCGGCCCCAGGGCCGCCACCACGTCCTCCAGGATGCGCATGGCCGACACCGCACCGTCAAGCTGGCGCCCGCCGTGGTTGGACAGCACGATGCCGTCGGCGCCCACGCGACGGGCCTGCAGTGCGTCCTCCACGCTGAGCACGCCCTTGATCACCAGCGGCCCCTTCCAGCGCCGGCGGATGGCCTCGATGTGGCGCCAGCTCAGGTGGTCGCGTGCCGAAAAGTCGCGCATCACGCTGGACGACATGATGGGCGCGCCGCGCGTGGCAAAGGAATTCTCGAAATGCGGCATGCCGTGGCGCAGCAGCGTGCGCAGGAAGGTGCCCGCCACCCAGCCCGGGCGCACCATGCCATCCCAGGCCAGGCGCAAACTGGGCTTGAGCGGCGTGGAAAAACCCGTGCGGATGTTGTTCTCGCGGTTGGCGGAGATCGGTATGTCCACCGTCACCACCAGGGTGCGAAAACCTGCGCGCTCCACGCGGTCGAGCAGCGCGTCGATGCGCTGCTGGTCGCCCGGGATATAGGCCTGGAACCAGGTGGCCGGGCTCTCGCGCGCCACCTCCTCCATGGGGATCAGCGAGGTGCCGCTCATGATCGACACGATGCCCGCGCGCTGCGCCGCGCGCGCCAGCACCAGGTCGCCCCGGTAGGCGGACAGTGCATTGATGCCCATGGGCGCGATGCCGAAGGGGCTGGCATGGCGCTCGCCAAACAGCTCCACGGCCTGCGAGCGCTGCGACACATCGGCCAGCACGCGCGTGGTGAAGCCGAGCTCGCCGAACACCTCGCGGTTGTCGCGCAGCGATGCGTTGTCTTCGGCCGCGCCGGCGATGTAGCCGAAGATGGGGCGCGGCAGGCGGCGCCGCGCCGCCGGCTCGAAATCGTGCAGCGACAGCATGCGGCGCAGCACCGCCGGGGCGGCACACGCGGATGCAGCTGCAGGCAGGGTATCGATGGGAGAGGCGGGGCTCAAGGCCATGGCGCGAATGTCGGTCTGGTTCAGGACCGGCAGACTGTAGGCCGCCATCAAATTGATGAAAAGCGAAATATTTAGAATGAATATTTTCGCTTTTATTCAATATAGAGGCCTATGTCCACACCCTCGATCAAGCAGCTCGAAGCCTTCTGGTGGGCCGCCACCTGCAGCAACTTCGCCACGGCAGCGCAGCGGGTGCACCTGTCGGTATCGTCGCTGTCCAAGCGCATCACCGAGCTGGAGGCCGCGCTGGGCCAGCCGCTGTTCGACCGCAGCGGCCACCGCGCCGTGCTCACCGAGGCTGGCGAGCGCCTGCTGCCCGCGGCGCTCGATGTGCTCAACGCCATGGCTGCGCTGGGCCGCTCGCTCGATGCGCATTCGGCGCTGGCAGGCCATTGCCGCTTCGGCGTGGGCGATCTGTCCGCGCTCACCTGGCTGCCGGGCTTCGTTGCCGCGGTGCGCCAGGCGCATCCGCACCTGGCGCTGGAGCCCTATGTGGACGTGGGCGGCGTGCTGGAGCGCCGCCTTGCGGATGGCGAGCTCGATTTCGCGGTGATCGCCGGCCGCTCGTCGCGCAGCACGCTGCTCTCGCAGCCGGTGGGCGCCGCGCAGTTCGCCTGGGCCGCCGCAGCCGATCTGCCGGTGGCCGGCGGCATCGACGCGCTGCTGCAGCGCCACCCCTTGATCACCTTGCCGCCGAGCGCGGGCACCACGCGGCTGCTGGACGACTGGCTGCTCGCGCACCGCATCGCCGTGCGCGAGCGCATCCTGTGCAACAGCTGGGGCGCCGTGGCCGGCATGCTGCGCGCGCGGGTGGGCGTGGGCTTTCTGCCTCGGGACTGGATCGCCGCGCTGGGCCTGCGCACCGTGGGGCCGCGCGCATCGCTGGCGCCGCTGCGCTACGCCTTCCAGTGGCGGCGCGGCGATGCGCGGCCGCTGATCCCGGTGATGCAGCAGCTGGCCCAGGCGCATGTGGACTTCACCGTGTCGCCGGCCCTGGCCAGCACCACGGGCGGCGCAGCGTAGCCGCAAGCGCCCGGCAGGTGCTCAGGCCTTGATCGGCTTGCGCGCCACCGGCGCCGCAAAGCCCACGCACAAGCGGTTCCAGACATTGATGCTGCCAATCGCATAGCTCAGCTCCACGATCTCGCGTTCGCTGAAATGCGGGCGCAGCGCGTCGAAATCCTGCTGCCCGGGATGGGCCTGGCTCAGCCGCGTGCAGCGCTCGGCCCAGTTCAGCGCGGCGCGCTCGCGGCCGTCGTAGAAACCCACCTCGCGCCAGGTGACCACGCTGTTGATGCGCTGCAGCTCCTCGCCCCGCGCCAGCAGCTCGCGCGTGTGCATGTCCACGCAGAAGGCGCAGCCATTGATCTGCGAGACACGCAGGTAGACCAGCTCCAGCAACTGCACGCCCAGGCTGGAGCGCGCGAGCTGCGCATTGATGCCGCCCTGGGCCTGGTAGAGATCGGGCGCGACCGTGCGGAAATCCAGGCGCGGCGCGGCAATGGCGAGGGGGTTGGCGGTATCGTTCATGCAAGACTCCTTGAGGCAATGCGGGCCAGCCGGAATGGCCAGCCCTTAGAACCTGTTCACGATCTCTACGATGCCGCGCCAGTGCATTTGCGGGCGCCCGGCTAGGGGATGGGATGCAAGGCGCGATACCGCAGCAATAGCCCAGCTATTGCGAGGATTCGCGCGGCCGGCGAGGCAACGCCGCAGACCGCCCGCAAATACACTGGCCCTAAGGGTTGGGACGCAATCGGGCGATTGCTTCGCGCTGCGTCTTGCATGCACACCAGTGCATGCTGCGCCACATCGACTCGCACTCATCCCGATTGCGTCTGCAACGCGGCTGCGTAGAGATCGTGAACAGGTTCTTAGCACCAAGACGCAGCAGCCCCAAGTTTTGTGACGGCTGGCGGCGGTGCATGGGCGGGTTGATCACCAAATATCAAAAACAATAGCTACAATCAATCTGTATTCAATGTTTTCAGATACTTTTATATCTAAAAACATTTACACGACTACGCAAGCAGCTATCAACATTGAATCTCCGCGCCATGCCTCAGCCCGCTGGAATCACCACCCTCGCCAGCTTGTCGGGGTTGCGCAGGATGTAGACGCGGCGCACCAGGCCGTTCTCGGCCAGCAGGGTCTGCACCGATTCCACCTGGCCGTCGACGCTGCGCAGCAGGCCCGGCATGCCGTTGACGCGCACCAGCTGCATGGACTGGAGCTGCCCTTCGCGCCGCAGGCGCCGCGTGGTCGCGAAATACAGCAGCCCCAGGCGGCGGCCGCTCTCCAGCACCCGGCCGAAGGAAGGCACCTTGCCGCCGCCGTCGCTGATCAGCGCCGCATCGGGCGCGAACAGCGCCTGGATCTGCGCCAGATTGCCGCCCTGCACCGCCTGGGCAAAGCGGCGCAGCAGCTCGGCATGGGCCCCGGGCGGCGCATCGAAACGCGGCCGCCCGGCCTTGAGCTGCACGCGCGCGCGGTGCACCAGCTGGCGGCAGGCCGCCTCGCTGCGGCCCAGCGCCTCGGCCAGCTCGCCATAGCCGGCATCGAATACCTCGCGCAGCAGGAAGGCGGCGCGCTCCTCAGGCGTGAGCTGCTCCAGCACGAACAGCAGCGCGGTGGACACATCGTGGGCGCGCTCCAGCAGCTCCTCGGACGACGGCGCCGCGGCCTCGCTCCAGGGCTGCACCAGCGGCTCGGGCAGCCAGAAGCCGGCGTAGTGCTCGCGCTCCACCCGCAGGCGCCGCAGCCGGTCTATGGCCAGCCGCGTCGCCGTGGCCACCAGCCAGGCCTCGGGCTGGACGATGGCGCAGCGGTCGCTGCCCTGCCAGCGCAGCCACACGTCCTGCACCAGGTCTTCGGCCTCGGCCCGCTGGCCCAGCATGCGGTAGGCCAGCCCGAACAGCCGCGGGCGGTGGCGCTTGAAGGTCTGCAGTGCCGCCTCGGCGGGCGGCATGCCATCGGCAATGGGGTTCACACGAGCTCTCCTGGCAAAGCGGCCGGCCACCCAGCGTGGCCCGAGCCTATCCCATCAAGACGCGCAAGCCCCGTGTTTTGTGACGCCTCAGAACCCCACCGCGCAGCCATCCTTGCGCGGATCGGAGCCGGCGATGTAGTGGTCGCCGTCGCGCAGCACCAGCTGGGCGCCGCCAAAGGCGAACACGCCATGGCCGGCCTCGATGCTGACCTCGTGGCCGCGCGCGCGCAGCTGCTCCACCACCGCGGCATCGAAGGCCGGCTCCAGCGCCACGCCCTTGCCGCCGGTCACGCGCCAGCGCGGCGCGTCGGCCGCGGCCTGCGGGTTCTGGCCGTAGCGCAGCACGCGCAGCGCCATCTGCAAGTGGCCCTGGCTCTGCATGGGGCCGCCCATCACGCCGAAAGCCATTTGCGGCGTGCCGTCGGCGTTCATGGCGAAGGCGGGAATGATGGTGTGCGAGGGGCGCTTGCGCGGGCCCACCTCGTTGGCGTGGCCGGCCTGCGTGGTAAAGCCGCAGCCGCGGTTTTGCAAGCTGATGCCGGTGCCCGGCACCACCACGCCCGAGCCGAAGCCCATGTAGTTGGACTGGATGAACGAGACCATCATGCCGCTGGCATCGGCCGCCGCCAGGTAGACCGTGCCGCCGGGCCGGGGCGCGCCGTAGCGGGGATCGCTGGCCTTCTCGCGGTCGATCAGCTGGGCGCGCTCGCGCAGGTAGGCGCGGTCCAGCAGCTGCGCGGGGGTGACGCGCATGTGCTCGATGTCGGCGTTGTAGTGGTGCAGGTCGGCAAAGGCCAGCTTCATGGCCTCGAGCTGCAGGTGCACGCTGTCCACGCCGTCGAGCGGCTGCGCGCCAATGCCCAGCTCGTCGAGCATGCCCAGCGCCATCAGCGCGGCAATGCCCTGGCCGTTGGGCGGGATCTCGTGGATCACCGAGCTGCCGAACTGCTGCGCCACGGTGCCGACCCAGTCGGGCTGGTGCGCGGCCAGGTCTTGCTCGCTCATCACGCCGCCGCAGGCGCGGGAATGCGCGGCCATCTTGCCGGCCAGCGCGCCGCGGTAGAACGATTCGCCCATGGTGGCGGCGATCTCTTCCAGCGTGCGCGCGTGGGCCTCGCTCTTGAACACCTCGCCGGCCCTGGGCGCGCGGCCGCCGGGCAGAAAGCACTCGGCAAAGCCGGGCTGCTCGCCCAGCTTCTGGCCGCCCAGCTCCCACAGCGTGGCGATGGTGGGCGAGACCGCGAAGCCATGGCGCGCGTAGTCGATCGCCGGCTGGGCCACCTGCTCGAAGGGCAGCTTGCCGAAGCGCCGGGACAATGCCACCCAGGCCGAAACCGCGCCGGGCACGGTCACCGCGTTCCAGCCTTTTTCCGGGATGCCGCCAAGCTGGGCGAAGTAGTCGGGCGTCCAGCTCGCAGGCGAGCGGCCCGAGGCGTTCAGGCCGTGCAGTTCCCGGCCGTCCCAGACGATGGCAAAGCCGTCGCTGCCGATGCCGCAGCCGGTGGGCTCGACCACGGTGAGCGTCATCGCCGCGGCCAGCGCCGCATCCACCGCATTGCCGCCGGCCAGCAGCATGGAGAGGCCGGCCTGCGCGGCCAGCGGCTGCGAGGTGCTGACCATATTGCGCCCCAGTACCGGCGAGCGGCGCGAGGCGTAGGGAAGCGTCCAGTCGTTGATCAGGTTTGCCATGCTTACTCCAGAGTGATGTGGTTGTCCTTGATGACCTTGGCCCAGCGCGCGCTGTCGGCCTTGACCATCGCGGCGAACTGCGCGGGCGTCTGCGCCTTGGCCGGCTCCACGCCCTGCTTGGCCAGATTGGCGACCACCTCGGGATTCTGGCTGGCGCGGTTGAAGGCCTGGTTGATCCGGGCCACCAGGTCGGGCTTCATGCCGGCCGGGCCGTAGACGCCGAACCAGGTGACCGAAGCATAGCCGGGCAGGCCGGATTCGGCCACGGTCGGCAGCTGGGGCGCGAGCGCGCTGCGGTGCTCGCCGGTCACGGCCAGCGCGCGCAGGCGGCCGCTGGCCACATGCGGCATGCCGGTCGGGATCGAGTCGAACAGCAGGTGCACCTGGCCCGCGGCCAGGTCGGTGATGGACTGCGCGGTGCCCTTGTAGGGCACGTGGGTGAGCTGGATGCCGGCCTGCGCGGCAAAGGCCGCGGTGTTCAGGTGCACGATGGTGCCGTTGCCGCTGGTGGCGTAGTTGAGCTTGCCCGGATGGGCCTTGGCGTAGGCGATCAGCTCCTGCACGCTCTTGACCGGCAGCGACGGCGTGACCAGCAGGATGCTGGCCGCATCGGCCGTGTGGGCGATCGGGGTGAAATCCTGGTCCGCGTTGTAGGCCAGGCGCGGCATCAGGTGCGGCGAGATGGCATGCGTGCTGCTGGTGGTGAACAGCAGCGTGTAGCCGTCGGGCGCGGCCTTGGCGGCCTCGGCCGCGCCGATGGTGCCGCCGGCGCCGGGCTTGTTGTCGATGACCAGCTGCTGGCCCAGCTCCTGCGACACGCGCTGCGCGATCACGCGCGCCACCAGGTCGGTGGCGCCACTGGCCGGAAACGGCACGATCACCCGCACCGGGTGGCTGGGCCAGGCCGCCGCGTCCTGCGCCGCGGCGCCAGTGGCAAAGCCTGCCAGCGCGGCCAGCGGCAGCAGCAGGGAAAGACGGCGTCGGATCGACAGCGTTACGGGCATGGCGGTGCGTCCAGCAAAAATGGGGGAGACGCACATCTTAGGCAAGCAGGGCGCGCGGCACTACCAGCAAATTGGCAAACCAGGTTTGCCGCCACGGCAATAATCCACCATCAGTCAACGATCTTCAGCAATACCATGGCCACCATCCAATTGCAGGACACCGCGCTGCGCTACTTCCACGAAGTGGCGCAGTGCGGCTCGGTCAGCCTGGCCTCACAGCGGCTGCACGTGGCGGCCTCGGCCGTGAGCCGCCAGATATCGGGGCTGGAGGCGCAGCTGGGCACGCCGTTGTTCGAGCGCCATGCACGCGGCATGGTGCTGACCGCGGCCGGCGAGATCCTGGCGCAGCATGCGCGCCGCATGAGCCTGGATGGCGAGCACGCGCTCGAGGCCATCCACGCGCTGCAGGGCCTGCGCCGCGGCAGCGTGCGCATCGCCACCTCGGACGCCTTTGCCAACGAGCTGATCCCGCGCCTGTGCGCCGAATTCCAGCGTGGCAACCACGGCGTGCGCTTTGACGTGCAGGTCTGCGGCACCGCCCTGGTGTCGCAGAAGGTGCTGGCCGGCGAGGCCGACCTGGGCCTGCGCTTCAGCCTCGCGCCCGAGAAGGACATCCGCGTCGCCTACCGCCAGCCGGCGCCGGTGCTGGCCGTGCTGCCGCCCGCGCATCCGCTGGCGCGGCAGCGCCAGGTGGCGCTGGCCGAGCTCACCCGCTGCCCGCTGGCGCTGCCGCCGCCCGAGACCGCGGTGCGCCAGATGATCGACATGGCCTGCAGCCGGCAGGAGCTGGCGCTGGAGCCCATCCTGGTGAGCAACCTGGCCAAGACGCTGCTGCATTTCGTGCTGCACGAGGGCGGCGTCAGCGTCTCCAGCGAAGTCGGCGTGCGCCACCTGGTGGCCACCGGCGCGCTGGCGGCGCGGCCGCTGTCGGATGCCGGCATGGACCTGCGCGACATCGAGGTGCAGACCCTGGCCGGCCGCACGCTGCCGCACGCGGCCCAGGCCTTCCTGGCGCTGCTGTGCCAGCGCCTGCAGACGCCCTGGTGATTCCGCTGCCGAAGCCGCCATGAGGGCGAACAGGCTGCGCCCAGGCGCGCTCAGCGCATCACCAGCCCGCCATCGACGAACAGCACCTGGCCCGTCATGAAGCCGCTGAGTTCCGAGGCCAGGAACAGCACCGGGCCGGCCACGTCCTCGGGCCGTGCCAGGCGCCGCAGCGGCGTGGCCGCCATCAGCGACTCGCGGAAGGATTCGCGCGTATCCCGGGTGCCCTGCGTGGGGTAGACCAGGCCCGGCGCCACGCAGTTGACGCGTATGCCCACGGGACCCAGCTCGCTGGCCAGGTTGCGGCTGAAGGCCACCAGCGAGGCCTTGGCCGTGGTGTAGTCGTGGTAGGGCACGACGGGGTGCTCCACCAGGTTGCTGGCGATGTTGACGATGCTGCCGCGCGCGCGCTGGCGCATCTGCGGCAGCACGGCGCGGCAGACGTTGAAGGCCGCGCCCACGGCGCCATCGAACTGGGCCTGGTAGTCGCTCCAGTCCAGGTCGTCGAAGCGGCTGCGGCGCTCGGGATCGAAGGCGTAGGGGCGGAAGGCGTTGTTGACCACGATGTCGATGGCCCCGGCCTCGCGGACGATGGACTCGGCCATGGCCTGCACCGCAGGCTGCGAGCCCACGTCGGCCCTGACGGCCCAGGCATCGCCGCCAGCGTCTTTGCCCGCCGCCTGGCAGGCCGCCACGGTCTGCGCGGCGGCGGCGTCGTTGGACAGGTGATTGACCGCCACGATGGCGCCCTCGCGTGCGAAGGCCGTGGCAATGGCCGCGCCTATGCCGCGGCCGGCGCCGGTGACCAGCACCACCTTGCCGCGCAGACCCAGGGAAGACGGCTGCGCCATCTCAGGCCCCGGGCAGCAGGCTGGTGTCGACCACGTCGGACGCCTTGATCTGCTTTTGCACCATGCCCAGCGCGCGGTAGGCGTCGGCGCCCTTTTGCAGGGCCGCCAGGTCGAAGCTGCCCAGCGGCTGGCCGGCCTGCACGGGCTGCGAGGAGGCGTTGCGCAGGCGGATCACATCGAGGTTGATGTCGCGCTGCGTACCGTCGATGGCGTGCCTGCCGGCCAGCGTGGCGGCTTCCTCGGGATGGGCGATCATCCAGGCGGCGCTGTCGCGGTAGCCCTTGAGGAAGGCGCGCAGCAGTTCCTTCTTGTCGCGCAGCGTGTCCTCGCGCACCACGAACATGTCGCTGGAGATGTTCAGGTGATCGCGCACCTGCATCACGTCGACCTCGCCAATGCCCTTGCGCAGGCCCACGGCCAGGCCGGTGTCGGTGGCGGCCGTGGCATCGACCTGGCCCTGCATCAGCGGCGCGAAGTTGAGCAGGCCGGTGACGACGATGCTCACGTCCGACTCCTTGAGGCCGGCCTGGTGCAGCATCACCAGCAGGTTCTGGCGCGTGCCGCTGGACAGGCTGTAGACGCCGATCTTCTTGCCCTTCAGGTCCGCCGGCTTGCGGATGCCGGCCGACTTGAGCGAGACCACGTTGAACACGTTCTGCGGATAGATGTCGTAGATGGCGACCAGCTTCTCGCCCTTGTCCAGCGCCATGAAGAAGGAACCGGGGTCGGTGAAGGCCACGTCGGCCTGGCCGCTGAGCATGTTGCGGATGGCATCGCCGCCGCCCGCGCCGGGCAGGTAGGCCAGTTCCACGCCCTGGGCCTTGAAGAAGCCCTTGTCGGGCTCGGCCAGGATGTTGGTGATCTCGCTGATGGGCTTGCTCCAGCCGGCCAGGCGGACCTTGCCCAGGGCGGGAGCGGCCAGGGAGTTGCCAGCCAGTGCCAGGCCGGCAAGGCCCGCAGAAGCGCCCAGCAGGTGGCGGCGGGAGAGGAACGAGGCAGGGTGCGGTGTGTGCATGGCGCTTGGACGAAAGGTTGCAGGACTGTTCAGGATCTTCAGGAGGCGCGCGAGCGCAGCAGCCGGCGCTCCAGCACCAGGCAGGCCTGGTACAGCAGCAGGCCCATGGCGGCGATCAGCACCAGGGCCGCGAACATGAGGGTGGTGTCCATCATTCCCTGGGCGGCGATGACCACGGCGCCCAGGCCGCGGCTGGCGCCCATGAACTCGGCCACCACGGCGCCGACCAGGGCCAGCACCACGGCCACGCGCAGGCCTGCGAGGATGGCGGGCAGGCCCGTGGGCAGTTTCAGGCGCAGCAGGGTCTGCAGGCGCGTGGCGCCCAGCATGCGGAACAGCTGCAGCCGCTGGGCATCGACCTGGCGCAGGCCGGTCAGGGTGTTCTCCATCAGCGGGAAAAAGCAGATCAGGGCCGTGATCAGCACCGTGGGCAGCATGCCGAAGCCGAACCACAGCACGAACAGCGGCGCCAGCGCCAGCTTGGGCACGACCTGGCTGACCACCACATAGGGCCTGAGCACGCGCTCCAGGAATTCGGATTCGGCCAGGGCCATGCCCGCCAGCAGGCCGATGACACTGCCGGCCGCCAGCCCCAGCAGCAGGGCCTGGAGTGTCGCCAGGATGTGCGGCCAGAAATAGCCCGTGGACAGACCCGTCCACAGCGAGGCCGCGATGGCCGAGGGCGCAGGCAGCACCAGGGCGGACAGGCCCCATTGCCGCACCAGCAGCTCCCACAGGCCCAGCAAGGCCAGCAGCAGCGCGGCGGCCAGCAGGCGGGCGGAACCCGGTGATATGGTCATGCGGCCGTCCTGTCCATGGCGGCGCGCACGCGGGCGCAATGGTCATTGAACATCGGCCCGTGGCGCATGGCCTGGGTGCGCGGCGCGGGCAGATCGACCGCCATGTCGTCCACGATGCGCCCGCCGTGCATGAGGGCGATGCGGTCGCCCAGGTACACGGCCTCATGGATGTCGTGCGTGACGAAGAGCACCGTGGTACCGCGCTCGCGGCAGGTGCGCAACAGGTCGTCCTGCAGCTCGGCGCGCGTGATGGCGTCCAGCGCGGCAAAGGGCTCGTCCAGCAGCAGCAGCGGCGGATCGAGGACCAGCGCCCGCGCCAGCGCCACGCGGCTTTGCTGGCCGCCCGAGAGATGGCGCGGATGGCGCTGCGCCTGGCCGGCCAGGCCCAGTTGCTCCAGCAGCGCCAGGGCGCGCTGCTCGTCCTGCGGCGCGATGCGCCTTTGCAGCGACACGGGCAGCAGCACATTGCCCAGTGCCGTATGCCACTCCAGCAGCGTGGGCGCCTGGAACATGAATCCCAGTTGCGGGCCGGGCTCGGCCAGCTCGGCACCATGCAGCAGAATGCGCCCCGACTGCGGCCTGAGCAGCCCCGCCGCCAGCTTGAGCAAGGTGGTCTTGCCGCAGCCGCTGCGGCCCAGCAGGCAGTGGATCTGGCCGGCCGGCACCTGCCAGTCCACGCCGTCCACCACGGGCGGGCGGCCCGGATAGGTGAACACCACCTGTTCGATATCGAGAAACGCCATGCCGCCGGTCCGGTCAGTCCGCATAGGGCGCGAAAGGCTGCGCCGCCGCTTCGGCGGACTGCTCGATCTCGGTCATGCGCACCAGGTCGAGCAGGTTGAAGCGGCCGTCATGGTGCCAGCCGGCCTCGGGCATGCTCATGGAGCCTATGGCGCTGATGCGCGTGACGCCGGCCGCGCCCAGCAGGCCGGCCAGCCGGTACAGCTGCTCGGGCGCGGCGGCGATGCCCGCCGTCTGCAGGTAGTCGCGCTGCGCGGCCACCACGGGCACGGCATCGTCCAGGCGGTCCACGCCCACCACGGCAATGGTGCGGTACAGGGCCGTGGGCGCCAGCGGCTGCAGGCTGTCGCTGCAGGCCACGCTCCAGGCCGCATCCGCAGGGCCCAGCAGCTGCTGCTCGTCGCCCGACCATTCCACGGCCTGCTGCCAGCGGGCCACGGCGGCGCCCTCTTCCAGCTCCAGGGGCCGGCGTGCAAAGCGCCGCTGCAGGTTGGCCAACTCGGCCGCCAGATAGTCGGCAAAGGCGCGTGGCGGCACGGGGGCACCACGCTCCACATAGAAGACATGGGGCGAGTAGCAGCCCTGCTGGTCGTAGCGCATCACGTCCCAGGCCGCCAGCCGCGCCACGGCGGGCGCCTTGAGCGTATCCAGCGCCGCCGCACCCACCATGCCGAAGCCCAGCTTGTGCCCGTGCGGCAGAAAGCGCGTGGTCACGGGCAGGCGCCGGCGCAGCGCATCCAGTGTCTGGTTGCTGCCGTAGGCCAGCACGGTGTCGGCCTCGGCATGGAGCGCGGCGGCGGCATCGCCATCCGCACCGCCCGCACCGCTCCACCACACCACGGCCAGGCATTCGGCCAGCGGCGGGTGCACCTCGGCCAGCAGCCGTGCGAACCAGCCCGCGAACAGCGGCTCGGCACTGGCCAGCTTGCCGATGGCGGGCGCCTTGACCAGCAGGCCGCAGACCAGGCTCCACAGCGACAGCGCGGGCACGTTGCCGGCCCAGCTGTGCATCAGAAGATCCGGCCCGAAGGCGCGCACCGCGCCGCCCTTGGGCGCGGGCTGGAAGCCGTCAAGCACGGCCGGGTTGGCAAAATCCTCGGCCACGAAGCGCCGCAGCTGCGCGGCGCGGAAGGTCTTGAAGAAGCCCGTCAGCCCCAGGCGCACCATGTCGGCGTCGTAGCCGCTGACCACGGGCAGCCAGGCCTCGGCCTGGCGGCGATAGGGGTCGCTGCGGTCCAGCAGGCGGGCAATGGCGCGGTCGATGGCATCGATGATCTCGGCCACAGGCATGGCCCTCAGGTGGCGGTCGGCGGCCTGGCGCACATGGGCGGCCAGCGCATGCATCTGCGCGGCGGTCAGCACGGGCACCGATACTTCCAGGCGCACGCCTTCGCGCTCGAAGGGCAGCACATGCCACTGCACTTCGTCCTCGCGCAGCCCCGGCAGGTAGCCGGCCGTGATCCGCTCGATGTTCATGCAGCGGCAGCCTTCACGAATTCATCGACCGCCAGCGAACAGCCCTTGGCCGCCGCGCCCTCGGCCCTGCCCAACAACAGGAATCCACCGTCAGCCCACAGGCCCACATCCTCGGTGAGGATGGTGGTGACCGCGTTGTAGTTGGCCAGGTCGCAGTGCACGAGAATGCCGCGCTCGCCGGGTGCGACACTGCGGCCCGTGACGGGCTCGACCAGGCGCGAGCGTATCCAGTGCGGCCCCGACTTGACCGAAGGCAGCGTGGCATTGCCGTCGTCATAGAACTGCGTGCTCAGCTCGGTCATGCCGTACATGTTGATGCAGTGGCTGCGCGGCACGCCCAGCAGCCGGGAGAGGTCGGCATAGAAGTCTTCCAGCGGCAGTTCGCGCGACTGGCCCTTGTAGCCGCCCGTGTCCAGGATGCGGCTGCCTGGCGGCAGGCGAAAGCTGCGGCCCTGCTCGCGCAGCGCGTCCATCACGTGCACCAGGCTGAAGCTGGCGCCCAGCAGCGCATAGGGGCGGCCGCTGCGCTCGGATGCCTCCAGCACGGTGCACAGGCCCGGCATGTCCAGGCCTTCAGGGGTCAGGAAGTAGCGGCTGCCCTCGGTGCCGAATTCCGTCTTGGCCAGCGCCAGGTAATGGGCCAGCGAGGAGTTGGGCATGGCCTGCTCGTCGGGAAAGAGAATGCCCATGGCCATGCGCTCCTGCCCGGCCATGAAGCGCTGCGCGAAGTTGCGCGTCATCGACGCATCGTAGACATCGAGCGCGGGATGGAAATGGCGGCCGCGTACCGGCATTCCCTTGGCCTGGCCCGTGGTGCCGCTGGTCATGAACACGCGCTCCGTGGCCGAGGCCGGCTCGCTGCGCAGCTCCATGGCCTTGAACGCGTCAATGGGCACGGCGGGAATGTCGCTCCAGGCCTTCACATTGCGCAGCGTGGCGCCGCGCCGCTGGCAGAAGCTGCGAAACGGCGCATTCGATTCGTACTGGTGCGCGAACAGCCGCAGGGCAAGTGTGTCGAACTGCTCGTCGGTGCAGCCATCCATGGCGATGAATGCGAGCAGGTCTGCGACCAGAGAAGCCGCCTGGGGCCGGGCCTTGTCCATGGAATTCCTTCGAGAGCTGGGACGTGGTGCTCCGAAGGCGCCCCGCCCGTGGCGCATGGGCGGCCACGCAGGGGTGCAAGCTCTTCTTCCGCCGGAATGACCCGGTTCAAGTTCTCGGGTGTGGATCTCAGCACTGGCGTGCACCCCGGAGCAAGCGGGCATTTTACTGCAGTGGTGGCGGAGCCGGCGGGGCGTCGCCTTCACCCGGCATGCGCGGCATGCCAATGGGCCAGTTGCAGGCCGTCGATATGCGCAAAATCCGCCGTGTTGCGCGTCACCAGGCTCAGGCCCTGGGCGAGTGCGATGGCGGCGATCTGCCCATCCACGAAGGACAAGGGCTTGCCCTTGCGTTCGCCGGCCACGCGAATGCCGGCGTGGATGCGAGCCGCCGCTGCGTCGTACGCCAGCATGGGCAAAGGCGCCAGAACGCCATGCAGGAAGCTGCCGATGCGGTCGCGCCGCCGCCCGGGCGGCATACGCAGCCAGCCAAAGTACAACTCGTGCCACACGGGCGCCGCCAGGGCCAGTGTATTTTCATACTGCTGCAATTGGCGCATCACATTGGCATCGGGTTCAGGCCTCAGCGCTTCTGACCAGACATTGGTGCGGGCAACCAGGACAGCATGCCGGCACCTCTCACCAGGCGAATTCGCGGCCCGGCGAGGCGTCGCGCACACCGGCAAGGAAATCGTCGGCATCGTCCGCCCGTAAGGCATCGGCATGGAGTTCGCGCCAGGCAGCCAAGCGGCCGGCAAGACCGCTGCTGGCACCGCTGCGCAAGCGCTCATACTGAGCCAGCGACAGCAAAACCGCCACCGGCTCGCCACGGCGCGAGATGAAGGCGGGCTCGCCCTGCTGCTCCACGCGGCGCAAGGTATCGGCCAGATTGGCTCGGGCCTCGGAAAGCGAAATTTCAGTCAGCATGCGCAGCCTCCCGCAGAAAATGTACAAATGAATTGCCACAGCTGGTGCTGCAGCCGGCCGCCGCGCCCATCACTGCCCCTGCTGCGCCTCCTTGAACGCCTTGGCCTGGCTGAAGTGTCCGCAGCCGATGAAGGGCAGCGGCGGGCGCAGCGCCGACAGCGGCGAGGGGTGGTTGGCGGTGAGCACCAGGTGGCCGCGATCGCGCGGGATGAAGGCTCGCTTGGACTGGGCGTGCGAGCCCCAGAGCATGAAGACCACCGGCCGCGGCCCCTGCGCGATATGGGCAATGACCGCGTCGGTCAGCTGCTCCCAGCCCTTGCCGGAATGGCTGGCGGCCTGGCCCTCTTCCACCGTCAGGCAGGTGTTGAGCAGCAGCACGCCGTGCGTGGCCCATTTGACCAGGCTGCCGCCGGGGCTGGGAAAGGCCGGCCATGGCACGCCCAGGTCGCGCTGCATTTCCTTGAAGATGTTCTGCAGCGAGGGCGGCAGGCGCACGCCCGGCGCCACCGAGAACGACAGGCCCTCGGCCTGGCCGCGGCCGTGGTAGGGGTCCTGTCCCAGGATGACCACGCGGGTATCTTCGGGCGGCGTGAGCTTGAGCGCGCGCAGCGGATCGGGCGGAAAGACCACCGCGCCCTGCGCCAGCCGGTCCAGCAGGAACTGTTCGATGGCCTGGCCCTTGGGGCTGGCAAAAAAGGCATCGACGACGGGCTGCCAACCCGGCGCCACGCGGTGATCCTGCAGCGCGGCGGCGTCGAGCTGGTCGGCGGGGTGTTGGAGTGCATCAGACATGGGGAGGCATCATACCGGCGGCCTGCGCCGTGCCCGCGGAGCCGGCCGAGTCCGGTATGGCCGGCAACACGATGCGCACCGCCAGGCCCGGCGCGGCGGGCTCGAACAGCAGCTGGCCGCCGTGCAGCCGCACCACCGCGAGCACGCTGGCCAGCCCCAGGCCGTAGCCTTGCTGGATGCGGTCGGCCCGGTAAAAGCGCGTGCCCAGCTGCTCCAGGTCGGCAGGCGCCACACCGGGGCCGTGGTCGCGCACCAGCAGCTGCACGCTGCCCGGCGGCATGCCTTCGGGCAGCGCCTGCTCGGCCAGCAGGCTGGCCTGCAGTTCGAGCCGCAGCCGGCCATCGGCGGCCGCGCCGTACTTGATGGCGTTCTCCACCAGGTTGGCCAGCGCGCTGGCCAGCAGGTTGGCATCGCCCCAGGCGCTGGGCTCGCCCCGCACCCGCAGCGCGATGCTGCCGCCCTGCTCCTGCACCAGCGGCTCGTACAGCTCGCACAGGTCTTCGA
This sequence comes from Comamonas sp. FG99, assembly GCF_057808605.1. Taxonomy (NCBI): domain Bacteria; kingdom Pseudomonadati; phylum Pseudomonadota; class Betaproteobacteria; order Burkholderiales; family Comamonadaceae; genus Comamonas; species Comamonas sp. FG99. Next base: position 200,243 of record NZ_JBMDII010000001.1, read on the forward strand.
GCAGGGTGCGCAGCGCCAGCGGCCCGAAGGCCTCGCGGGCGGCGCCGCTTTCCACCTCGGCGATGCCGAGCAGCTTGTCGAACACCACGCCCAGCTCGGCCACCTCGTGGGTCACGGCCGCCAGGGTGGCGGCATGCGCCTCGGGCGGCTGGTGCTCGGCCGCGCGCAGCTGCAGCAGGATGCGGGTGAGCGGCGTGCGCAGGTTGTGCGCAATGGTGTTGGAGACGTGGCGGATGCCGTCCATCAGGTGCTCCAGCCGGTCGAGCATGCCGTTGATGTCGCGGTTGAGCAGGGTGAACTCGTCGTGCTGGCCGGGCTGCACCGGAATGCGCTGGCGCAGATCGCCCGCCGCCACCAGCGCCATGGTGTTGCGAATGTCGCCGGCGCGCAGCTCCACCGCGCGGCGAAAGCTGAGCGCTCCGCCCACCGCCATCAGCAGCGCCACCGCCACCACGATCATGCTGGCGCGGCTGAACAGCGCCTCCACGTCGCGCTGGGCCTGCATGTCGCTGCCGGCCGCCAGCAGGTGCCCATCGGCCAGGCGCGCCACGGCGACGCGCCCCTCCACCAGCTGGCCGCGGCGCAGCACCACGATGTCGCGCACGCCCATGTCGCTCAATACCCGCGCCGGCTGCGGCTGGGCATTGCCGACGATGGGGGTGCCGTCGGGCTGCATCAGGATCAGGATCTCGGTGTCGCTGTCCACGCCGTCGCGCAGCACGGACTCTATCTCCTCGCGCAGCCCGTCCACGCCGTGCTTGTAGGCATATTCCTGCAGCCGCTTGAGCTGCAGCGAGGCCTGGTGGTCCAGCCGCGTCAGCAGCACGCCGACGATCTGCATGTAGAACACCGCCAGCACGATGGCCACGGTGAGCACCAGCAGCACGCCGTAGTTCAGCGCCAGCCGGAAGGCCAGCGAACTCCAGGGCCGCGGCAGCGGGCGCTTCATCCGCCGCCGCCCAGCAGCTGCGGCTGCGCGCACAGGCTGTAGCCCACACCGCGCACCGTGTGGATCAGCGCCAGCGCATGGCCCTTGTCCACCTTGCCGCGCAGGCGGCTGATGTGCACGTCGATCACATTGGTCTGCGGGTCGAAGTGGTAGTCCCACACCGATTCGAGCAGCATGGTGCGGGTGACGATCTGGCCCGCATGCTGCATCAGGAAGGCCAGCAGCCGGAACTCGCGCGGCTGCAGCAGCAGCGGCTGCCCGGCCCGCTCGGCCGAGCGCGACAGCAGGTCGAGGCGCAGGTCCTCCACCCAGATCTCGGGCGAGGGCGGCGGCTGCTGGCTGCGGCGCAGCAGCGCATCGAGGCGCGCCGACAGCTCCGAGAATTCGAAGGGCTTGGAGAGGTAGTCGTCCGCCCCCGCCTTGAGGCCGCGCACCCGCTCGTCGGTGGCCGACAGCGCGCTCAGCACCAGCACCGGCGTCTGGCGCCCCGCAGCGCGCAGCGCGCGCAGGATGCTCACGCCGTCGAAGCTGCCGCCCAGCATGCGGTCGAGCACGATCGCATCCCAGGGCTGGGCCAGCGCCAGCTGCTGGCCTTCGCCACCCTCGTGGCAGACCGTGACGGCCGCGCCCTGGCGGCGCAGGCCTTCCGCCATGAAGCGGGCGTTCAGCGCGTCGTCTTCGATGATGAGGTAGCGGTGGGGCATGGTGCGGATGGTAGCAGTTGCGGGCGCGCCGCTCTCTCAAATTGATAGCTGCCAGCGCTTGGCGTGCAAGTACCAGCAGCCGATTTCTCTCAGAAAATCATTCCACCGCCGGCACATTGCCGCTGGCCAGGCGCAGCTCCCATTCGGCTTCGAGCATGTCCTTGGTCAGCTCCAGATGGTCCAGGCGGCGCTCCTGCAGGGTCTGCAACGCGTCGATCAGGTCAAGGATGCTGCTCTTGCCCAGGCGGTAGGCGTCTTCGGTCATCTGGCGCAGCGAGGCCATCTGCGCCATGCCGCTGTCCTCGAAGTCGCGCAGCGCCGCGCGCTTGAGATCGAGCTGCTGCAGGCTGCGCAGCAGCTCGGCCCGGGCGGCCACCTCGGCGGCCTCGCGGCGGTGCTGGGCCTGGACCACGCCGACCTCGGCACGCGCGATCGGGCCTTGCTTGCGGTCGAACAGCGGCACTTCCACCGACACGCCGACCTGGTTGTAGTTGCCGTCGTTGCGGTTGCGGATGCGGCCGTAGTTGACAGCCACCGCAGGCATGGCCTCGCGCTTTTGCAGCAGCACCTGCTGGCGCGCCAGCTCCAGCTCGGCATCGGCGGCCTTGAGCGCCGGCAGCCGGCCCTGGGCCTGCTCCCACAGCGCGTCGAAGCTGCCGAACGCCTGTGCCTGTGCCGGCGCCTGCAGGGGCTTGAGCGAGCCGAAGGCCCGCGGCCGCCAGGCCGGCATGCCGGCCAGCGCCGCCATCTTGACGACCGCGGCCTGCAGCTCGGCATCGGCCTTCTTGAGCTGCACCTCGACCTGCGCGCGCTGCATGGCCACGCGGGCGCCGTCGTAGCGGCTGCGGGCGCCGGCCTCGATCTGGCCGTTCACCACGCGCTCGGCATTGGCAAAGTCGCCCTGGCCGGCCTGCCACAGCGCCAGCTTCTGCTGCGCGACCTGCACCTCGATGAAGGCGTGCGCCGCGTCGTTGAGCAAGTCCTGCACATTGCCCTGCACCTGCATCGCCGCGGCCTGTTCGGCCTGGCGCGCGGTCTTGATGCGCTGCGAGCGCTGGCCGAAGATGGGCAGCGGCTGCTCCACGCTGACGCTGTTCTCGAAACGGTGGCGGTTGTACGACACCGTGGGATTGGGCCAGGCGCCGGCGGCCACCGTGTCGGCCTCGGCGGCCTTGACGTCCAGGCGCTGCGCCATCAGCTGCGGATTGCTCCTGGCCACCAGCTGCAGGTATTCGATCAGCGAGACCTGCGCGGGCGCGGCCGCGGCTGCGCCCGCACCGGGCTGCTGCTGCGCGGCAGCCGGCAGCGCAGGCAGAACCGCACCCGCGCACAACAGTGCCAGCGCCAGGGGCGCCAGGCTATTTTTGCGGCAACTCATCTTCTTCTTCCTGCGTCATCATGTTCTTCGGCCCCAGGGCCATGTACAGCACCGGCAGCAGCACCAGCGCGATCAGCGGCAGCAGCACCATGCCGCCCACGATCACCGAGGCGAAGGGCCGCTGCGTCTCGCTGCCCACGCCGGTGGACATGGCCATGGGCAGCAGGCCCAGCAGCGCCAGCACCGCCACCAGGATGACCGAGCGCATGCGCTCGGCCGCGCCGCCCACCACCGCCTGCAGCAGCGGCACGCCGCCGAGGCGGCGCTCTTCCACCTCGGACAGCACCAGCAGGCCCACCAGCGCCACCTGGCCCAGCAGCGCGATGAAGCCGATGGCCGCGCTGATGGACAGCTCGATCCCGGTCAGGTGCAGCGCGGCCACGCCGCCCACCATGGCGAACGGCGCGCACAGCATGATCACGCCCGCGCTGCGCGCCCGGCCCAGCGCGCTGAACAAGAGTGCGTAGACGATCAGCAGCGACAGCGGCACCACCACCTTGAGCCGCGCCGAGGCGCGCTGCTGGTTCTCCCACTCGCCGCCCCAGACCGCCTCGTAGCCCTCGGGCACCTTGACGTTCTGCTTGAAGGTGGCCAGCGTGTCCTTGACCACCGAGCCGATGTCGCGGCCCTCGACATTGAACTTCAGCGCCATGTAGCGCGCATTGCCCTCGCGGAAGATCGACGAGTTGCCGATCTCCACCTTCACCTCGGCCAGCGCATGCAGCGGCAGCGAACGGCCGCCCGGCGTGGGGATGGCGATGTCGCGGATGCGGGCCTCGTCCATTCGGTCCACATAGGGCAGGCGCACCCGCACCGGCACCGGGTACGGGCCTTCCCACAGCGTGGTGACGATATCGCCGGCCAGCGCCATCTCCAGCGTCTTTTGCGCGGTGTCCATCGCGATGCCCTCGCGCGCCAGCGCGTCGCGGTCGAAGCTCACATGCACCTGCGGCGCGGGCGCGTCGCGGTACAGGCCCAGATCGACCACGCCGGCGATGGGGCGCACCAGCTCCACCGTCTGCTGCAGCAGCGCGCGCAGCTGCGGGATATCGGGGCCGAAGACCTTGAGCACCACCTGCCCGCGCGCGCCGGAGGTGGATTCCTCCACGCTGTCGCGGATGGGCTGGGCGAAGTTGAAGGCCACGCCCGGGATTTCGCTCAGGCTCGCGCGCATCTGCTCGATCAGCTGCGGCTTGGTCAGCCCCTTGGTCCACTGGCCATGGGGCTTGAGGCGCACCAGCACCTTGGCCAGGTTCTGGGTCTCGTTGTCGGTGCCCGACTCGGGCCGGCCCTGCTCGGAGGTGACCGAGATCACCTCGGGGTATTGGCCCAGGCGCCGGCGCACGTCGCGCAGCACCTCCTGGCCTTTTTCCAGCGAGATCGACGGCGGCATCTGTACCAGCACATAGGCATCGCCTTCGTCGAGCTCGGGCAGGAACTCGGTGCCCAGCCAGCGCACCGACAGGCCCGCCAGCGCCAGCACCGCCACCGCCGCTCCCGCCACCAGCCAGCGCAGCCGCGCGCTGGCCAGCAGGCTGCCCACCCGGCGCTCGTAGCCGTGGTGCATGGCATCGAACACCTTGGGCTCCTCGACCATCACGTGCTTGGGCTTGAGCAGCAGCGCGCACAGCGCCGGCACCAGGCCCATGGCGAACACCAGCGCGCCGAGCAGCGCGAAGGTATAGGTCATCGCCAGCGGGCGGAAGATGCGGCCCTCGATGCTCTGCAGCGAGAACACCGGGATCAGCGCCGCGATCACGATGGCCATCGCGAACAGCGTGGGCTTGGCCACCGCCACCGCCGAGTCGATGATGATGTGGCGCAGGTCGAGCTGCGTCTGGGGCTTGCGCAGCCGCGCGTTGCGGATGATGTTCTCGGCCAGCACCACCGCGCCGTCGACCATGATGCCGAAGTCGATCGCGCCCATCGAGATCAGGTTGGCCGGCATGCCCAGCCAGTGCAGGCCGATGAAGGCCACCAGCAGCGACAGCGGGATCACCGTGGCCACGATCAGCGAGCCGCGCAGGCTGCGCAGCACCAGCCACAGCACGCTGACGATCAGCGTGGCGCCGAACAGCAGGTTGTGCTGCACCGTGGCCAGCGTGTGGCCCACCAGGTCGGAGCGGTCGTAGTTGGTGATCATCTGCATGCCCTGGGGCAGCTCGCCGCCGTTGAGCTGCGCGACCTTGGCATGGATCTCGTCGAGCACCACGGAGGGGTTGGCGCCGCGCTTGAGCAGCACGATGCCCTGCACGATGTCGTCCTGCTCGTTCTGGCCCACCGAGCCCTGGCGCGGCGTGTGCGACTGCATCACCCGCGCCACGTCGCCGATGGTGACCGCATGGCCGCCGCGCAGCGCCACGACCACGCGCTGCATGTCCTCGGGCCTGGTGAGCAGGCCGATGCCGCGCACGATCAGCGACTGCTCGCCGCGGCGCAGCAGGCCGCCGCCCACGTTGCGGTTGGACGTCGAAAGCGCATCGGCCACGTCCTGCAGCGACAGGCCCAGGCCGTAGAGCTTGTCCGGGTCGACCTCGACGTGGAACTCCTTGACGAAGCCGCCCACGCTGACGATGTCGGCCACGCCCTGCACCTGCTTGAGCACGCGGGTCACATGCCATTCCTGCTCGGTGCGCAGCTGCGCCAGCGTGTGGCGGTCGCTCTTGAGGCGGTAGTAGAAGATCTTGCCCAGCGGCGTGTAGTCGGGCGCCATCTCGGGCGTCACGCCCGGCGGCAGGTCGGCCTGCGGCAGGCGCTGCGAGACCTCGGCGCGGGCCTTGAAGCTCTCGGCATCGTCGTTGAAGACGAGGTTGATCATCGACAGGCCGAAATAGCTCTCCGAGCGCAGCGAGATCAGGCCCGGCGTGCCGTTGAGCTCGCGCTCCAGCGGCTGGGTGATCTGGCGCTCCACCTCTTCGGGCGCCAGGCCCGGCGCCTGCGCGATCACGCCCACCTGCACGTTGGTCACGTCGGGGTAGGCCTCGATGGCGGTCTGCAGGTACGAATACACGCCGTAGACGGCGATCAGCAGCGTGGCGCACAGCGCCAGCATGCGCCGGTGCACCACGAAGGAAATCAATGAACGCAACACGGGGGCGTCTCCGTCAGAGCAGCTGGCTGGCCGCGCCGTCGAGCAGCAGGCCGCCGCGCACCACGATGCGCTCGCCCGCCTGCAGCCCGCTGAGCACCGGCACCATGCCATGCAGCGGGCGGCCCAGGCTCACGTCGCGCGCCTCGAAGCGGTCGTCTGCCACCTGCACGAAGACCACCGAGCGGTTGCCGTCCTTGATGATGATGGCCGTGATCGGCACCAGCATCTGCGCCGCCTGCCCTCCCTGCCCTCCGACCGGCAGCTCCACCCGGGCCTGCATGCCGGTGCGCAGCTCGGGCCGCTGCTCGCCGAGTTCGATATAGACCGGCGCGCGGCGCGACTCCTTGTCGAGCGCCGCGCCCACGTAGCGCACCTTGCCGGCCAGCGTGGCCGACAGCTGCGGCACCTCGACCTTGACCGCGGTACCGGGGCGCACCTGGCCCAGATCGCCTTCGAAGACCTCGGCCACCACGCCCATGGCCCGCGGATCGCCGATCAGAAACAGCGCCGCGCCGGCCTCGGCCGATGCGCCGGGCACCGCATTGCGCTCGGCGACCACGCCGGCGCGCGTGGCGCGCAGCACGATCTTGTCGCCGCTGCCCGAACCCAGCAGCGCCGCCGTGCCCTGGGCGCGCGCCAGCTCCTGCGCGGTCTCGCGCAGCTTGGCCTCGGCGGCGCGCAGCTCGATCTCCACGCCCACGCCCTTGTCCATCATCACGCGCTGGCGCTGGGCCTCGACCGCCGCCAGCTCCTTCGCGGTGCGGGCGGCATCGACCTCGTAGCGCATGCGCAGCGCCTCGGGGCTGACCAGCGTGGCCAGCTCGTCGCCCGCCTTGACGATGTCGCCCACATGGGCCTGCACCGACACCACGCGCGCCTCCACCGGCAGCGTGGCCGCCGCGACCTTGTCTTCCTGGAAGGCGACGCGCGCCGGCACCGAGGCGGTCTGCGGGCTGCCCTCGCCGCCGAGCGTGACGATCTTCAGCATCTTCTGCGCCTCGGGCTTGAGCCGCAGCTGCCCCGGCGGCAACTCGGCCGCCTGCTTGCCCGCGGCCTCCGCCCCCTCCTTGGGGGCTTCGGGGGCCGCGCTCTTGCCCTGATCGTTGCAACCAGCGATCGCCGCCGCCGACACCAATGCCAGCAGCATGTGGCGCGCGGCCTGCCCTGGCCGCCCGCGTCTTGCTATCCCGTCCATCCTCGCCTCGCTTTGCCGGGCGGCCCCTGCCGCCCTGTGGGGGGCAATGCTATGCGGGAAGGCGGCCGGGCAGCATTACGGTTTGGTAAGGCGGGAAATAAATCAAAAAGGAGAGCATCCGGCGCTTGACACGCCTCACATGCCGGCGAAGTTGGGCTTGCGCTTTTCCAGGAAGGCGGTCATCGCCTCCTTGGCCGCGGGCTGCTGCAGCAGGTGGCGGAAGACCTGGCCTTCCTCGTTGATGCGCTGCTGCACCTGGGGCAGCTGGGCGCTCTTGAGCAGCTTCTTGCTCGCCAGCAGCGAGGCCAGCGGCTTGGCCGCCAGCTTGCGCGCCTGGGCCTGCGCCAGCCCGTTGCATTCGGTGGGCGGCACCACGCGGTTGACCAGGCCGACCTCGAGCGCCGCCTCGGCCATGAAGGGATCGCCCAGCAGCAGCGCCTCGCAGGCGCGCTGGTGGCCCATCAGCTGCGGCAGCAGCAGGCTGGAGGCGCCCTCGGGGCAGAAGCCCAGGTTGATGAAGGGCAGCGAGAACATGGCGTTGTCGCCGGCATACACCAGGTCGCAGTGCAGCAGCAGCGTGGTGCCTATGCCCACGGCCGGGCCGCAGACCGCCGCCACCAGCGGCTTGGCGAAGGCGGCCAGCGCCTGCAGGAAGACGAAGGGCGGCGACTCCACGCCGCCATCGCCGCCCTTGGGGCCGTTGAGGAAGTCGCCCAGGTCGTTGCCCGCGGTGAACACCGTGGCATCGCCCTGCAGCACCGCCACGCGCACCGCGTCGCTGGCATCGGCCTGCCGCAGGATGTCGGCCAGCGCCAGGTACATGGGGCCGGTGATCGAGTTCTTCTTGGCCAGGCGGTTGAAGGTGATGGTGCAGATGCCGTCTTCGGCATGCACCAGGATATCGCTGCAGGAGGATTGGATGGTCATGGCTGGGTGCGTTTGGGTGATGGCAAAAATGATAGTAGCTAGCGCTTTACCAGATTGGTTTTCAGATACTTTTACATCCAATACCAATACCTATCAAGCGCTAGTAGCTATTATTTTTATTCCTTGTAGTACACCAGCTGGTGGCTGGTGGCCAGCAGCGTACCATCGGGCGCCCAGACCTGGGCGGTCTGGTCGAAGAAGCCGTCGCGAAAGCCCTGGCCCTGCGCCTGGGCCAGCAGCGGCTGGGCGCCGACGGCGCGGATCTGCGCCTCGCTGGCATGGAAATACACGGTGAAGCTGACCGTGCCCGAAGGCACGCGCCTGGCGCGGCGCAGCCATACGCGGGGGTAGAACACGTCGCACAGCGCGGTCAGCGCGGGCGTGTCGAGCGGGCGCGGGGGCTCGTCCTGCACCCACAGGCGGGTGCGGCTGGGGCGGGTCGATCCGTCCCACTCGGCGGGGTAGCTGCCCTCGACCGGTCGCATGCTGTAGCGCCGCAGCCATTCGGCGCGGAACTCCACCGTGGCGGGCTCGATGTCGGCCGCGGGCGGCGCCGGCGGCATGGCGCATTCGTCGTCGGACCAGGTGCCGCGCACCAGCGCCGTCATCGCGGTGGCGGTGGTGCTGATGGCTTCGCTGCCATCGGCGCCCGGCTCGCGCATGGTGATGATCCAGTGCTGCGTGGAGCGGTTGGTGCGCACCGGCAGCGCCTCGATGCTGTACTCGCCCTCGCCCACCGGGCCTGCATAGTTCACCGTGAGCGACACCAGCTCGCCCACCAGCTCGGGGTGCTGCAGCACGGCCTGCGCCATCTGCGCGGCGGTGATGCCGCCGTAGGGCCCCACCATGTTCCAGTAGGCCTTGCTGGCAGATGCGCGGTAGCGGTTGGGAGCTACCGGCTGCAGGGCCAGCGCGGCGTCCATGGGGTGGCGGTCTGGAGAGGTCATGACTCGGTGCTCGCAAAAAGGAAACCAGCGCGTTGTACCACCGGAAGGCGCCATCCGCCGTCCGGTGGCGGACAGGAGAGCGCGCTCCTAGACCCGCTCGATGATGCCGGCCGCCCCCTGCCCCATGCCCACGCACATGGTCACCATGCCGTATTTGAGCTTGCGGCGGCGCAGGGCGTGCACCACGGTGGCGGCGCGAATGGCGCCGGTGGCGCCCAGCGGATGGCCCAGCGCAATCGCGCCGCCCAGCGGGTTGACCTTGGCCGGGTCGAGCTGCAGATCGTTCATCACCGCCAGCGACTGCGCGGCGAAGGCCTCGTTCAGCTCGATCCAGTCGATGTCGCCCAGCCGCAGGCCGCCGGCCTTGAGCGCCGCGGGAATCGCCTCGATCGGGCCGATGCCCATGATCTCGGGCGCCACGCCCTTGCTGGCGAAGCTCACGAAGCGCGCCAGCGGCGTGAGGTTGAAGCGCTTGAGCGCCGCCTCGCTGGCCACGATCAGCGCGCCCGCGCCGTCGCTGGTCTGCGAGCTGTTGCCGGCGGTGACCGAGCCGCGCGCGGCGAATACGGTGCGCAGCTTGGCCAGGCCTTCGAGCGAGGTATCGGGGCGCGGGCCTTCGTCCAGGCTCACGGTGCGGCTGGCGGCGGTGGCCTGCAGGCTGGCCAGGTCCACGCCGCGGTCGGTGACGGCGATCGGCGTGATCTCGTCGGCGAACTCACCCGCCTGCTGCGCGGCGATGGCGCGCTGGTGCGACTGCAGCGCAAAGGCATCCTGCGCCTCGCGGCTCACCTTCCAGCGCTGGGCGACCTTCTCGGCCGTCAGGCCCATGCCGTAGGCGATGCCGTAGTCCTCGCTGCGCTCGAAGATGCTGGGCGACAGCGAGGGCGAGTTGCCCATCATCGGCACCATGCTCATGCTTTCGACGCCGGCGGCGATCATCACCTCGGCCTCGCCGACACGGATGCGGTCGGCCGCCATCGCCAGCGCCGAGATGCCCGAGGCGCAGAAGCGGTTGACGGTGATGCCGCCCACGCTGACCGGCAGCCCGGCCAGCACCGCGCCGATGCGCGCCACGTTCAGGCCCTGCTGCGCCTCGGGGATGGCGCAGCCGCAGACCACGTCCTCGACCGCCGCGGGATCGAGCCCCGGCGCCTGGGCCATCACCGCCTTGAGCGTGGTGGCCAGCAGGTCGTCGGGGCGGTAGTTGCGGAAGAAGCCCTTGTGCGAACGGCCGATGGGCGTGCGCGTGGCGGCAACGATGTATGCGTCCTGGAGTTGTTTGGTCATGGTGGCTTGTCCTTGTTTGCGCTGCCTACAGCGCATCAAACTGGCGCGACCCGGCTGCGGACGCCGAGCAAGGGCCGCCCCGCAGCGAAGGTGTCGTCCACCTCCCGCGAAGCGAGAGAGGGGGAAGGCGCGAAGCGACTCAGGGGGTGCTTCATGTCAGTTGCGCACAGGCTTGCCGGTATTCAGCATGCCCAGGATGCGCTCCTGCGTCTTCTCGTGCACGATCAGGCCGCAGAACGCCTTGCGCTCCAGCGCCATCAGGTATTCCTCGTTCACCAGCGTGCCGGCGTCCACGTCGCCGCCGCAGACCACCTCGGCGATCGCGGTGGCGATGCGCATGTCGTGCTCGCTGATGAAGCCGCCCTCGCGCATGTTGACCAGCGAGCCGCGCAGCGTGGCGATGCCGCTGCGCCCGGCCACCGGGAACGGGCGCCTGAGCGGCGGCCGCCAGCCGCCGGCCGCCAGCGCCCTGGCCTCGGCCAGCGCCACGAACAGCAGCTCATCGCGGTGCGGCACGATCACGTCGGCCGCCTGCAGATAGCCCAGATCGCGCGATTCGAGCGCGCTGGTGCCCACGGTGGCCATGGCCGCGGCCTTGAAGCCATCGGCCAGGAAGGGCAGCAGGTCGGTGCCGCTCGACGCCTTGGCGTTGAGCGCGGCGCGGCGCGCCACGTCGGCCAGGCCGCCGGCGCCGGGCACCAGGCCCACGCCCACCTCGACCAGACCGATGTACGACTCCATGTGCGCCACGCGGCGTGCGCAGTGCAGCAGCAGCTCGCAGCCGCCGCCCAGCGCCATGCCATGCACCGCGCCCACCACCGGCACTTGCGCATAGCGCAGGCTCAGCATCAGCTGCTGCAGCGCGTGCTCGATGGCCTCGATGGCCGAGGGGCCCGACAGCGCGAACGCCGGCATCATGGCCTGCAGGTCCGCGCCCACGCTGAACGGCGCGTCGCCCGACCAGACCACCACCGCGTCGAACTGCTGCTCGGCCAGCGCCAGGGCCTGCTGCAGCTCCTCCATCAGCTGCGGGCTGATGGCGTGCATCTTGGTCTTGAAGCTGAGGATCAGCACCTGCTCGTCCAGCGTCCAGGCGCGCAGCGCGCTGCTCTCCTGCACGGTGCGGCCGGCAGTGCGCCAGTCCTGCTGCGGATCGGCGCTCTCACCCAGCACGCGCTCGGGGAAGAGCTGGCGCGCATACACCGGCAGCTCGCGGCGCGGCACGAAGCGCTGCTCGGCCGCGCTCCACGAGCCCTGGGGCGTGTGCACGCCGCCAGCCTCGGCCACCGGGCCCGCGAACACCCATGGGGGCAGCGGCTCCTTGGACAGCGCCTTGCCGGCGTCAATGTCGTCCTGCACCATCTTGGCCACCTGGGCCCAGCCCGCCTCCTGCCACAGCTCGAACGGGCCTTGCTGCATGCCGAAGCCCCAGCGCATGGCCAGGTCGACATCGCGCGCGTTGTCGGCAATGTCCTTGAGGTGCACCGCCGCATAGTGGAAGCTGTTGCGCAAAATGGCCCAGAGGAACTGGCCCTCGGCGCCCTCGCTGTTCCTGAGCAGCGCCAGGCGCTCGCCGGCCGGGCGCTTGAGCATGCGGGCATACACGTCGTTGGCCTTTTCGCCGGCCGGCACGTAGCCGCCCTGCCCAGCGTCGAAGCGCTCGATGTTGCCCATGGCGCCCTTGCGGAAGAAACCCGCCTTGGTCTTCTGGCCCAGCGCGCCGCCGTCGATCAGTTGCGTGAGCACGGCGGGCGTGGCGTAGCTGGCGTAGAACGAGTCGGTCTCGGCCGACAGGTTGGTCTGCATGGTGGCGATGACGTGGGCCAGCGTATCCAGCCCCACCACGTCGGCGGTGCGGAAGGTGCCCGAGCTGGCACGCCCGAGCTTCTTGCCGGTGAGGTCGTCCACCACGTCGTACGTGAGGCCGAAGCGTTCGGCCTCGAGCATGGTCGACAGCATGCCGGCCACGCCCACGCGGTTGGCGACGAAGTTGGGCGTGTCCTTGGCGCGCACCACGCCCTTGCCCAGGCCGGTGGTGACGAAGCTCTCCAGCTGGTCGAGCACCTGCGGCTCGGTGGTGGCGGTGGTGATCAGCTCCACCAGCATCATGTAGCGCGGCGGGTTGAAGAAGTGGATGCCGCAAAAGCGCGGGCGGATGGATTCAGGCAGCGCCTCGGACAGCTTGGTGATCGACAGGCCCGAGGTGTTCGATGCCACGATGGCATGCGACGCCAGGTGCGCGGCGATCTTGTGGTACAGGTCCTGCTTCCAGTCCATGCGCTCGGCGATGGCCTCGATCACCAGGTCGCAGTCCTTGAGCAGATCCAGGTGCTCCTCGTAGTTCGCGGGCTGGATCAGCTCGGCATCGGCCTGGCTGCCCAGCGGCGAGGGCTTGAGCTTCTTCAGGTTGGCGATGGCCTTGAGCGCGATGCCGCTCTTTTCGCCTTCCTTGGCGGGCAGGTCGAACAATATGACCGGCACCTTCACATTCACCAGATGGGCGGCGATCTGCGCGCCCATCACGCCGGCGCCGAGCACGGCGACTTTCTTCACAACGAATCGGGACATGGCGTCTCCATCAAGTCAGATAGGGGCAAAGCCCGCTTTCATTCCACACGCACCCAGGTCTGGGTACGCCAGAACGGCCCGAGAAAGCCCCGCACCTCCAGCTTCCGACCGCCGTCTATGGGCGTGAAGCTGGCGCGGTATTCCTTGCCGTTTTCAGGGTCGAGGATCTTGCCGCCCTCCCACACCTCCTTGCCTTCAGCCTGCTTGCCGCCGCGGATGATCTCCAGGCCGGCGATGGGCTGGCCCTTGCGCTCGTCGCTGCACTCGGTGCAGACGGCGTCGGGCTTGGCATCCTTTTTCAGGGTCTTCACGATCTGCCCCCTGAGCGCGCCGCCGCTATCGGTGATGCGGATCTCGGCCTTGGCCTCGCCGCTCTTGTCGTCCACGCTGCGCCACAGGCCCACCGGGTTCATCTGGGCCAGCGCCGGCGCGGCGAGCAAAGCAAAAACCATCGCTGTCAGCGCTTGTTTCATGGGCATCTCCTGGGGTTGGGGCGGGAATCTTCAGGCCAGCGCGGCGTCGGTGTTCATCAGCAGCTTGCTGCCGCTGCGCATGGTGCGCACCGCCAGGCCCGCCTCGGGGAACAGGCGCGCGAAGTAAAAGCGCGCCGTCTCCAGCTTGCCCTGGTAGAACTGCGCGTCGGCCACCTCGCCTTCGGCCAGCCTGCGCAGCGCCGCCTGCGCCATGCGCGCCCACCAGTAGCCCATTACCAGATGGCCCAGGATGCGCAGGTAGTCCACCGCCGCGGCGCCCACCTCGTCGGGGTTCTGCAGCGACTTCAGGCCCAGCTCGGTGGTCAGCGCCGTCATCTGCCCGGCCAGCTGCGCCAGCGGGTTGATGAAGTCGGCCATGCGCTCGTTCACGCCCTCCTCGCGGATCAGGCCCTCCACCAGCTTGCCCAGCGCTTTCAGCGCCGCGCCGTTGTCGCCCAGCACCTTGCGCCCCAGCAGGTCCAGCGCCTGGATGCCGTTGGTGCCCTCGTAGATCTGGTTGATGCGCGCATCGCGCACGAACTGCTCCATGCCGGTCTCGTGGATGTAGCCATGGCCGCCGAAGACCTGCTGGCACAGCACGGTGGCCTCGAAGCCCTTGTCGGTGAGGAAGGCCTTGAGGATGGGCGTGAGCAGCGCCACCTGGGCCGCATTGGCCGTGCGCACGGCCTCGTCGGGGTGGTGCAGCTCCTCGTCGAGCAGCGCCGAGGTGGCGATCATCATCGCCCGGCCGCCTTCGGAATAAGCCTTGGCGGTGAGCAGCATGCGGCGCACGTCGGGGTGCACGATGATGGGGTCGGCCGGCAGGTCCTTGGCCTTGGTGCCCGAGAGGCTGCGCATCTGCACGCGCTCCTTGGCATAGGCCAGCGCGTTCTGGTAGGCCACGGTCATCAGGCCCAGCGACTGGTTGGCCACGCCCAGGCGGGCGGCGTTCATCATCACGAACATGGCCTGCAGGCCCTTGTTGGGCTGGCCCACCAGGGTGCCGATGGCGCCGTCGAGGGAGATCTGCGCGGTGGCATTGCCGTGGATGCCCATCTTGTGCTCCAGGCCGGTGCAGAAGATCGGGTTGCGCTCGCCCAGCGAGCCATCGGCGTTCACATGGAACTTGGGCACCAGGAACAGGCTGATGCCCTTGCTGCCCTTGCTGCCCTTGGGTGCATCGGGCAGGCGGGCCAGCACCAGGTGGACGATGTTCTCGGCCATGTCGTGCTCGCCGGCGCTGATGAAGATCTTGTTGCCGGTGATCTTGTAGGTGCCGTCGCCCACAGGCTCTGCCTTCGTGCGCAGCAGGCCCAGGTCGGTGCCGCAGTGCGGCTCGGTCAGGCACATGGTGCCGGTCCACTCGCCGCTGGTGAGCTTGGGCAGGTAGCGCTGCTTCTGCTCGTCGCTGCCGTGCGCATGCAGCGCCTCGTAGGCGCCGTGCGACAGGCCGGGGTACATGGTCCATGCCTGGTTGGCGCCGTTGAGCATCTCGTACAGGCACTGGTTCAGCACGAAGGGCAGGCCCTGGCCGCCGTATTCGGGGGCACACGACAGCGCCGCCCAGCCGCCCTCGACGTACTGCGCGTAGGCCTCCTTGAAGCCCTTGGGCGTGGCCACGCTGGAGTCCGCCGGATTGCGGGTGCAGCCCTCGGTGTCGCCGCTCAGGTTCAGCGGCTGCACCACCTCGGCCGCGAACTTGCCGGCTTCCTGCACGATGGCGTCCATGGTCGCGGCATCGACCTCGGCAAACGGCGGCAGCGCGGCATAGCGCTGCGGCAGCGCCAGCACTTCGTGCATCAGGAACTGCATGTCGCGCAGCGGCGGGTTGTATTGGGGCATGTTCGGGTCCTTGGCGATGAAGAGAAAGGGGAATTTATGCAGCCGGTGCCACATGGATGCGCAGCACCGCGTCCACCAGTGCATGCACCTGCGCCGGGCTGGTGGCATGGCGCGCCAGCAGCCCGGCAAAGCCTTCGCAGGCATGGGCCAGCGCCTGCGGGCCATGCAGGAAGCGGACTTCGTAGTGCAGCGCCAGGATCAGCCCATGCACTTCGAACAGGATCTGGTCGGGCGACACGCCGGGCTGCAGCTGGCCTTCGGACTGGCACTGCGCGATGACGCGCCGCATGGCCGCCATCCAGGTGGTCACCGAGAATTCGAGCGCCTCGCGCACATCGCCGGGCCGGTCGTCGAACTCGACCGCGCCGCTGATGTACAGGCTGCCGTAGAGGCGGCTGGACTCCTGCTCGGACGCGGTGCTGCGCATCCAGCCGGTCACCATGTGCACCAGGCGCGGCAAGCCGCGCTCGGCCTGCAGCGCGGGCTGGAAGATTTCGCGCTCGAAACGGGCATGGTATTCCCGCACCACCGAGCACTGCAGCTCCTCGCGTGAGCCAAAATGCGCAAACACGCCCGACTTGCTCATGCCCAGGCGATAGGCCAGCATGCCGAGCGACACGCCGTCCAGCCCCTCCTGCGCGGCCAGCTCCAGCGCCGCATCGAGGATGGCGGCGCGCGTCTGCCGGCCCTTGGGGATTTTCTGGGCCTTGCCCCCTTCGGCGGCAGTCAGGGCCAGCGGCTCAGGCGCGGCTTGCGGCTTGGTTTTCTTCGGGTTGGATGCGATGATTTTGAGTTGTGGCATAAAAATGACTCCCCATGCTCCCCACTGCGTTGGGTCGCGGCCCCTGCGAGAGGAACGCTTTTTATCTTGGGACGGCCGGTAATAAAAAATGCATGATCAAAAAAGCACGACCGTTCTTTTTTTATTCTTGCATAGAACCTAGGCATCTCCAAGCACCGAAGCATGAACCTAGGGTAAACGAGAGCCATGAAAAAGCAAAAAGCCGCCGCCACTGTCGTGGCAGGCGGCCATGGCGATGGCAACCGCGATACGCTCAGCGCTGCAGCAATGCGAGGCAGGCGGGGAGCTGCTCCGTGGGCAGCTGCCGGAAATCCGAGCGCGCAAAACGCAGCAGCCGCCCCTGCACCAGGGCCATCAGCACGCTGGCGCGCACCTGGGCGTCCACGGTGGGCGTGACCGATGCACCAGCGGTGACGCGCAGGCATTGGCGCAGCGTGGACTCGATGCGGTCGAAAAACTGCCGCATGCGCTGCTGCAGGCGCGGATTCTCGTTCAGCAGCGCATCGCCCAGCATCACGCGCACCATGCCGGGGTTGCGCTCGCCGAACTGCAGCACCATGGTGACCACCCGGTGCGCCTGCGCCACGGCCTGCTCGGGTGTCTTGGCCTCATCGGGCAGCTCGCGCCCGACGATCTGCTGGCACAGCGTGAACACCGATTGCTCCACGAAGTCGATCAGCCCCTCATACATCTGCGCCTTGCTGGCAAAGTGGCGGTACAGCGCGGCCTCGCTCACCGACAGGCGCGCCGCCAGGGCCGCCGTGGTGATGCGCTCGGCGCCGGGCTGCTCCAGCATGGCGGCCAGCGCCTGCAGTATCTGCAGGCGCCGCTCGCCCGGCTTGGGGCGCTTGCGGGCAGGCGCGGCGGCGATTTCCGGCGCGGCTTCTTCCAGGGGAAACGCAGTCTCTTGATCTTGCATGCGCTCCCCGGTCAATAGCTGCGGATCATGGTGCCGTAGGCCTGATCGGTCAGGATCTCCAGCAGCATGGCATGCGGCACGCGGCCGTCCACCACGTGGACCGCATTCACGCCGCTCTTGGCGGCATCGATGGCGCCGGCCAGCTTGGGCAGCATGCCGCCGGAGATGGTGCCGTCGTCGATCAGCGCGTCGATCTCGCGCGAGGTCAGCTCGGTGAGCAGCTTGCCCTGCTTGTCGAGCACGCCGGGAATATTGGTCAGCAGCAGCAGCTTCTCCGCCTGCAGCACCGCGGCCAGCTTGCTCGCCACCACATCGGCATTGATGTTGTAGCTCTCGTTGTTCTCGCCAAAGCCTATGGGGCTGACCACCGGGATGAAGGCGTCGTCCTGCAGCGCCTTGACCACGCTCGGGTCGATGGAGACGATGTCGCCCACCTGGCCCACGTCATGCTCGATGTTCGGGTCCTTGTGGTCGAGCAGCTTGAGCTTCTTGGCGCGGATCAGCCCGCCATCCCGCCCGGTCAGGCCCACGGCCTTGCCGCCGGCCTGGTTGATCAGGCCCACGATGTCCTGCTGCACCTCGCCGGCCAGCACCCATTCCACCACCTCCATGGTCTCGGAGTCGGTCACGCGCATGCCCTGGATGAACTCGCCCGTCTTGCCCAGGCGCTTGAGCGCGGTCTCGATCTGCGGCCCGCCGCCATGCACCACCACCGGGTTCATGCCCACCAGCTTGAGCAGCACCACGTCCTCGGCGAAATCGGCCTGCAGCTCGGGGTCGGTCATGGCATTGCCGCCATACTTGATGACCATGGTCTTGCCATGGAACTTGCGGATATAGGGCAGCGCCTGCGCCAGGATCTCAGCCTTGTCGCGCGGGTTGATGGCGGCTGCCACGGGGGTGGATGTGGTCATGGATGGGTGCCTTCTCGAAAAAGCGGAAGCCGATGAAACATGCAAGCGCGGATTGTGCCGCAAAGTGCGTGCCTGCCCGTGCCAGCCGGGTTGGCTGCCCGGCAAAACCCGGCAAAAGTCAGGCACAGTAGTCGCGCAGGGTCTTCACGATGCGCTGCGCCGCCCGCCCGTCGCCATAGGGCGACACGCCCCGCGCCATGCGGGCATAGGCCTGCTCGTCGTCCAGCAGGTGCTGCGCCTCTTGCACTATGCGTTCATAGTGCGGCCCGACGAGCCGCACCACGCCTTCGGCCACCGCCTCGGGCCGCTCGGTCTCGTCGCGCAGCACCAGCACCGGCTTGCCCAAGGCCGGCGCCTCTTCCTGCACGCCGCCCGAATCGGTCAATATCAGGGTCGCCCGCTTCATCGCCGCCACGAAGGGCGCATAGTCCAGCGGCTCGCACAACACGAAGTTCGGCAGGCCGCCCAGGTATTCGTGGGCCAGGTTCTTCACATTCGGATTCGGGTGCACAGGGTAGAGGAATTGCAGCCCTGGGTTCTGCCGCGCCAGGGCCTGCAGCGCCCGGCAGATCTGCCGGAACGGCTCGCCAAAGTTCTCCCGGCGGTGCGAAGTCACCAGCACCAGCCGCCTGGACGCATCGAGCTCGACACCGATGTCCACATGCTTTTCGGCGGTCATCAGCAGGGCGTCTATGACGGTGTTGCCGGTGACGACGATGTCCCGATCGGCAATTCCCTCCCTCAGCAGGTTCTGGCGCGAGCCCTCGGTGGGCGCGAAATGCCAGCGCGCCAGCCGCCCGGCGATCACGCGGTTGGCCTCTTCGGGAAAGGGATTTTGCATGTCCCAGGTGCGCAGCCCGGCCTCGACATGGCCGATCGGAATGCGGTGGTAGAAACAGGCGAGCGCCACCGCCATCACGGTCGTCGTGTCGCCCTGCACCAGCACCACATCGGGTTGTTCCGCCGCCAGCACCCGGTCCATCTCCAATAGCAGGCGTGCCGTCAGCGCCGAAAGCGCCTGGTTGGGCCGCATGATGTCCAGGTCGATATGCGGCTCGATGCCGAAGAACGCCAGCACCTGGTCCAGCATCTGGCGGTGTTGCGCCGTGGCCAGCACCCGCACCTCGGCCCAGGGCTGCTGCTGCAGCGCCAGGATGACGGGCGCCATCTTGATGGCCTCGGGCCGGGTGCCGACGGCGCAGAGGATCTTCTTGGTCATGCCTTCCCCCTTGAAACCAGGGCCTATCCGCCACATCCCGGACGGTCAGCGAAGCCAGCCCGGCAGCTTGAAGCGCACGATCACCAGGTAGGCCGCCACATAGGATACGCAAAACAGCAGGCAAAATCCCATGAGCACATAGGTATTGCGCCAGAACAGCACCGCCGGAACCACCGTCAGCAAGGTGAATGCCCACAGGTAGGGCGCGGTCCGGTTGTTTCGCCTGAGCATGCGGCGGGCCGCGTTCTCGTCCAGCACACTGCGCACGATCCGGCGGTAGACCAGCTGGTGCAGATGCAGTGCATCGGCCATGCCGGGCGAAACGCCGCGCGCCAGCTTGCGGTAGATGGAGAACATGGTTTCCCAGACCGGATAGATCAGCAGCAGCATGGGGAACCAGGGCGAAACCACCGGATGGCGCTGCACCAGCATGATGCTGCAAAACGCCACCACCACGCCCCAGACATAGGCGCCGCCATCCCCCGCGAAAAGCTGCCCCATCGGGTAATTCCAGAACAGGAAACCCGCAGTCGCCGCCGCGGTGATCACCAGCATGGCCGCCAGCTCCCGGTCACCCAGCTGCAGCGCCACATGGGTGAGTGCCGCGCAAATAACGATGGCCACCATCCCAGCCAAGCCGTTATAACCATCGATGATATTGAACGCATGCGGCAAACCCGCAATCGCCACCATGGCCAGCAGCATGCCGATCCATGGCATCCGGAGCAGCGCCTGGTCCACCCAGCCGATATCCAGGCGTGGGACCGACAGGTCCAGCAGATAGACCGCCAGCACACCGGTCATCAAGGTCAGCGCCAGGCGGTAGCGCACCGACAGGCGCTGGGTCATGTCCTCGGCAATGCCGCCGGCCACCGCCGGCGCCATGGCCAGGAAAAAGTACAGCAGCCAGCGATTCCACTGCAGCGCGTTGCCATCGTAGCCCCACCAGTTCTGTATCCCGGCCACCACCGCGGTCACGATCAGGCTCGCCATCATCGCCAGGCCGCCCAGGCGCGGAATATTGCCAACATGAAAGCGCTGCGGCATGTCCGAGCCATAGCGCCTGGAGTGGCCCCGCATGCGGCGCACGATGAAGCCGGAGCCGACCAGCGCCATGAGGAAAGCGACAACAGCCAGAAAAATCATGGATCAGAATGAATGAGTTCCGCATCGGCCATGCGGCGCAGCAGGGGGCGGGCACGCCAGAAAGCCGACGAGCGCCAAAGGCGCAAGAGTGCCCGAATATGCCACAAACCGTGCCGCCAGCGCCGGTGGCTGTCGCGCTGCCCCGCATGCTGCACGCGGGCCGCCGCGCGCGCCAGCCGCCATCCCGCCAGGCGCAGGCGCAAACAGAAATCCACATCCTCGCAGTACATGAAGTAGCGGGTATCCAGCCCCCCCGCCTGCAGCCAGGCCTCGCGCCGTACCAGCCAGAAGGCGGCATTCACCCATTCGGCCCGGGATTCACGCCGCCCCGCCAGGTAGCGCAGCAGCAAGGACCAGGGCGTCGGCAGTTCGCGCTCGCTGTCCTGCAGCACACCGGCCGCATCCACCTGCCGCGGATAGGCCAGCCCCACCCCGGGCCTGGCCAGCGCCTGCCGCAATGCGGGAAAGGGATTGCCGCCGAGCAAGCCCACGTCCGGATTCAGCAGGCAAAGATACGGCTCCTGCGCCTGCGCTAGCGCAGCATTGTGATTCGCGGCAAAGCCTTGCGGCAGCGCATTGCGGCGCAGCTCCAGCACGAAGGGCCAGCCGCCCGGCGGCGGCTCGGGAGCGGGCTCGGGCAGATTCTGGGTCAGCACCACGCGCCCAACCTCGCCCGCACAGCTTCGGGCCAGCGCTTGCAGCAGCGCCTGCACCATGGCTCCATGTCCATGGCTGACCACGGAGAGGGCTATGGCACCCGACGGAGAAGATAAGGCGGAGGAGGCATGCATCTGGCGCGTATTGTCTCCTGTCTTCCATACGCCATTTGCCTTACCATGCTGCCGGCTCCCGCCGTCAACACGGGCTGTTTCATTCCTTTGGCCTTCTGCATGAGAGAAAACAATTTCGACCTGCTGCGGCTCCTGGCAGCCCTGGGGGTCTTCTTCGCCCATGGCTCATACTTCTATGACCGGCAACAGCCGGTTTTTTTCAACAATACCTACAGCCTGGGATCATTGTCTGTCTACATCTTTTTTTTCATCAGTGGACACCTCAATTTCCAGAGCTGGGATCGCAGTCCGCGATGGACCGCGTTCGGCACCAAGCGGGCACTGAGGATTTTCCCGGGGCTGGTGGTGGCGGCCTTCGTGTCGGTGTTCGCCATAGGCGGGCTGATGACCACCCTCGATCTGAAAAGCTTTCTCTCGTCCGCGCAAGCATGGGGACTGTTCATCAACTATGCCAGCGCCCTTGCCACGCTCAACGACCTTCCCGGAGTATTCGCACACAACCCTTTGCCGAATGCCGTCAATGGGTCTTTGTGGACCATCAAATACGAGATCATCATGTATGGCCTGCTGGTCAGCTTCGGCATGGCCAGGCTGCTCTCCCGCCGCCGTCTTGCACTGGTCGTGGCCGCCTCGGCCGCCGCTTTTCTTTTGGTCAAGGTTCCGGCACTGGATCAAGGCACCATCACCTGGCGGGATTTCTGGCAGTTCGCCGCCATCTTCTTCGCCGGAGCTGCCTTCAACCATATCCCGGTGGATCGGCGGCTCTGGCTGATACCGCCATTGTTGGCAGGCTTTGCCATCTCCTATACCGGGAACTCCCTCGCCGTCATCCAGGGTGGCGTTTTTCTGTGGCTACCCTGCCTGGTCTTCTTGGCGGCGTACTGGCGCCCCTTGACCCGCGTCCGCCTGCGCCACGATCTTTCCTATGGCATCTATATCTATGCATTCCCGGTGCAGCAGGCAGTCACCGAAATTAGCCTGAAGCACGGACTATCCAAACCAATCTGCCTGGCTGCGGCCTTGATCGTCGTGCTGCTGCTCGCCCTCTTGTCGTGGATTTGCGTCGAGCGTCCGGCCATCGCCTGGGCACACTCCATCAGCAGACAGCGCCTGCCATAGCGAACTGGCCTCAGTATTTTTTCAGCACCAGCAATACCCGCAAGATCAAGCTATCCAAGCGGCTCGTGCGCCAGTAAAAACCCATGGCCGCCACCCGCAGTCCATCCTGCCATCGCTGCCGCGAACGCAGCAACCAGCGCACCTGCTCGCGCCGATCGGCCCCCAACTGATCGCCGTGGATGCGCAGGAACTCCGCCAGCTGGTCCAGGAAGCCAAAGCCGCTGCGCCGCCAAAACCGCCGCACGCGCGCCCATTGCCCAGCCCACCCGCCCTGCAGCATGCCGATGGTATTGCCCCCATGCTGCCGGTAGCGGATATGGCTGCGCGGGTCGAAAACCACCTCGCCGAATGCGGAGACCACCAGGTACACCCACCAGTCATGCGCCAGGCATTGCCTGGGCAACTGCGCCGCCAGCAGCGCCCGGGCCCGGGCATTGATGGCCATGGTGCATCCTGTCGCCACATTCTGCACCAGCGCGTTGCCCCAACCCAGCTTGGCCTTCGGGTAGCTGGGCGACAACCCCAGGCTGTTCAGGTGCTCATCGACATACTCCGTCCTGCTGCAGTACATGCCGGGCCCGCTCAAGCCCCTGCGCCCCAGCACGTCGACGGCCGCAGCCACCTTGTCCGGATGCCAGACATCGTCCTGATCGCAGAAGAAATAGAAGTCATAGCCATCGCCAGCCACTTGCAACAATTCGAAAAAACTCTGGACAAAACCGACGTTTTTTCCTTGCAAGACGGTCACCCCACCCTTCTGGCTGGCATACCGCTGCGCGACGGCCAGCGAACCATCGGATGAACCGTCATCCCTTACAAATATATGCAAGTTCGAATGATTTTGGGCATACAGTGAATCCAGCTGCTGCGGGAGAAATTTCTCGCCATTGAAAGTTGACAATAGAATTGCCACACGATTGTTGTTGTCAGTCATAGAAAAAAATTCTGCTGGCCATCCATCGCTCCCCGTGTCCCAATCGCCTGGTACGTGATCATTCGCTTGCGCCCATTGTCCAAGCTTGGCGAAATCGTCACCAGACACACGCTGGCTGCCTGCACTACCATCCTAGAACGACTCCCATGAGCCGCGACCTTCACGTATATACGCGCCACATCGATTTGCGAGAGCGCACCTCTTTGTCTGTCCTGGCTGGCAAGATAGCGCCCGGCTCACGGGTGCTGGACCTGGGGTGCGGCTCGGGGGCATTGGGCTCGTTCCTGCACCAGCAGCTGAACTGTACCGTGGACGGCGTGACCTTCAACAGCCAGGAGGCGGCCCTGGCACAACCGCACTATCGGGACGTGGTGGTTGCCGACCTGGAGCAGCTGAACCTCGCGCAAGCCTTTGCGCAGCGCCAATACGACTACATCGTCTGTGCGGACGTGCTGGAGCATTTGAAGCAGCCGGAACGCATACTGGCCGACTGCCGCGCGCTGCTGGCCGCCGATAGCGGCCAATTGCTGATCTCGCTGCCGAATGCCGCCTATAGTGGCCTGCTGATGGAATTGATGCAGGGCGAATTCCGCTACCGCCCCGAGGGCCTGCTCGACCGGACCCATCTGCGCTTCTTCACACGCCAGTCCCTGCTGCGCTTTCTCACCGAGCAGCAATGGAGCCTGACCGCGCTGGAAACCATTGAGCGCCCCCTGGATGAATCGGAATTCCGGCACCGCCCCGCCGACAGCTTCCCGCCAGCGGTGGTTCGCTACCTGCTCGCCCAGCCGGATGCGCTCACCTACCAGTTCATTGCCACCGTCCGGCCCGAGAGCGACCCGGCCTCGCGGCAAGCCGGCGCGCTGCTGGAAAACGGCAGCCAGGAAGCGCAAGCCACCTTCACCAGCAACCTGTACTGGGCGGATGCCCACCAATTCAGCGAAGCCCAAAAACTGATCCGCAAGGGCGACATTGGGCAAATGCACCAACGCCTGCGCTTCGAGCTGCCGGCATTCGAAGCCTCGGCCCCCAGCTTGCGCTGGGACCCGGCCGACCGCCCTGGCTTCATGCACCTGCACCACATCCGGCTCAAGGATGGCACGGGAGCACAACACTGGGCCTGGGACGGCCCATGGGACAGCGATAGCGCACTGGCGCATACCGCGCACCACCAGATCACCTTGCAGCCTGCGCTGGCCACGGCCCCCAGCTCGGCGCTCATGCTGCTCAATGGCGACGACCCCTGGATGCACCTGCCCATCCCGCACGACGCACTGCGCCAATGCCTGCAAGCCGGCGGAGCCGTTCTGGAGATCGAGGTGGGCTGGCCCATGTCCGCCGACTATGCGGCGCTTGCCACGAGCACCCATGATCTGCAGCAATATATCCAGCATGCAGACCGCGAAGTGCAGAAATGGCAGGCCGAGCACCATGCGGTGGCCCAGGCCCATGCCGAAGCGAACCAGAGCATCGTCCAGCTGCAGGAACAAATGCAGGCGCAGCGGCACGGCCTGCTGGCCCAACAGCAACATCTGCAAGAGCGCATGCAAGAGCAGCAGCTGCGCATCCGCGAGCAGCACCAATACCTTGGCGGGCAACAGCAGCATCTCCAAGCACAGCACAGCTATATCCAGGAGCTGCAAGCCCATCTGCAGCACATTGAAAGCTCAGGCCTCTACCGGTTCGTGCAATCGCTGACGCGCACCAAGACCCCGTTCCTGGGCATGCCGCCACCCGAGCCTGCATCCCCCCTGCCCCCGCTGGCGGATGACGAGCATCCAGTCCAGGCACCGGCTTCCCCTGCGCCGCTGCAGACCGCCCCCCAAGCGTCGGAGGCGCCCGCAGCACCCGAACCCGCGGCCAGCGAGGCGGCGCCCAGCCCTCAACCGCTGGTGTCCCCCGCGCCGGCATCCATGGTGGATGTCATCGTACCGGTCTACCGGAGCCTGTCGGACACACGCCGCTGCCTGGAATCAGCGCTCAATGCCTCCACCAGCGTTCCTTGCCAGCTGATCGTCATCAACGACGCCAGCCCCGAGCCCGAGCTCACCGCCTGGCTGCGCCAGCTTGCTGAACGAGAGCCGCGCATTACCCTGCTGGAAAACCCCGAGAACCTCGGCTTCGTCGCCACCGTCAACCGCGGCATGGCGCTCAACCCCAGCCACGATGTGCTGCTGCTCAACAGCGACACCGAAGTGGCCGGCGACTGGCTGGACCGCCTGTACCGGGCGGCCTACCGCCATGCCGACACCGGCAGCGTCACCCCGCTGTCCAACAACGCCACCATCTGCAGCTACCCCCGGTTCTGCGAGAACAACGCGCTGCCCGCCGGGCTCGACACCGCCGGCCTCGACCAGCTGTGCGCCAGCGCCAACCCCGGCGCCAGCATAGATATCCCCACCGCCGTGGGCTTTTGCATGTATATCCGGCGCGACTGCCTGCAGCAGACCGGCCTGTTCGATGTGGAGCATTTCGGCAAGGGCTATGGCGAAGAAAACGACTTCTGCATGCGCGCCCGCGCCCATGGCTGGCGCCACCAGCTCGCGCTCGACACCTTCGTGCTGCATACGGGCGGCGTCAGTTTTGGCGACAGCAAGACTCCGCGGGAGCAGGCGGCCTACGAGACCTTGAAGCAGCTGCATCCCGAGTACGACCCGCTCGTGCATGCGCACCTCAGGGATAACCCAGGGCAAGCGGCACGCAATGCGATCGACAAGGCGCGCATCCGCCAAAGTGCCGCGCCGCGCATCCTGATGGTCATGCACAACGTGGGCGGTGGCACGCAACGCCATGTCCATGAACTGGCGGCCTACCTCAAGGCCCAGGGCAAGGCCGTGGTGCTGGGGCTCACCCCCCTGCCCGACTACTACCTGCGCCTGCAGTGGCTCGACAGCGCCGAAGGCTACCAGGAAGAATTCCACTGGCCCACCGAATCGGGCAAAGTGGTGGCGCTGCTCCAGGAGCTGGGTGTCAGCCACATCCACTACCACCACCTGCTGGGGGTATCGCCAGACCTCATGCGCCTGCCGCAGCGCCTGGGCGTTGCCTACGATTTCACCGCGCACGACTACTACACGGCCTGCCCGCAAATCACGCTCACCAGCGCGGATCACACCTATTGCGGAGAAAAAGGGCTCTCCCAGTGCACCAGCTGCCTGCAGCAGCGCCCGGCCTCCACGCTGGAGTCCATTGACGACTGGCGGCTGCGCCACCGGCTGTTCCTGCAGCAGGCGCGCTATGTGCTCGCTCCCAGCCGCGATACAGCAAGGCGGCTCATGCGGTATTTCCCCGCCGCCAATATCCGCTACGTGCCCCATCTGGACATCGCCGCGCCCCAGGCGCTGCCCCGCCCCCATGGGCATGCCTTGTCCAGCAAGGCGCATCTGCGCGTGTTCGTGCTGGGTGCCGTCAGCGCAGTCAAGGGCGGCAACGTACTGGAGGCGGTGGCGCTCGAAGCCGCGCGCACCAATGCCCCCATCGAGTTCCACCTGCTTGGCTACCCCCACCGCCAGATGCGTACGCAGCCGCATGCGAGCCTCACCATACACGGCCCCTACGACGAGGAGCAGCTACCTTTGCTGCTGCAGCGGCTGCAGCCCGATCTGGTCTGGTTCCCGGCGCTGTGGCCGGAAACCTATAGCTATACCCTCAGCGCCTGCCTGCAGGCAGGCCTGCCCGTCGTCGCCCCCGATATCGGCGCCTTCAGCGAGCGCCTGAGCGAACGCCCCTGGACCTGGCTGCGCCCCTGGAACACCCCGGTGGATGCATGGCTCTCCCTTTTTCTCGACATCCGCGAGCGCCACTACCTGCACTCCGAAGAGCCCGTTGCCGCACCCGGCGCCACGGCCTCGGAACTGGATGCCCGGCTGCCGAGCTGGAGCTACGACCACGACTACCTGAGCGATGCCGTAGCAGCCACTCCAGTCCGCTAGACTAGCAACCCGACGACTTCCTCACATTTAGATACCGTTCGCATCGTGCCGAATCCCCACCCGTACATCCGCTTCCTGCCCCATAAACTCAGGCAACTCCGCCGCAGTCTCTACCATTTGTTCAAGGATCCCGGCAACCTGGGCAGCAATGGCCGCAAGCTCTGGCGTGCATGGCGAGAGGGTGGTACACCGCTGCTCAAACGTCAACTATTGTCACTGGGCCACCCCGCTGCGCCGTCGGTTTTGCCCACCGACAGCTGGCAGCAATACCAGCAGCGGCTCGCCAGCGAGGTGCTGCCGCAGCTGCGGCAGGAGATCGCGGCCATGCCGCAGAGCGTCACGATCTCCATCCTCGTGCCCACCTACAACACGCCGCACGCCATGCTGGCGGCGATGATCGAATCGGTGCAGGCCCAGGTCTACCCGCACTGGGAGCTGTGCATTGCCGACGACGCCTCGCCCGAGCCGCATATGCGCAAGATGCTGCAAGGCTATGCGAGCCGGGACCAGCGCATCCGCCTGCATCTGGGCGAGCGCAACCAGGGCGTCTCGCATGCCACCAACCAGGCACTGGCGCTGGCCACGTCGCCCTTCGTCGTGCTGCTCGACCACGACGACCTGCTGCAACCCCAGGCCATCTACCGGGTGGCCCAGTCCGTGCTGGCCGAAGACCCCGACATGCTGTACTCCGACGAGGTGCTGGTCGATGCCGACGCCAACAGCGTGCTGCAGTACTTCCACCGCCCCGCCTTCTCACCCGAATACCTGCGCAGCCACCCCTATATCGTGCACCTGGTGGGCTTTCGCACGGCGCTGCTGCGTGAGCTGGGTGGCTTTGACGAGCAGCTGCGCATTTCGCAGGACTACGACCTGATCCTGCGCGTGAGCGAACGCGCCGCCACCATCGTCCACATCCCCGAGATCCTCTACCAGTGGCGCACCCATACCGCCTCCGCCGGCCACGAGAAAATGGCCGAGGTCATGGACACCTCGGGCCGCATCCTGCAGCGGCACCTGGATCGCATCGGCATGCCGGGCACCATCGCGCCCGGCGTCTCGTTCAACTTCTTCGAGGCACGCCACCGCATTGGCGACGGCCAGCGCGTGGCCATCATCATTCCCACCAAGAACCATGGCGAGCTGGTGCGCCAGTGCATCGACAGCATCAAGGCCACCGTCAAGCAGGCCGACTACGACCTGATCCTCATCGACCATGAATCGACCGATGCCGCCAGCATCGAATACTTCGCCGCGCTGAAGCACAGCGGCACCGCCACCGTGCTGCGCTACCAGGGCCCGTTCAACTTCTCCAGCATCAACAACTGGGCGGTGCGGCAGCTCACGCGCGAATACACCCACTACCTGTTCTGCAACAACGACATCGAGGCCCTTGACGAAGGCTGGCTGGAACACATGCTCGCGCAGTGCCAGGACCCATCGGTGGGCATGGTGGGCGCGCAGCTGCTCTACCCCGACCGCACCTCCATCCAGCATGCCGGCGTCTGCGTGGGTGCGTTCGGCATCGCCGAGCACTACGGCAAATTCCTCAAGCTGCCGCCCGACCGCGTGGACATCGCCTTCATGGGGCGCCTGGTCTGCACCCACGAGGTCGCCGCCGTCACCGCCGCCTGCCTGCTCATGCGCAAGGAGGCCTTCGACGCCATCCATGGCTATGACGAGGCACTGGCCGTCGGCTTTGGCGACGTCGACCTCTGCCTGCGCACGCTGGAGCAGGGCTGGCGCATCCTCTACTGCCCCCAGGCCACGCTGATCCACCACGAATCCATCACCCGCGGCAAGACCGAAGGTTTCGATCCGCACCCGGAGGACTCCGCGCTGTTCTCCACCCGCTGGCGCACCTGGCTGGATGCGGGCGACCCCTACTTCAACCCCGCCTTCGAGCTGCGCCATACCTGCTGGCTGGTGCAAACGCCCATGCCTTGCAACGCCAAGGTGCATCGCCGCATCTTCCAGCGCAGCGGTCCCCAGCAGCGCCTGCAGCGCCTCACCCACAGCAGCTGACCAGGGCAGCGCGCCCATGCTCCACTCCATCCAGGCGCTGCGCATCCTCAGTGCGCTGTGGGTCGTGCTCTACCACACGCGCGACAGCGCGCTGCTGGCACCCGCCAGCGGGCCGTGGCAGGCCTTCATAGGCTTCGGCTACCTGGGGGTGGATGTCTTCTTCGTCATCAGCGGCTTCATCATGGCCATGAACACCGCCGAGCGCCCGCCGGGCGGGCGCTCGGCGCTGCAGTTCGTAGCCACCCGCTGCGCCCGGATCTACAGCGGCTGGTGGCCGGTATTCCTGCTCTGCCTGCTGGTCTACGGCAGTGCCGGGCAACTGCAAGGCAAGGACCTGCTTGGCTCCTTCTGGCTGTACCAGCTCAATTTCAACGTGCTGGTGCTGCCCGTCACCTGGACCCTCACCTTCGAGCTTTATTTCTACGCCCTGGTCGCGCTGTCGCTGTTCGCGCCCAGCCACTGGAGGCAGCGCATCTTCTGGGCCTGCCTGGCAGTCCTGGTCGCCGCCAATGCCTGGTGGCTCGCAACCGACCGCTATAGCGTCGAGCAATTCGAGCGCAGCCACTACGGCATGCACCTGTTCCTGTCGCCGCTATGCCTGGAATTCCTGCTGGGCTACCTGCTGCAGCGCCACCGGCAGCGCCTGCGGCTGCCCGCACCGGTGCTGACCGTGCTCACGCTGGCAAGCGCGGCAGCGCTGTACTGGTATGCCACCCACATGGCGCACAAGCCCTCGGGCCTATCCGGCTTCTTCCACTTTCCCGAGCGCGCCGCACTTGCCGGCCTGCTCGCCGCCTGCCTGCTCGGGCTGTTTCTTGCGCTGGAAAACCGGCTGCCGCGCCGCCTCAGCCTGTGGGGCGGCGACATCTCGTACATGGTCTACCTGGTGCACCTGCCCACGCTCTGGCTGTTCGAGCGCTTCGTCGCCCCGCTGCTGCCAGCCAGCGCGGCCCTTGGCAGCGTGGTGGCGCTGGCCATGGTGCTGATGCTTTCCAGCCTGCTGCATCTGGTGGCCGAGCGGCCGGCATACCGCGGGTTCAAACGCCTCGCAGCCCGCGAGCAAGGCACAATGGCGCCTGTCATGCAACACACCGGTAAAAACGAAGAAATCCAAGCGCTGCGGGCCATCGGCATCGGCCTGGTCATCATCGGCCATCTGCATGGGCTCTTTTTCTGGGAGCCTCGCTGGCTCGGCATCGGCAAGGGTTTCTGGGTGGGGGTAGACCTGTTCCTGTGCGTGTCCGGCTACGTCATAGCCAGAAACCTTATCCCCAAGCTTGCGGACAAAACAGGCACCGCCTTCTGGCGCGAAGCAGCCGCCTTCTGGGTGCGGCGCCTGTATCGCATCACGCCCTCGGCATGGGTCTGGCTTGCGTTGCCACTGGCCATGGGACCCTGGCTCGTACAAGCCGGCAACCGCGGCATCTCGGCACCCAATCTGGCCGATGCCGCCGCCGCCCTGCTGCATGTGGCCAACTTCCATTTCTACGATTGCACCCAGGGCCGCGGGCAATGTGGCGACTTCGCGCTGTACTGGTCGCTCTCGCTCGAAGAACAGTTCTACCTGCTGCTGCCGCTGCTGGTACTGCTGCTGCGCAAATGGCTGGTACCGGCACTGATCGCCGTCGTGCTGGCCCAGGTATTCCTGCAACGCGCAGTCTGGGCCGATTGGCTGTGGTTCGTGCGCAGTGACGCCATCGTGCTGGGCGTATTGATCGCCATCTTTTCCCGCACGGATACCTGGCGGGCACTCGATCCCAAGCTTAGCGCCTCGCGCCTGCGCTTCGTCATTCCGCTGCTGCTGCTTTTCGGGCTGGTCGCCTCTACCCGCTATGACGTCGTCAGCTTCTCCACCGGCCTGGCCGCCATCGTGTCCGCGATCATCGTCTGGCTGTGCTCCTACCAGGCAGGCTATTTCATCCGTTCGCGCTGGATGCTGAGCCTGCTGGGCTGGATTGGCGATCGCTCCTACGCCATCTACCTCATCCATATACCGGCCTTCTGGGTCACCCGCGAACTGTGGGCGCGGCTATCGCCCGCGGGCACCGTCTTCGACGCCGGCTTCACCCTGCCGTTCGCGCTGACCGCCGCCGCGCTCACGCTGGCGCTGGCGGAGCTGAACTACCGGCTGCTCGAAGAGCCCCTGCGCCGGCGCGGCGCCGAACGGGCCCGCCGCATCGTGGCGGCCGGCACACAAACGGCCTGATTTCGGCTACTTCGTCAACAACAAAAAGATCTCATTGTTCGTCAGCAGCTCGCGCGGGTACTTGGCCAACAACTCCTCGGGCAAAGGTGCAGGCTCATAGTGGCGGCGCTCTTGGCGGGCCACCGAGAAGCCGGCCTGCTGCGCCCAATCCACCAGTTCATCCGCGGTCACGCGGTTCAGCTCCTGGTACTCCTTGAAGACGAACTTCTTGTAGCCATCCGGCCCGAAATCGGCAAAACCGAAATCCACCTCGTCCGGATTCATCGGCGCATCGCAGGCCTGTATCACCTTCCACAGCTCATCGTCGCTCACCAGCAGGTGGTGCCAGGGCACGGGATCGTAACGCCCCAGGTGCGCGCCAAAGGCGGAGTAGTACAGGGGCTCGATCTGCAGAAAGAAATAGCCGCCCGGCCGCAGGCAGCCATGCAGATCGCGCAAGATCGGCAGCACCTGGTCGCGCTGCACATGCTCGAAGGTCGACCAGCTCATCAGCGCGTCATACAACGGCGCCTGGCCCAGCAAGGGCTCGCTGGGCCTTATCGTCTGGAAGCTCAGCGCCGTGGGAATGCGCGCCAGCCCCAATTGCTCGCGTGCGATGCGCGGCAGCTTCTCGTATTCGCGGCGCACATCCACGCCATGGATGGCCTTGGCACCATGGCGCAGCACCAGCGCCAGGTCGGTAATGCCATCGCCGCAGCCGAACTGCAGCATGCGCGCGGCCTTCAGGTCGATCACTCCACCCAGCCAGACCTGGACCACATCCGCCGCATACTCGAAATGCGAGCGAAACCACTCATCGGTGATGCGCCCGGCATCCCACGGCGCCAGGCCCCACAGCTTTTCCTGAATCCGATGCAGCACACGCATGGCCAACTCCTCCAAAAATCATAGCTGCCTGCGCTTGATTTACGATTGTTTCAATATGAATATTATTTAAAACTACCGCCAATCACACGCTAGGCGCTCACTTTTTATTCCCAATAATGCGGCAGCCGCACCAATCCCGGCAGTGGCTTGGGATAGATATAGCGGAAATAAGTGTATTGGAACCACTCGTCATAGACCGCCAGGCCCGACTCGTCGAATAAATGCGCCGACACCACATAGTCGCCGCTGTGCAGCGGCAGGTCGGGAAAGGTCAGCACCGACTTCCAGGTACCGTCGCTCTGGCGTACCGGCGCCGCGCCATCCTCGTGCGTACCCAGCGAGGCAATGCCCACGCCCTTGTACTGCTCGATCATGAAGCCCATGTGCGGCCGCTCGTCGCCATTGCCGCACGCCACGATGGTCACCACCAGGTTGTGGCCCTGCAGTACCGGTGGCGATGCGTCGCTCAGGTTCGCGATATCCACCGACAGGATCTGCGCCTTCGACTCCACATGCGGCAGCTGCGGCGGATAGTGCACATACGGCGTGGCCAGCGGGTCTTCAGCGCTGGCAGGCTCCACCACGGTCTCGGCGGGTTCGGCGGGAACCGGGGCCGGCGGCAGCGCGGCGCGCTCCTGCGCCGCCTTCTCCTGCTGCCGCTGGCGCGTTCGCGCATCGTAGGCGGCCAAGGCGGTTTCGGTATCGCCAAAATACTGCATCTGTCCATGGTCGAGCCAGATCGCCGCATCGCACAGATGGCGCACATGGTAGGGGCTGTGCGAACAGAACAGAATCGTGCAGCCGTTTTCTCGAAAGCTCAGTATCCGCTCGATGCACTTCTTCTGGAAGCTCTGGTCGCCCACGGCCAGCGCCTCGTCCACGATCAGCACGTCCGGCTGCACAGCCGTCACCAGCGCAAACGCCAGCCGCACCGTCATGCCCGACGAATAGGTTTTCACCGGCCGGTCGATCGCCTCGTGCAGCTCCGAGAAAGCGATGATCTCGGGCTCCAGCAGGCGCATCTCATCGTGGCCTATGCCGATCAGGCTGCCGGCGAAATACAGGTTGTCGCGCCCGGTGAACTCCGGGTGAAAGCCCGCCCCCAGCTCCAGGATCGCGGTGATGCGACCGGTGCGCTCCAGGCTGCCGGTGGACGGCTGCATCGTACCCGCCAGCAGCTTGAGCAGCGAGCTCTTGCCCGCGCCATTGTCGCCAATCACGCCAATGCACTGGCCGCGCTCCAGCGTAAAGCTCACATCGCGCAGCGCCCAATGGCTGCGGTGCGTGGCCCGCCCGGTGAGCAGGGCCTTCACCCGCTGGCGCGGCGAATCGTAGAGCTTGTATTCCTTGCCCAGGTTGCGCACCACCAGCACCGGCGCCTGTACTGCCACATCCGCCTTCATAGCCAATCCACCAATTGATCGCGGCTGCGACTCACCAGCACGCTTACCAGCACCGCCAGCAGCGCAATCCACACCGCGCCCACCACCCATACCTCAGGTGCGGGCCAAGCGCCCTGCAGCAAAATCGACTGGTAGCCCAGCACGTACGAAGCCATCGGGTTGAGCCATAGCAGCCAGCGCCAGTCCTCGGGGAACATCGACATTGGAAACAGGATAGGCGTGAGGTAGATGCCCACCGACAGCATGAAGCTGACGATCTGCGTCGTATCGCGCAGCGCCGCCGCAAGTATCGCCAGCGCGTAGGCCAGCAGCACCGTCATCGCCAGTTGCATCACCAGCAGCGGCGGCAACGCCAGCATGCCCCACTGCATCTGGTGCAGCGGCATGTAGACCAGGGCAACCAGCAGGATCAGCGGCCCGAAAATCAGCGCGCTCGCCATCACCGCCCGCACCGGAAACAGCACCGGCGGCAACGGGTTCTTCTGCAGCATGGAGCCCGCCTCCAGCAGGCTCGACATGCCGCGCGACACCGCGTCGCAAAACGCCATCCACGGCAGCGCGCCGACCACCAGGAAGGTACCCACCGCATGCGTGGGCGCGCCCTCGCCCAGCCGCATGGCAAACACCACATCGAACACCAGGTAATACGCCGCCACCGACAGCAGCGGCTGCAGATAGGGCCACAGCACGCCCACGGCGGTGCCGGCATGGCGCGCAGCCAGTTCGCGGCGCGTCATCACCCACGCCAACGAACGCGCGCGCCAAAGCGCGCGGACTTCATTCAACAAGGTTTGCATGGAATATGCGGGGAGCATCGGCGAGCAATTGCCCACAGCGCTCCTCTTACACCGGATTATTTCTTGGGTGTGGCTTTCGCCTCATAAGGACCGGAGAACGCATCGATCGCAGCGTCGTTCATCTTCAGATCCTGTGTCACCCGCTCCACTTCGGCGCTGCGGGCAGTATCCAGCATCTTGTCGGTGATTTGCTTCTCGATCTGGGGGCGCACCTCGTCCAGGGTTTGCAGGCGCTCCGGCCGGCTCTCCAGCAGCTTGATGATGTGATAGCCAAAGGCGCTCTTGACCACACCGCTCAATTCACCGGGCTTTTTCAGTGCAAACGCGGCCTCTTCGAAAGGCGGCACCATCTTGCCTTTGCCTACCCAACCCAGGTCGCCGCCCTTGCTGCCAGACCCGGGGTCCGCCGACTCCTTCTGGGCCAGCTCGGCAAAATCAGCGCCACCACGCAGCTGCTCCAGCAGCTTCTGCGCATGGGCCTCGGCATCGGGCGCATCCTGAGCAACCAGGATATGGGCCACATGCACCTGTGCGGGCAGCTTGAAGCTCTCCTTCTGCGCCTGGTAGGTAGAGCGCACCTGGGCATCCAAAGCCTCGGCCGCAGGCTTGTGCTGCTCGTTGAAAACCTGCAGGTACATATCGGACAAGGCCTTGTCCACCGCAATCCTGGCCGCCGCGGCCACCACGGGATCATTGGGCGTGGCGGTCTTGGCCCGCTCGGCCATCACCCGGCGGATATACAGATTGCGGGCAATCGACTTTACATTGTTGGGAACGCCGAGAAAGCTATCGCGCATGTAAGGCGGCAGGCGCTGGGCATCCGCAATCACGTCAGCCGAAGTGATCTGCACGCCATCGCCTTCCAGCAGCACCGCCGGTGCCTGGCCAGCTGCCACAGCCACCGTCGCAGCGCCCCAACATGCCGCCGCCAGTGCCACGCCACGCCACGCCACGCCGCAGTGTCCAGACTTGGACCGAGAAAAAGCCTTCATGCGTCAATCACTCCAAAACAAGCACAAGAATGCAAGCATAACAAAAGCCGGCCATCCACCCGGCCGGCTTGCCCAATAAAAAAGGCGGGAATCAATCCCGCCTTTTTGTTGCTGTGCCAGCCCGGACTGATCCGGGCCGGCTGGGCTTGCGCCGCAGAACCGATTAACGGTCGAAGCGGTGTGCCCAGGTGATGCCGAAGTTGCCGGCCGTACCAGGGGTAACGGACGGGTTGTACAGCTTGGTGAACGAGTGGCCCATCAGAGGCAGGCGGCCGCTCAGAGTGCCGTCAGCGTCAGCGTAGGCGTTGATCGAGCCCCAGCCGTTCGTGAAGGGAGCCTTCATGAACGAGTTGGCAACCGAGCCACCCAGCACGCCAGGACCATTGCCGTCCTTGGTGATGGACAGAACGCTCACTTCGCCGCACAGCTGCATCAGGATGTTGCCAGGCGACACGGCGATGTTGTTCTTCTGCTGTTCTTCACGGTCGAAGAACGAGTTCGAAGCGGTACGCACGCACAGGCGGCCTTGGTCGTCAGCCGTCACGTTGGCTGCAACACCGGTCAGCGGCGGGTAGATGATGCCCAGGCTGCTGCCGACGTCGAAGTTGAAGAACGGCTTGCCCTTGTCCAGATCGCTCACGCCACCGTTCACCACGATGTAGTTCGCGGGGTACAGGAACGTGCCGATAGCCTTGTAGTTGGCAGCCAGAGCGTAGCGGCGGGTAGGCATCGACAGCGTCCAGTCGGTCTGGGCGGAGATACCTGCGTCGGTAGCGTACTGGTTGGCAACGTTGGTCACAGCCAGAGCGGTGGACAGCTGCGAAGCCTGGGTGTTCGGGTTGCCGAAGGTCGTCGTGGTGTACGGGGTCGACAGATCGGGGTAGTCGAACACTTGGCGGATCAGAGCCGGGTTCAGGCCAGCCAGCAGCGGGTCAGCGCTGTAGGTGTTGGCACGTGCGTACGGATCAGGCAGGGCATCTTGCACTTGCGAGAAGAACACGAAGTTGCCGCGGGCAGGAGCGCCAGCCGAGTCAACAGCGATCACAGCCGGAGCCGAGCTGGAGTAGGTGGTGCTCTTGGGCACGTTCTGGATGTACCAGTCGCCGAACAGGCCGCCGGTCGGGGTGTTCAGGCCCAGCTTGGCTGCCACGTCTTCTTCACCGCCAGCACCGGTCGTGCCGTGCAGGGTGTACAGAGCGGCGGTAGCTTGCAGCGTAGCGGTATCGCAGGTCGGCTTGGCGCCGCCGTTGTGCTTCACGGCATTCCACAGCTTGGTCTGCGTAGCGCCCAGGTCAGGATTGCCCTGGGTGGGGATGTCAGCCATGTTCAAGATTTCCACATAGCCTTCGCGGGTGTGGTTCTTCTTGGCGTCGTTGCTCCAGTTGGCGTTGCTCAGGCGCTCCAGCGAGAACGACTTGGGACCAGTCGTCACGTCTGCGGGCAGAATGCAGGAGGTGTCGGCGGTGGTGAAGGTAGCGATGCCGTCAGCCCCCTTGGAGACATAGCCGGTCCACACGTCGGAAGGCGACAGGAACACGGTGAAGTCAAGCACGTCGTCGGAGTTGGCGGCGCCGCGGAAGCGAACCTTCAGAGCCTTACCGTTCTTGGAGTCGGTGTTGACCACGTGCAGAACGGTGATGTTGTCGTCTTGCGCGGTGTAGTAAGGCACGATCAGCATGTGACCCTTGCCGTTGTCCGACAGTTCCAGATCCGTAGCCGTAGCCGTAGCCATCGTTGCAGGCGAAGCCGAAGGGGCGAAAGTGCTGGTACCCGGCAGAACGCCAGCGGATGCGGCGCCCGCAAAGCCGCCAATCATGGCAGCAATGCTCAAAGCGAGAACATTTTTCTTCATAAACACACTCCAGTTAAAAAAGGTTAGTCAGCGCAACTACCACGATTGATTACGCCGAGAGATAGTAGCATAACGCCATGGCCTGCTGCAAAACAAGTTTACGCCACCAAAATAGTTGTTGAGTAATTACAACGCACACATTTCGCGGCTTGCACATGCTCAGGGCTGCAGATACAAGCCCCACTGGCCATCTTCCAACAGCCAGATGCTGTCGGAATAGGTCTCTATAGTAAACGGCTTTTGGGCCGCCATGGCCGATAGGTTGCTGGCAGGCACCGGCGGCGCCACGGCCAGCCGGGTGCTGACGGTGCAGCGGTCAGGCCCGCACTCGACCTTCTTGACCTCGGCTTCGCGCGCGCTGGTAGCCGCGTACTCACGCTTGAAGTCATCCAGCGAATGCAGCTTGCGGTAGCCGGGGCTGACCAAGGCATAGGCCTTGGCAGTCTCGCCCTGGATGCGTGCGTTCCAATACGCCTGGGCATTCTTGGCCACCACTTCTTCGGGCTTGCCGCCCAAGGTGGCGCAAGCGCTGAGCATGGCCGCGGCCGCCATCACGGCCAGCGCCTTGACTGGCCGCGAAGGGAACAAAGCGGTTTTCATACGGGTTTTCTCCTGTGGTTCAATCAATACACATGCGTTGGGCCACTGCGATGAGCACACCAGCCGCGCAATGCTGTTGCTGGAGGCCGGCCGGGCCCAAAAGTTTCCGCTCCCAGCGAAAAGCCCCGACAAAGAAGCCCTCGCCTCCCTCCATATAAATGCATATATAGCCAACAGCCTCGTGCCACGCACTATCTATATATAGAGGCAGCGACACCCGGCCACCTGCGAAGAAGGCGCATCCGCCCACCATGCGGTTCATGCATGCGGCACGGGCCGATTGTATGCGCAGGCATGCACCCAACGCGCCGCCAACGCCCGCATCGAGCAAACGGAAACCAAATGCAATTGTGGTTGCCGATCACATCCGGCAGGGCGTTTGTGGCCTTTGGTACCACATTCCATCCGCAGCCATGGAGCGGCAGGCCGTGCTGCGCCCGTTTCGGAAAGTTGCGCATTGAGCGTTTTGGGGTTGGGGTTTGGCGAGAAGACCTCGGACCGCCTACCGCGAGAACATGCAGCGTGAGAGCCCAGGGCACTTCCCGCACAACACGCTATGCATAGCTCACAGCTGCCTCACGACCGCGCCATCCCAGACCTTGCCCCCGAGCTGACAGCCGGACGATTCCCGTTAGAGCGAATTTATACATTTAGTTTCAATTTAAATGATAATCAATCAATAAAATTGATAGCAAATCTATATCATGAAGAAATGTGAACTTATGTTTGCATACCACAAATCAACGGGAGGTGATTCATGAAAAAGCTAACTGTACTGGTGGCGCTGTCCGGCGCCTGCGCCGTGGCCCATGCCGCGGATGAGGGATGGGTCGATGGGGCGGATGCCAATGGCGCATCCGGCTGGGCCTGCGATTCGGCCTGGCCCTATCACCAGGAGTATGTGCATGTCTATCGCGACGACGGGCCATTCCTTGGCGCCATCTACGCGGGCAATGTGCGCGAGCAGGCCGTGGGTGACCGCTGCGGCGGGCATTCACACCATGGCTTCAGCGGCCTGTTCAGCTACCCCAGCAATCTGATCGATGGCAAAAAGCACAACGTGCATTTTTACTTTATCAGGGGCGATGGCTCGCATTTCGAGATACCAGGATCGCCAAAGCAGGTGCAGTTTGGGGATCCGCCGCCCCCACCGCCCAGCCCTCAAGCAATATACGGTTGCATTTCAGAGCCGCCGACCCCACATTGGGTTGCTACTGAATGGGGCGCCTACCACAACAGGTGCTATATGCGCTGGCAAAACCTGGACCCCGCAACTTATCCATATAAATTTGGACACACCGTATACTCATGTTCAAGCAATACCCCGCCAGGGTGGGCTCGGGTTGGACAAACCCTATGGGGAGGTGGCTGTCATATTCGTGACTCGGTTTCCGGAATGCCAAAAATATCCTCCGCATGGATATTAAAAAAACTGTGACCCAACAAATCCATCCAAATATAGACTTTTAAATCAGTCTCTAAATAAACCTGGACTCTCACCATACGAAGGCTCAGGTTTTTTCATCAGCACCTTGACCACATAAAATTTAGCTTAAGCACTTAACTCAAGGGACATTTTCATTGAGCAGGCAATGGTTGTATCGTGCTCCGAGATTGCTGAGGCTTTTGCGGCTTGGAATTAGGCAGATCATCGCGATCCAGCCCGCGCAGCCGGTCGCGCAACTCATCGCTCACCTCACGAATATCCACATCCGTTCGGACAACGCGGGGGGTAATCACAACCAGCAGCTCTGTACGCTTTTTCTGAACATTGGTACTGCTAAAAAATTTCCCAAGCACGGGAATATCCTTCAGTAAAGGAACGCCACTATTGCCACTAGTTTTACTATCCTGAATCAGCCCCCCCATCACAATAGACTCGCCAGAACGAACCGCCACCTTGCTCGTTACCTGACGCTGCAGAAATGGGTATTGCTTTGTCGCGTCATCCACGGCTGCACCCTTGTCGATAACTGACTGATCCACTTGCATGGTCACCATATTTCCAGAATTAACCGAAGGTGTTATATTCAGCATAACACCGGTATTTACATACTGGTAGGAATTAACAGTAGAAGCAGTACCTGAGGTGTTGTAGTACGTTGCAGATTGAACTGGCTCTTGATTACCCACTGATATGTTTGCAGTATGATTATCAAGCACCATGAGAGATGGACTGGAAAGCATCTTCACCTCCGTGTTACTTGCGAGTGCTTGCAACTGCGCTTTTATGATGCCAGCCCCATTGAGTAGCGAGTAACTAAACCCGCTCGGCACCAACGGATTAGTGCTCGAAGTGGTACTAGCAAGTGCCCCACCTACCCCCCCGGCCGCCATACCGCCAATACCGCCAACACCTCTGTAGTCGCCTCCCGACAAACTATTGTTGAACATCCAGTCCACGCCGTATCTCAGCGCGTCATTCAACGTGACCTCCAAAATACTGGCCTCGATCAACACCTGCACCGGCGGCACATCGAGCCGCTTCAAGGTTGCCTCGATCTTGCGGAACTCCGTACCCGTGCCCCAGACCAGAATGGTGTTATTGAGCGGATCGGCCATGACCCGGATATTGCCAATGGTTGCTGCGGTCGCGGTCTGCAATTGCGTCTGATTGCGGTTGTTCTGGTTGTTGTTGTTATTGGACCCAAAGCGACTCCCTCCCAAACCCAGGCCGCTGCTGGAGCCAAAGCTGCTGCTACTGCTGCCAAAGCTGCTGCCGCCGCCAAAGCTACTACCCAATCCACTGTTGAACCCGGTATTGGTACCCGTCAGGCCCGGCGCCACGCCACTGGTCATATTGCCGGCGGAGCCTCCGGCCATGCCACCGAAGATCCCCCCCAGCACCCCAGCCAGGTGCTGCGCATTGCCGTTCTGCACGCGGTAGATGTGCAGATCGGGCTCGCCGCCGCCAGAGCTGGGAATATCGAGGCGGCGGATCCACTTTTCGGCTTCGTCAAGGTACGAGGCGCGCGGGGTGATGACCAGAATGGCGTTGAGCCTAGGCACCGGCATGACGCGGATGGCGCCGAACAGCGGATTGGATTCGCCCAGCGAGCTGAGCACGGCGGCAGCCGCCGCCGCATTGCCGCTGGCCTGTTGCGTAGTGCCCGCCGCACCCGGCCGGGCCGGCTGCGGCGCGGCGCGGTTCGCGGCGCCCCCCCCTGCCACGCCGGCGCTGGCCGCGCCGCCCTGGCCCGCAGCGGCCGCGCCGCCGCCGCTGACCATCTGCAGCGCCGACGAAACCTCTTCGATGGAGGCGTACTTGAGCGGGTAGATGCCGACCGACATGCCCTTGAGCAGGTCGACGTCGAAGGTGCGGACCATTTCCATCCAGCCTTCGGACTGGGTGCGGGTGCCTTGCATGACCAGCACGTTGCGCACCGTGTCCACGCGCACGATGGCCTCGCCGGGCACCATGGGCTTGAGGATGGAGGCCATTTCATTGGCGCCGATGTACTGCAGCGGGATGATGATGACGCCGTAGCCCGGCGCCATGCTGCCGGGGGCGCCGGCCATGCGCACCGCGCCGGTCACGCCCTTGAGCGCTTCGGGCTTGCCGATCTGGTAGGTGCCGCGCGCATCGCGCACCATGGCCAGGCCGTTGGCCTGCAGCGCGGCTTCGAGCAGGAAGACGGCCTTGTCGGGCTCGATGGGGGTGCGCGTGGTCAGGGTGACGGTGCCTTGCAGCGGCGGGTGCAGCACGTAGTCGAGCTTGAGCATGTCGCCCAAAATGGTGCGCACGACCTCGCCAATGGGCGCTTCCTCGAAGCGGAAGGTCACCGGCTCGCCTTTGGGAATGGGCTCGGACTTGGCGACGGAGACCATCTCGTCGTTGCCGCGCAGCACGCGCGGGGCGAGGGCGCGGTCTTGGTCCTCATCCGCCTTCTGGGCATTGACGAGTATGGGCTGGGCCTGCAATACCGGGATCTCTGCGGGCTGCTGGGCGCGAACGGCTTGCAGCGCCAGTATCTGGCCCAGGGCCAGAACGATGGTGTTTCGAGCGAAGTTGAAAGTGGTCATCATGTGTCCAGGAATTCGTTGCTGGGCGCGGTTTCAGCGGAATCTGCGGCCGGTGGCGCGAACTGTCCGCGAAGGAGACGACGGCATCGCGGAAGCGCCAGGGTTCTGGCTTGCGCCTGGAGTGCCAGCCGCCTTGCCTGTGGCAGCGGTGTTGCCCAGCTTGCCGATCTGCAGCGTGAGGGTGCGGGTTTCGCCGCCCTTCGTGAAATAAGCGCGGTTGTCAGCCAGTGATTTGAGTGTCCAGCCCTCAAGCTGCCCATTCAAAGGCACGGATTTGTCCTTGCCGTTGAACTTGATGATCACGCCGCCTATGCCGTTGCCCGAATAGATGCCAGAGAGCACCGAGGTGCTCAGGTGATCGGGTGGTGGCGGCTCGGCCCCAGCCGCCGATGGCGGCGGAGGGGGCGGCGGCGGGCGCCGAGTGATCGAGAACAGCGGGCGGTCGAGCATGGCGAGGAACTCGCGCTGGTCCATGGGCTGGGGCTTGCCCAGCGGCGGCACAAGGGCCTCGTAGTCGGTGGTGCGCGGCGCTGGCGCAGACCAATGGCTGCTGCGCTGGCCGCCCAGTCCGAACCAGGTCCAGGCCAGCAAGGCCGCCAACGCGGCATTGACGCCGATCAGGATGGTGCCAAGGTAGCGTTTCATTTGCGCTCCCTCAACACGCTGAGGCTGAGCTGCAGCGTGATGATGGGTACCGTCTTGGGCGCATTGCCGCCCATGGTCAATGGCAGCTGGCTGCCCATTTCGGCACTATTGATGAAGATGACGGGCAGCTGCTCGCCCAGTACGGACAGCGCGGTGTTCACGGCCAGCAGCTCGCCTTCGGCGCGTACGGTAAGAGGAATGCGGTCAAAGCCTTTTTCTTCCTTGGATGGCAGAACCTGGCTGCTGACGATGGTCAGGCCCGCCTTGCTGAGCAGGTCGCGCACTTTCTGCTGGGATGCATTGCCGGCCTGCACGGCATCTTGCGCGGCGGGATAGACGTAGGCTGCGCGAATGCCGGCGGCACGCTTGTGCATCTGCGCGATTTCATCGCGCTGCCGGTCGAGCCCCGCCAGGCGGGCGTAGCGCGGCTCCATTGCGGCCAGTCCAGCCTGCGCCTGCTGGTACTTCTGGAACACATAGACGCCCAATGCCATCAAGGGCAGCAGGACCAGGCACAGGGTGGCGGCAAGTATCGCCCATTCTCTGCGGGTGGGTGGTGCAATCATGGCTGTGGTTTTCCTTGGGGCGCTGCAGGCGCAGTGGCTGCAGATGCCGTTGCAGGTGCGGCGGCAGCCCCGG
The DNA here is from genome assembly GCF_057808605.1 of Comamonas sp. FG99. Taxonomy (NCBI): domain Bacteria; kingdom Pseudomonadati; phylum Pseudomonadota; class Betaproteobacteria; order Burkholderiales; family Comamonadaceae; genus Comamonas; species Comamonas sp. FG99. The sequence continues at coordinate 243,426 of NZ_JBMDII010000001.1, forward strand.
CAGCCACAGGGGCGACGGCGGATGCGGCCGGAGCCAGCGGCGCGGCGGCCGGCACCTGCGGAGCAACTGCGGTGGGTGCCTGCGGTGCAGCGGCGGGCGCCGTGGGCTCAGCCTCGGCCTCCGACTCCGGCGGCTTGAGCACGAAGCCGAAAACCTTGGGGTCGAGCGTGAGCTCGATGGAGAACGATTCCCGGGTCGCGCCTTGCAGGCGCGTGGCGGCACTGGGCGCCTTGACATCCTTGACGCCCTCACGGTTGCTGAGCTTTTGCATCAGCGCCGAGGAGTCGCCGGTCAGGCCGCCGATGGTGACCTTGCTGTTCTGGATGCGCGTCGCCTGCAGCGCGGTATCGTCGGGCAGCTCGGTGGTAAGCATGCCCAGCACCCGCACGGGATCGACGCGCTCGGCCAGCAGCTCGGCCAGAGCCCCTACCTGATCGGCGCTTTGCACGAGCTGCTCGCGCTGGGCCGCGACATCGCTCGTCTTGGCGGCCATGGCATTGAAGGCTTGCAAGCCCTCAAGCGCACGCATGCGCAATTGCAGTACCGGAGTGATCGCAATGGCGCCCAACAGCAGCGCGGCCAGCAGCACGCCGCCGGCATTGCGCAGGGTTTGGGTGCGTGCCGCCTGGGCGCGCAGCGCTTCGCCAAAGCCGCGGAAAACAATGGGTACCCCCTGGGGGCTGAAAGCCCAGACCTCGGGCTCGGCAGGGTTCTTGCCCGGCTGGCTCGGCTGGCTCGGCTGGGTGATCGCGGCACGCCTGCCCTGCAGCCACGGCTCGATCTGCTTGCGCGAGGCCAGCGCGAGCTGCAGCCGCACAGCGGTGTCGCCCCGGCTTTGCTCGGCATAGCCCCAGAGCAGGTCTTCCATGGGGAAGGGGCTGATGGCCTGCGCCTCCAACTGCGCGGCGCTGGCGCAGTCCTGCGGATCGAGCGGCGGCAGCTGCAGCTGCTTGCGCAGTATCAACGCCTCGGGCAGCTCGATGGCCTGGAAGGCGGTCTGCATGCGCGTGCCATCGGCCAGCGGCACGCCGTCTTCCCAGACCAGGCGCTGGCTGCCATCGGCGGCCAGCAGATGGAGTGCCTGCCTGGGCCGCAGCCAGCTGAGCGGCGGCCAATGCAGGGCCTTGCGCCAGGTCTGGCGGACTTCGGCGCCGAACTGGTTCAGATCCAGCCCGAAAAAACGTGATTCTGTGGATAGTGCCGGCATTTATCTGCTCGCAGGCTGCATGGCCTGGCGGGTTTCAAAGGTGTACCAGGGCAGGCCGTCGCGGGAACGGCCGCCGAAATAGACGGAGCGCTCCACCACGAAAGTGCCGCCATCGGCCAGCGGTACTTTCGCGCTCAAGCGGTATCTTCTGCGAAAGGATGCCCCCATGGCCAAGCTAGGATCAAGGCCGCTGGTATCCACGCCAGGCTGGCCCGAAGCGCGCGCGGCAGCGATACGATCGGCCACCGCCTGGTTGCCGCCGGCCAGAATCTGCAAGACCTCGGGCGGGGCCGCCATCGGATCGACGCCAGCGCCGCCGAAGTTGGAGTCGGCCGTGATCAAGGGCGCGAGTCTAGCATAGAGGTCGTAATCGACTCCTGGCACCTGCATCAGGTCTTCGGGGGCCTCGAAACGCTCCGGCATGCCGCCACCCGCCGCGCTGCGCTGGCGGGTGTCGACGATGTTGATGGCAATCTGCTGCGCCGCCCCCTCGGGCAGGCCGCCGCCGATGGTGAGCAGCGCGGTGAGCAGCTGCGGGGAAGCGCTGTTGATGCTGATCAGGCCGCTGAGTGGCATGACGGCAACCGGAATGGATACGCCGTTGAAGGCAACGGTGGTTTCGGTCCACTGCTGCACCGGCTGGGGCGGCGCCACCAGTTGCTGCAGCACGAGCATCAGGGCCGCATCGCCCAGAGCCTGGGCTTCGAGCTTTTGCCGCGCGACGGCCTGCACCCGCGACTCCTGGCGCACGACGCCGCTGACGCCGCTGACCATGATGCTGAGCGCAGCCACGAGCCAGAGCACGGCGATCAGCGCCATGCCACGCTGGCGCCCGGCCCTGGGCCGGGCGTGGAATGGGATTGCCCGCCGCATCAGCTTCCCACCCCCCCGATGGTGACCCCGCCCCCCTGGGGATCACCCGCCGGCAACACGCGCAACTGCACCACCAGCGGCGGCAGCACCGCCTGGTCGGATGACATGACGACCTGCACCGCCTGCGGCAGCACATTGGGATTGCCCCAGGGCGCCCCCCAAGCCGGCGGATCGGTATTGCCGTCCTGGTACTGGAACGCCAGGCTGGTGGCATGGGTGAGTATGGGGTAGCTCTCGGCCGCGCCCCAGTTGGGCATGGTCTGCACATCGACCCATGGCGTAAAACTGAGCACCACGGCCGGGGCACCCAGGTACTGCCCCATGGCCAGGCGGAAATGGTAGCGGCCGCCAGCACCATAGCGGGCCGGCATGACACCGACCCAGCTCATGGCCTGCGGCTCGCCCGAGAAGAAATATGCCGCGCTGCCCACCTGCTGCAAGGCCAGCACCTTCTTGGCCGAGATGCGCGAGAGCACGCTGCGCAGAAAGTCCTCGCCCGCGCGCGCCTCATCCATGCGCTGCAGGCGGTTGTCGATGCTGTCCTCGGTACGCCCCATGGTGCCCATGGCTCCGGCCAGGCCGAGCATGAGCAGCGACAGCAGCACCAGTGCCACCAGCATCTCGACCAAGGTGAAGCCGCCCTCTGAGCGGTTGCGAATAGCCCTTGCCATGGTCATTGCAGCTGGTTGAGGGCGGGATCGGGCGGACGGCGCATGGCGCGCAGCGTGTCCAGCTCGAAGCTGCGCGGCTTGCCACCCTGGTTCCAGGCAACCGAGATGCGCACCTGGAACAGCATGGGGATATTCGGACCCTCGATGCCGGTCTGGTAGGGTGCGCTCTGGATCTGCCAGCGGTAGCCATTGCTGTCGCCGCCGTCGTTCCAGCCGCTTTCGTAGACCGAGTCGCGCATGGACAGCAGCGACTCGGCCAGCTGCACCGCGTACTGGTAGCTGTCCATGTCGCCCACGCTGCGGGCGCTGCTGCCGGTGGCGCGGTAGATCATGCCCAGCGAAATGGCCATGATGGCCAGCGCCACCAGCAACTCCAGAAGGGTCATGCCGCGCTGGGCGGATCGGCGCGTCATTGGAACAGCGGCTCCTGCGTGACGCGCCCCGACAGCCAGTCCACCCGCAAGCGGGTGCCGGCGCCGGTCTTGCGGATGACTTCGATACTGCCGCCGGTGGAGCCGCCAGTGGGCAGGAAGGCAATCGACGCGGCGCTGCCCGGCACGAACTCCTGGCCGGCCACCGTGGTGCGCACGACGACGCTCTCGGGCAGTTCCTTGGGCATGCCGGTACTCAAGCCATAGGTCTTGGCCTGCAGGTTGACCACGAAGCGCACATTCCGGCCCTCGGAGACAGCCGCATAGCGGGCGGTGCGCAGCTGGCTGAGCATGCTGCGCACGGTATCGCGGTATTGCACGCCATCGCGCAGCCGGTCATAGGCCACCGGCGCCATGCTCACCACCAGGACCATGATGGCAAACACGACCATCAGCTCGATCAAGGTGAAACCTTGCTGGTGGGAGCGGGTGGATCGCATGGGCCGTCTGGCGAGGTGGTGCGCAAGCGCTGTTATTTGGTGTTGTGGATGTCGCTGGCCTCGCCATCGCCACCGGGCGCACCATCGGAGCCCAGCGAGACGATATCGAGCTGGCCGCCGTTGTTGGCGTAGCGGTAGGGGTTGTTCCAGGGATCGGAAGGCACGCCACCGCTCAGGTACGGGCCGTTCCAGCCGCGCACGCTGCCGGGCGCCTTGACCAGTGCATCCAGGCCTTCTTCGCTGGTGGGGTAGCGGCCCACGTCGAGCTTGAAGATGTCGAGCGCCTTTTGCAAGTCGGCGATCTGCACCGCGGCCGTCTTGGTCTTGGCGCCGCCCAGCGCACCCAGCACCTTGGGGCCGACCAGGCCGGCCAGCAGTGTCAGGATGGCCAGCACCACCAGCAGTTCGATCAGCGTGAAGCCGCGCGCCCGGCTGGGGCGCTCCCGGCGCTGCAGCAGGTTGGAACGAAATTTTTTAATGATGGCCTGCATGTCAGGGCTCCCCTTTCAATGGAATGAATCAACCAATAACCGATTACACCGCCAGATCGTTGACCGACAGGATGCCCATCAGGATCGAGACGATGATGGCCGCGATCATCATGCCCAGCACCAGGATCAGCACCGGCTCGATCATGGTCAGCGCCCGTTTGATGCCGGTTTCGACCTCGCGGTTCAAAATATTCGACAGCTCCAGCATCATCGGACCGATGCGGCCGGTTTCCTCGCCCACGCGCACCAGGTTCACCGCCAGCGGCTCGAAGACGGTGGTGGTGTTCATGGCCTGCACCATGCGGCCGCCTTCCTTGACGATGGGCGCGATCTGCGCCAGCTCCTGCTGGATGATGCGGTTGCTCACGGTATCGGTGGCGATGTTCAGCGCGGTGATCAAGGGCACGCCGTTGCCCAGCAAGGTGCCCAGCGAGCGCGAGAACAGCGTGAGCTGGTATTTGAGCGCCAGCCGGCCCAGCAGCGGCAGGCGCAGCAGGCGGGTCTGCCACCACAGCGAGCCCTGGGGCGACTTGAGCCAGCGGCGCAGCAGGTAGATCACCAGCACCGCGACGATGCCGATCACCATGCCATAGCTGCGGAAGGCATGGCCCACCATCATCACCAGCCGGGTGGGCGCGGGCAGCGCGTCGCCCAGGTCGTTGAAGAGTTTTTCGAACTGCGGCACCACAAAGCCCAGCATGGCGACCAGCGACAGGATGGCCACCACCACCAGGATCATCGGGTAGATGGTGGCGGAGACCACGCTTTCCTTGAGCGCGCGCTGGCGCTCCAGGTGCTCGACCAGGCGCTCCAGCACGGCGGACATCTGGCCGCTGGCCTCGCCGGAGCGCACCATGTTGATGTAGAAGTCGCCAAACAGCTCATGGTGCTGGGTGAGCGCCTTGGACAGCGGCACGCCGCCCTTGACGGCTTCGAGAATGCCCTGCAGCAGCGTGCGCATGCTGTCCTTGTAGCTCATGTCGATGAGCACGCGCAGCGCGTTGTCGAGCGCCAGCCCGGCCTTGAGCATGATGGACAGCTCGGAGGTCATCGCCAGGATGTCGGGCGGCTTGACCGGGCCTTTCTGCGCCTTGGTGCTCTTGGCCTTGACCAGGGCGGCAGCGCCCTCCTTCTTGGCGGCCTTGCCGCCGCCGGCGGCCGGCGCCAGCGCAGCGGCATTGGCCGCGTCGACGATGCGCACCGGGGTGAGCTTTTGCAGCCGCAGCTGCTTTTGCACCTGGGCGACGTTCGGCGCCTCCAGCGTGCCGTGCACCGACTCGCCTGCGGCATTGATGGCGTGCCAGGCAAAGGAACCTGTTGACGGCGTTTTCATGAGGTACGCATGGCTTCAGCGCCGTTGTGATCTAGACGCACGCCGCTGGCCATACAGGCGTATGGCCCAGGCGAGCAACGACGAGCACGGCGGCGCTGGGGCCATGCCCTTCGGGTTGCCCCGCAAAAATAGCCTTTGCGGGGCAACGTAGCCCATGAAAACGCCGTCAACAGGTTCCTCCTAGCCATCGATCTGGTCCTGCGTGACGCGCGCCACCTCGTCCAGCGTGGTCATGCCGGCCGCCACCTTGCGCAGCCCATCCTCGTGCAGGCTGAGCATGCCGGAGTGCGAAGCCAGCGCGAACAGCTCGTTCGCATCCTTGCCGGCATTGATGGCATTGCGCATCGGCTCGTCGAGCACGAAAAGCTCGTGGATGCCGGTGCGGCCCTTGTAGCCGGTCTGGCGGCACTGGTTGCAGCCCACGGCGCGGTAGACGGGCTGCCCCACCTGGCTGAAGCGGGCCAGGCCCGAGCGCTTGCGCACCTCTTCGCCGGGCTCGTATTCCTCTTTGCAGTTGGAGCACAGCGTGCGCACCAGGCGCTGGGCCAGCACGCCGTTGACGGACGAGGTGATGAGGTAGCTTTCCACGCCCATGTCCTGCATCCGGGTGATGGCGCCGGCGGCGGTGTTGGTGTGCAGGGTCGACAGCACCAGGTGGCCGGTCAGCGCGGACTGCACCGCGATCTGCGCGGTTTCGCCGTCGCGCATTTCACCGATCATGATGATGTCCGGGTCCTGGCGCAGGATGGAGCGCAGCGCATTGGCGAAGGTCAGGTTGATCTGCGCATGGGTCTGGATCTGGTTGATGCCGTCGAGCTGGTATTCGACCGGATCCTCGACGGTGATGATCTTGTTCTCCACCGCATCGATCTTGGACAGCGCCGCGTACAGCGTGGTGGTCTTGCCCGAGCCGGTCGGGCCGGTCACCAGCAGGATACCGTGCGGGCGGGCCAGCAGCTCGTTGAACTTGGCCAGCGTGTCCGACGCGAAGCCCATGGTTTCGAGCTGCAGGCGGACGCTGGCGCGGTCGAGCACCCGCATCACGATGCTTTCGCCGTGCACGGTGGGCACGGTGGAGACACGCAGGTCCAACTCGCGGCCCTTGACGCGGGTCTTGATGCGGCCGTCCTGCGGCAGGCGGCGCTCGGCAATGTCGAGGTGCGCCATGAGCTTGACGCGCGAGCCCACGGCCGCCGACAGGCGGGGCGGCACCAGCTCGCCCGGGTGGATCACCCCATCGACCCGGTAGCGCACATGCAGGCCGTCGTCGAAGGGCTCCAGGTGGATGTCGGAGGCGCGCAGGTCGGTGACGCGGCCGATGATGCTGTTGACCAGCCGGATCACCGGTGCCTCGCTGGCCAGGTCCTTCAGGTGCTCGACGAAGTCGCCGCCATCCACGCCATCGCCGAAGAGATCGCTGCCGCCCTCGCCCTCTTCCACCTCGGGCTCGGGCTCCTGCAGGGCTTTCTCGATATCGGCCTCGAGCGCCAGATGCGGACGCACGGCCAGGCCGGTGGACATCTGCACGGCCTTGAGCACGAACGGATCCTGCGGTGCGCTCATGGCCACGTCGAGCACGCCGTCTTCCAGCTTGAGCGGATAGACGTGCTGCGCGTGCTGGAATTCGGGCAGCAGGCCCGGCACCTCGGGCGGCTCGGGCGGGAAATCCGCCACCTGGACGAAGGGGATCTGCAGCTGCTGCGCCAGCGTATGCATGACGTCCATCTCGGACACCAGGCCGAGCTGCGTGAGCACATGGCCCAGCAGATGGCCCATCTCCTGCTGCGCCTGCAGCGCCCGCTCCAGGTCGCGCGGCGACAGCTTGCCAGCCGCGACCAGCATGTCGCCCAGGCGTGGCCGCGCGGGCTCGGACGCGAGGATCGGTTCTAGTTCGAGAATGGCGCTGGTATTCATGCGGTGCAATCAGGGAGCTTGCCCAAAGCAAGCGCCATAGTGTAGTTGGAAGCCTGTGGAGACATTGAGGAGAACGCGCAAATTGCAGGAAAAGCCGCCGCTTTTGCGATCTTTTGCAGTTTTTCCGCACCAGCGCTTGCCCCATAAGCGCCAGCTGCTATCAATTTTTCACAATCTATGCAAAGCACTCCGCCTCGCCGAGGCGCTTGCCCTGCCGGTCCTTGCCCGACAGTTGCGGCTCGATGCCGCCGAGCTGCCAGTCGATGGCCAGCTGGGGATCGTCCCAGGCGATGCAGCGCTCGTGCTCGGGCGCATAGTAGTCGGTGGTCTTGTACAGAAACTGCGCCGTCTCGCTGTGGACGACGAAGCCATGCGCAAAACCTGGCGGCACCCACAGCTGGCGCTTGTTGTCCGCCGTCAGCTCCACAGCCACCCATTGGCCGAAGGTGGGCGAGCTCTTGCGGATGTCCACCGCCACATCGAGCACCGCGCCTTCGACCACCCGCACCAGCTTGCCCTGGGGCTGCTGGATCTGGTAGTGCAGGCCGCGCAGCACGCCACGCCCGCTTTTGCTGTGGTTGTCCTGTACGAATTCGTAGTGGCGGCCCACCGCGGCATCGAAGGCACGGAGGTTGAAGCTCTCGAAGAAAAAACCGCGCTCGTCGCCGAAGACCTTGGGCTCGAGGATGATGACGTCGGGGATTTTGGTCGCAATGGCTTGCATAGGGAAACTCTGGTGAATGCTAGGTTGAATGGACGCTGGCCGCTATCGTTTTCTGTATATCGGCCACGGCAAAAGCCTGGGTTGGCAGGCCTTGCCGCCAACGCTCGATCATATGCAGGTAGGCAGCCTCGATGTCCGCCGCGAACCTGCCCGCATCGAAGAGACTGGTGGTGTGGCGCACCGCCTTCAGGTGCGCACACAGGCGCTGCTGGTAGGCCGGGTCTTGGGCGATGCGCAGCGCCAGGGCTTCGTAGTCCTGCAGATTGTGGGTGATCAGCTCCTGCAGCCCCACCGCCGTCAGCAAGCTCGCCGCCACCCGGCCGGCAAATGCCTGGCCCATGCAGGTCACCACCGGGATGCCCGCCCATAGCGCGTCGCTGCTCGTGGTGTGCGCGTTGTAGGGCAAGGTATCCAGCAGCAGCCCGGCATGGGCATGCCGCGCCAGGTGCTGGGCCAGCGGTACCTTGCGCGCAAATACCAGCCGCGCCGGATCGATGCCGCAGGCGCTGGCCTCGGCCCGCAGGTTCTGCTGCGCCATCGGCTCCGAACACACCAGCCACAGCACGCTGCCCGGCACCTGCCGCAGCAGGCTCATCCAGACCTTGAAGAACGCCGGCCGGATCTTGTAGACATTGTTGAACGCCGCGAACACGAAGCCTTGCTCGGGCAGGCCTTCTTGCGCACGGCTGGGCAGTTGCGGCGCTATCGCCCGCTGGCTGTCGTTGACCATGTAGCTATGCGGCATCTGCACGATATGCTCGCTGTAGTGGCTGGCGTGCTCGAAGGGGGTGATCACCGCATCGCCGATGATGTAGTCATGCAGTGTCGAGCCCGTGGTACCGGGAAAACCCATGTAATTGACGACGACAGGGGCGGGCTTGCCCAGGAGCAGCTCCAGCTTGGACAACCCGGTATGCCCCATCAGGTCCACCGCGATATCGATCTCGGCCTCGCGCATGCGGGCAGCGATCCGCGGCACGCTCCAGCCGCGCACCTCCCAGAATTCGTCGAAACCCTTTTTCAGCCGCGCGCGTATGGGATCGCCCTCGCCCGGCCCCCAGGAGACGGCAATCACCTCGAAGCGCGAGCGGTCGTGGCGCTCGAACAGCTCGGCCATCAGGTAGGGCAGCGGGTGCTCACGAAAATCCGCCGACAGATAGGCCACGCGGATCTTGCCATGCGCGCCATAGGCAAACGTTTTGGCAGCTTCGACATGCGCCAGGCCCTGCAACGCGCCCTCGGCGCAACGCCGGTGCAGGGCTGGGTCGTCGGCAAACGCCAGCGCGCTGAATGGCGCCAGCACCCCGCCACCCTGGCCACGCATGGCCTGCTCGCAGCGCTCCAGCGCCGGCCAGTCGCAGGTGTGCTGCGCCAGCTCCCACTCCATGCCCAGGATAAAAGCGCCCAGCCCGGCGTCCGCCCCCAGCTCGCGGGCCTTGGCAAAGGCAGCCACCGCATGCGCATAGTCCTTGGCCGACAGCGCCGCCGCGCCATCCAGGTACCAGTTCTTCGCCACCTGGGGCGCCAGCTCGATCGCTTTGCGCGCCGCCTCCCGGGCCTGTTCGACCTGCTCGGTCTCCAGGCAGGCCTGCGCCAAACCGCCCCAGGCCACGGGGTTGGCGGGCTGCGTCGCCAGGCTGCGCCGGAACAGCTCTATCGCCTCGTCGAATCGCTTGCGGCCCGCGGCCAGCGTTGCCGCCAGGTGCAGTGCCAGCGGATGGTGCGGCACTTGCGCAAGCACCGAACGATAGCGCTGGTCAGCCGTATCCCAATCCCCTGCTTTTTGCAAGGCCGCGCCCTCCACGAGCACGGCGTGCAACTGCATCATGTCTGGCTGCATAAAAACCGGTTGTATCGTTTACAGAATCTCTTGGAGCATACGCTGAATGCTCGCCTGCCAATACGGCAATGACTGCGGGCAGTAGAAATTATTCAGCCATCAGCAACAGCTATCTTTTTTGAATATCGGTTACTGCAAAAGCCTGGGCTGGCAACCCCTGCTGCCAGCGCTCGTACATATGGGTATACGCCAGTTCGACGTCCGCCGCGAACCTGCCCGCATCGAACAGGCTGGTGCTGTGGCGCACCGCCTTCAGATGTTCGCACAGCTGCTGCTGGTATGCCGGGTCTTGGGCGATGCGCAGCGCCAGGGCTTCGTAGTCCTGCAGATTGTGGGTGATCAGCTCCTGCAGCCCCACCGCCGTCAGCAGGCTCGCCGCCACCCGGCCGGCAAATGCCTGGCCCATGCAGGTCACCACCGGGATGCCCGCCCATAGCGCGTCGCTGGCCGTGGTGTGGGCATTCACGGGCAGGGTATCGAGCAAAACACCTGCATGGACATGCCGCGCCAGATGCTGGGCCAGCGGCGCCCTGTGCGCGAAAATCAGGCGCTCCGGATCGATACCGCGCAATTGCGCTTCAGCGCGAAGATTGCGCCGCGCAACATCTTGCTCGCACACCAGCCACAACACGCTGCCCGGTACCTTGCGCAGCAGGTTCATCCAGACACCGAAAAATGCAGGCTGGATCTTGTAGACATTGTTGAAGGCAGCAAATACGAAGCCCTGTTCGGGCAGGCCTTCCTGCGCACGGCTGGGCACCTGCAGCGCTATCGCCCGCTGGCCGTCGTTGACCTGGTAGCTATTGGGCATCTGCACGATATGCTCGCTGTAGTGGCGGGCATGCTCGAAAGGAGTAACCACCGCATCGCCAATGATGTAGTCATATGTCGCCGAGCCCATGGTGCCGGGATAGCCCAGGTAGTTGACGATGATGGGCGCGGGCTTGTGCAGGAAAATCTCGGCCTTCGCGGCCTGGGTGTGCCCCTTGAGATCCACCGCGATATCGATTTCGGCCTGCGCCATGCGTTGCGCAATCTGCGCAGCGGTGCAATCGCGCACATCCCAGAATTCATCAAACGCCCGTTTCAACCGGGGAAAGATGGGCGAATCCTCGTTCGGCCCCCACGATATGGCGATCAGCTCGAAGCGGGTTCGGTCGTGACGCTCGAAGAGCTCGGCCATCAGGTAGGAGGTCGCATGCTCGTAGAAATCCGCCGAAAGGTAAGCCAGGCGGATGCGCGGATGCCGGCGCGCACTATGCCGCATGGGCATAATGCCCGCCAGCGCTTGCATGTTCCGGGCATTCAATTCGGCGGTTTCATGGTGCAAGGCAGGATCATCGGCATAGGCCAGGGCCTTGAACGGATTCATCAAACGCTCGCCCTGCGCCAGGCTCTGCTGCACGCCGCTGGCAATCCGTGGAAGGTGCGTCCAATCGCAGATGGCTTGTGCTGCTGCGTGTATGCCGATCCATACATACTGCGCTTCGGGCGCTATGCTGGACGCACGGTCAGCATATTGCTCCAGCGTCATGCCTGCGGCCTGCAGGTGGCGCTGTATCTGCTCCCGGATTTGCCGCGCCCCGCCATAGCATGAATCGAGCTTGCAGGCTATCGATACCGCAACCGCCGCGCCCGACAGATTGTCACATTGCAGTGCCATGCGCGCCAGATTCGCCCAGGCCTTGGCATCCTCAGGCTGTGCAAGCAGGCTCCCATTGAGCAGCGTGATTGCCTCCAGCAATCGCCCCTGCATGCTCGCCACAATGGCTGCCATGTGCAGCCCGGCCGGATTGCCCGGACTGATGCGGATGACCTCATCAAAAATCTTTTGCGCCTTGGCGAGATTACCGGTCTTGGCCAGCATCGCCCCGTCTTTCAGCAGCACCTCTACCGTTTTGTCCAACTCTAAACCTCTAGCTATCGATTTTCTTCTCTGAATATGTGACTGTCCCCAAGCCCCCCCCGGACAGCGGCAGTGCAAAGTGGAGGATCCGCCAACGCAGGCCCATGCATCGATGGGCAACCAGGAGACTCACGGCACGCCAGAACTGCCTCCCCGCAGATCTGTTTTGCACCCGGTCCACTTCCAGCGGCGTCCAGCCGGGCCCCTCTCAAGCGCCCAGGCCAGTGGTGCAGCTCCACGCATATGGGCTGCACAGGTTCTTGGCAGATAGTACAAACGCACTATCTGATTATCGTTTACAAAGTCTCTTGCAGCATGCGCTTGACACCCGCCTGCCAGTGTGGCAATTGCAGGCCGAAGCGCTGCTGCAGCTTGCCGGTAGCCAGGCGCGAGTTGCGCGGGCGCTTGGCGGGCGTGGGAAAGGCTTCGGTCGCAACGGCCTGTACCTCCCGGGCCACGATGGGCAGCGCGGGCTGGATCTGCCGTGCCTGCTCCAGCACATAGCGGGCATAGCGGTTCCAGGTGGTTTCGCCCTGGGCAACCAGGTGGTAGATGCCGCTGGCGTCGTCCATGCCGCCGCCAAGCACCCGGTGCAGCGCAAGCGCCGTCACATCGGCCAGCAGTTCGGCGCCGGTGGGCGCCCCCCATTGGTCGTCGATGACGGCCAGGCGCTCGCGCTCCTGCGCCAGGCGCAGCATGGTCTTGGCGAAGTTGCCGCCGCGCGCGGCATAGACCCAACTGGTGCGCAAGACCAGATGGCGCACGCCGGATGCGGCGATCTGCTGCTCGCCTTCGAGCTTGGTCTGCCCGTAGACCGACAGCGGGCCGGTGGCATCGTCCTCGCGCCAGGCGGCGGCGCCGCTGCCGTCGAACACATAGTCGGTGCTGAAATGCACCAGCCAGGCGCCGATGGCCGCGGCCTCGCGGGCTAGCACGCCGGCCGCGTCGGCATTGATGGTGCGCGCCTGCTGCGGCTCGCTTTCGGCCTTGTCCACTGCGGTATAGGCCGCGGCATTGACGATGGCCTGGGGCTGGACAGCCCGCACGGTGTCAGCCAGGCGACCGGGATCGAGCAGGTCGCCGCAATGCGTTTCGCTATGGCGATCCAGGGCGATGACCTCGCCCAACGGCTGCAGGCTGCGCTGCAGTTCCCAGCCGACCTGGCCGTTCTTTCCAAGGAGAAGGATTTTCATGACATTCAATCAAATGGGCAGGCAGCGCTGATGCGAGAGGCGGCCAGCGCGTGCCGGCGATCATTGCACATCGGCTACGGAAAATGCCTGTGCCGGCAAACCTTGCTGCCAGCGTTCGTACATATGCAGGAATGCTGTCTCTATATCTGCGGCCAGCCTGCCCGCATCGAACAGGCTGGTGCTGTGGCGCACCGCCTCCAGATGTTCGCACAGCTGCTGCTGGTATGCCGGATCTTGGGCGATGCGCAGCGCCAGGGCTTCGTAGTCCTGCAGATTGTGGGTGATCAGCTCCTGCAGCCCCACCGCCGTCAGCAGGCTCGCCGCCACCCGGCCGGCAAATGCCTGGCCCATGCAGGTCACCACCGGGATGCCCGCCCATAGCGCGTCACTCGCCGTGGCATGGGCATTCACCGGCAGGGTATCGAGCAAAACACCTGCATGGGCATGCCGCGCCAGGTGCTGCGCCTGCGGCAGCTTGCGCGCAAATACCAGCCGCGCCGGATCGATGCCGCAGGCGCTGGCCTCGGCCCTCAGGTTCTGCTGCGCCATCGGCTCCGAACACACCAGCCACAGCACGCTGCCCGGAACCTGCCGCAGCAGGCTCATCCAGACCTTGAAGAACGCCGGCCGGATCTTGTAGACATTGTTGAACGCCGCGAACACGAAGCCTTGCTCGGGCAGGCCTTCTTGCGCCCTACTGGGCACCTGCGGCGCTATCGCCCGCGTGCCATCGTTGACCTGGTAGCTGTTGGGCATCTGCACGATATGCTCGCTGTAGTGGCGGGCATGCTCGAAAGGCGTGACCACCGCATCGCCGATGATGTAGTCGTGCACCGCCGATCCGGTGGTTCCCGGGTAGCCCAGGTAGTTGACGATGATGGGGGCAGGCTTGTGCAGGTACAACTCCGGCCTGGCCAGGCCGGAGTACGCCATGCGATCCACGGCGATGTCGATCTCGGCCTCGCGCATGCGGGCAGCGATCCGCGGCGCACTCCAGCCGCGCACATCCCAGAAGTCGTCGAAGGCTTTTTCCAATCGCAGCCGCATGGGCGTGCGATCGCTCGGCCCCCACGAGACTCCGATGATTTCGAAGCGCGCACGATCGTGGCGCTCGAACAGCTCGGCCATCAGATAGGCGCCTGGGTGGTTCTCATGGAAGTCCGCAGACAGATAGGCAAGGCGGATTCTCTCGTGCCTTCCATGGCGAGGAACCGCCGGCGGCTGGACCTGTTCAAGATTGCGCTGCGCCCCTTCGGCGCAGCGCCGATGCAGTTCCGAGTCGTCGGCGAATGCCAAGGCGCTGAACGGCACCAGCACCGCGCCGCCCTGGCCACGCATGGCCTGCTCGCAGCGCTCCAGCGCCGGCCAGTCGCAGGTGCGCTGCGCCAGCTCCCACTCCATGCCCAGGAGGAAAACGCCCAGCCCGGCATCCACCCCCAGCTCGCGCGCCTGGGCGAAGGACGCCGCCGCATGCGCATGGTCCTTGGCCGACAGCGCCGCCGCGCCATCCAGGTACCAGTTCTTCGCCACCTGGGGTGCCAGCTCGATCGCCTTGCGCGCCGCCTCCCGGGCCAGTTCGACCTGCTCGGTTTCCAGGCAGGCCTGCGCCAGGCCGCCCCAGGCCACGGGGTTGGCGGGCTGCGTCGCCAGGCTGCGCCGGAACAGCTCTATCGCCTCGTCGAATCGCTTGCGGCCCGCGGCCAGCGTTGCCGCCAGGTGCAGTGCCAGCGGATGGTGCGGCACTTGCGCAATCACTGCGCGATAGCGCTGGTCAGCACCTTGCCAGTCGCCAGCCCGCTGCAAGGCAGCGCCCTCCACGAGCATGGCGTGCAGTTGCATCATGTCTGGCTGCATGGCTTGCCCGTTTCTCAACCGTATTGCTTGCTGACCCAGTCGCGGTAGCTGCCCGACTGCACCTGGGCCACCCAATCGGGATGCTCCAGGTACCACTGCACGGTCTTGCGGATGCCGGTGTCGAAGGTTTCGGCGGGCTTCCAGCCCAGCTCGCGCTCGAGCTTGCGTGCATCGATGGCGTAGCGCCGGTCGTGGCCGGGGCGATCCTTCACATAGGTGATCTGCGCGGCATAGCTGCTGCCGTCGGCCTTGGGGCGCAGCTCGTCGAGCAGGCGGCAGACGGTGTTCACGATGTCGATGTTGGGCTTTTCGTTCCAGCCGCCGACGTTGTAGGTTTCGCCCAGACGACCGGCCTCGAGCACCCGGCGGATGGCGCTGCAGTGGTCCTTCACGTACAGCCAGTCGCGGATCTGCTGGCCGTCGCCATAGACCGGCAGCGATTTGCCGGCCAGGGCATTGACGATCATCAGCGGGATGAGCTTTTCGGGAAAGTGATACGGCCCGTAATTGTTGCTGCAATTGGTGGTGAGCACCGGCAGGCCGTAGGTGTGGTGCCAGGCGCGCACGAGGTGGTCGCTCGCGGCCTTGCTGGCCGAGTAAGGGCTGTTGGGCTCGAAATTGTGCTCTTCGGTGAAGGCCGGCGCGTCCTTGGACAGGCTGCCATAGACCTCGTCGGTGGAGACATGCAGGAAGCGGAATTGCTCCCGCGCCTCGCCCTGCAGGCCGCTCCAGTAGGCGCGGGCCGCTTCGAGCAGGCGCAGCGTGCCGACGACGTTGGTCTGGATGAAGTCCTCCGGGCCGTGGATCGAGCGGTCCACATGGCTTTCGGCGGCAAAGTGCACGATGGCGCGGGGCTGGTGCTGGGCGATGAGCGCATCGAGCAGCGCGCGGTCGGCGATGTCGCCCTGCACGAAGAGGTGGCGCGCGTCGCCTTCGAGGCTGGCCAGGTTGTGGCGGTTGCCCGCATAGGTGAGCTTGTCCAGATTGACGACGGGCTCGCCGGTGCCCGCCAGCCAGTCCAGCACAAAATTGGAGCCGATGAAACCGGCCCCACCGGTGACGAGAATCATGATGGTTCTACCTGTTCGAAACAACTGCGAATTATCGCATCCGCAGGCCGTAGCCCCCGGCGCGCTGCTTCGCTCTCAAGTGTGAAAGCGGCTGGCCGCGATATGCAGCAGCCCATCGAAGATCAGGTTTTCCACGAGCTCGAAGGGGCGCGTCATGCTGGGCATCATCTTCCAGCCGGCGCCGCCGGTCATGATGCAGGCGGGCTCCTCGCCGCACTGGTGCTGCAGGTGCTGCACCATGCGGTCGACCGCGCCGGCAATGGCATAGGTGCCGCCGCTGGTGAGTGCATCGCTGGTATTGGTCGGAAATTCGCAGACCTCGCCGGTGGGCACGTGCAAGCCGGCGGTGCCGGATTCAAGCGCCTTGAGCATGATGCCGTGGCCGGGCAGGATCAAGCCCCCCAGGAACCGGCCGCTCGCGTCTATGCATTCGACCGTCACTGCCGTGCCGACCATGACCACGACGGTCGGGCGCGGCCGCCCCTGGGCCAGCACATGGTGCCAGGCGCCGATCATGGCCACCCAGCGGTCGGTGCCCAGGCGCATCGGATGGTCGTAGCCATTGACCAGGCCGGCCTCCTGGGCGGAGGACACCACCCAGCGCGGCGCCAGGTCCCAGATCTCCATCTGCTCCTGGACGCGATGCTTCACCGATTCCCCCGCCACCACGCAGCCCAGCATGTACTGCGGCTCCGGCAGCTGGGACCAGGCCCCTTCGGCCAGGCGATCGATGTGGTCCAGGAATTCCACGCCATCGGCCAGGACCGCCGCGCCAGGGCGGGGAGCCTCGTACATCTTCCACTTCAGGCGCGTGTTCCCTACGTCAATGGCCAAAAATTGCATGGGCGGCATTATTGGTGCTTTTTCTCAAGAAACCTGTCACATTTTCAACCGAGCCGCGGGCCTGCCGGCCCAAGCCCCACCCCGAAATACACCGCAATTACCCTCGAAAGCTATGTGAAAGATGTTCAAGCAGGTTTTATCTGACCCTGCGGCGTCACGGAACCGGTCTATATTGCAGCTTTCCACTCTGACTTAGGAGCAAATCCATGGGACTGTTCAGCTTTATCAAGGAAGCCGGTGAAAAACTGTTCGGGGGCAGCAGCGCCCAGGCAGCACAGGCCCCCCAGGATCTGAATGCCGCCGCAGGCGCGGCCATCGAGAAGTACATTGCCACGCAGAACCTGGGCGTGAGCGATGTGAAGGTGGCGTTCGATGCCGGCAAGGTCACGGTCACCGGCACGGCGCCCACGCAGTCCGCCAAGGAAAAGGTCACGCTGTGCTGCGGCAACGTGTCGAGCGTGAGCGAAGTGGACAACCAGATGGCGGTCACCAACCCCGAGCCCGAGGCCCAATACCATGACGTGGTGTCCGGCGACACCCTGTCGGCCATCGCCAAGAAGTACTACGGCGACGCCAATAAGTACCCGGTGATCTTCGAGGCCAACAAGCCCATGCTCAGCGACCCGAACAAGATCTACCCCGGCCAGAAGCTGCGCATCCCCGCGCTGTAAGGCCTGGCACTTGCCAACCGAAGGACTCCGCTGGAGTCCTTTTTTCTGGGTGCAGCGCCCGGCTCAGCCCTGCCGCCAGGGCAGCCCGCGCAACCGCCAGCCACCCAGCTTGCCGCGCTGGCCGTTCGCATCGGCATCGCCCTCGAAGCCTTCGAGGATGTTGTAGGCCTCGCGCCCCAATTGCGCCGCCCGCTGCGCGGCGGCAATCGAGCGCACGCCGCTGCGGCACAGCAGCACCACCTTGCGGTCCGCGGGCACCGCGGCCAGCAGCTGGGCATCGAAATCGGGGTTCGGCTCCATCGCGGGCCACTGCTTCCAGGCCACCGGCACGGCCTGCGGCACCATGCCGACCCAGGCGCGCTCGGCGTCGGTGCGCACATCGACGAGCACGGCTTCGCCGCTTTGCACCCACTGCCAGGCGAGCTGCGCGGATATATCGCCCGCGTAGCCGTTGGCGGGGCGGATGGAATGGGTGTCGTTCGGCGTGCTCATTGCAGACTCCTTGTGTCCAGATTGTCCATTTCAGCCTGCCAGGTCATCCCACGGCGGCGCCGGGGTTTCCTTGAGCTGGCGGCGCAGTTCGCGATGGTCGGGCACCACCTCGGCCACGGTGTTCCAGAACCGGGGGCTGTGGTCCATCACCCGCAGGTGCGCCAGCTCGTGCGCCACCACGTAGTCGATGACCTCGGGCGAATAATGCATCAGCCGCCAGTTCAGCCGGATGGAGCCGTCGCTCTTGGCGCTGCCCCAGCGGGTGGCCGCATTCGACAGCCGCATCGAAGTATGGCGCACGCCGAGCCGCGGCTCGAAATGCGCCAGCCGCGCCAGGAAGTGCTGGCGCGCGCTGCGCATGAACCAGGCCTGGGCCATGTCGCGGATCTGGCCGCGCGAGGCGTCGCGGGGCAGCGGCAGGTACAGGCGCGCCGTGGTGGCCGACCCGCCCTTTGCATCTTCCACCCGCCCAACGGCCCCGGCGCGCGCATGGCGCAATTCGCCATCGAGCACCAGCTCCATCTCATGCCCCAGAAACGGCAGCACGCCGCCATGGCGCCACTGGATGGCGGCCTGCTGCCGGTGTGCATGGCGCTTTTGCATCTCGCCCAGCTTGCGCACGATCCAGGGCGCCTTGTCCCGCAGCGCCTCTTCGATGCCGGCCTGGGAAACCCAGCGCGGCGCACGCACCGTCAGGCCCGCATCGTCCACGACAAAGCCAATGGTCTTGCGCTGCACGCGCTGCAGCGCATAGCCGATATGGACATCGCCCACCAGAATGGTCCGGCTGGCCTGCGGGTGCTCGAACGACTGCGGCAGCAGGGCCGATGAAAGCGGCAGGGCCTCGGGAGCGGCCTGCCTGGCCGCCACCGGGGCCGGTGGGGGTGAGGGTGAATCGGCAACCACCGGCGGCGGCCCCGCCGGCGCGCTTCTCTCCCACAGGTCGAGCGCAAGCTGTATCAAACGCTGCATGGCAGTCGGGCCTCAGAACGTGTTTACGATCTCAGGACTCCCTGCCAGCGTAGGCCTCGGGGTCGAGCCTGCGCATCTCGGCCTCGATCCAGGCCTGCACCTGCTCGGTCAGCTCGTCGTGCTTGCGGCCGGCCGTGGCAATGGGCGCGCCGATGGACACATCGACCACGCCCGGATACTTGATGAAAGCCTTGCGCGGCCAGCACTTGGCCGAGGTGACGGCGACAGGCACCACGTCGGCGCCGGTCATGATGGCCAGCCGCGCCGCGCCGGTCTTGTACTCTCCCGCCTGGCCGCGCGGAATGCGCGTGCCTTCGGGAAACATGATGACCCACATGCCCTGCTGGATCAGGCGCTTGCCCTGCTCCACCACCTTGTGGAAGGCGCGGCTGCCGTCCTTGCGGTTGATATGGATCATGTCCAGGCTGCCGATGGACCAGCCGAAGAAGGGGATCTGCAGCAGCTCCTTCTTGAACACATAGGCCAGCGGCACCGGCATGATGGCTGGCATCAGAAAAGTCTCGTAGGTGGACTGGTGCTTGACCAGCAGCACCGCCCCCCGGCCGCCGCCAACCGGCAGCCTGTCCATGCCCTGCACCCGGTATTTGATGCCGATGATGACCCGCGCGCTGTCCACCGACAGCTTGAGCCAGGCGCGCGCCACCCGGTAACGCGCCAAGCTGCTGGCACCACAGATGCGCAGCAGCAAGATGGTCAGGGTATAGGGAACGACCGAAAGGCTCATGAAGAGCATGTGCAATACCGAACGGATCAGGGGCATGAGGGTAGTTTCAGGGTCTGTTCACACGATGCGGGGAAGCAGCGCGCAGGCTGGCGGCGTCCGCCATCATATCGGAAGGCCCGCCAATCGAGCACGGCCCGCACCTCGGCCCTGCCCCCACCTCGCAAGCAAGCAATCCACAGGAAGAAAAAATACAACCAATTGATTCATATGAATTATTTTTCGACCCCAGAGGAATAATCACCAACCGCCCCACAAGCAGCCACCAGCTTGCACACAGATTTATCCACAGCGCCACCAAACAAAGAGAATTGGCGAAAACTCATAGGCTTAGCATGCGTTTTGTGTGCATCTTGTCTCGGTTGATGACAATGGCTGATCTTTGGCATGCCGGCACCCTCTTGCCAAATGCGCCTGGCCATGGCAGTTATGCACATATTGTGGAAAGCAGCCCCGCCATCCTCTTTACCGGCGATTCATAGATTTGTCATCAAAAAACACCGCATATCCCATTGATTAAAAAAGATAAAAAAATATTCTTTCGATTTTTCATCTAGCCACCGCTATCCGTGCTAGGCCCGCCGGCACCATGGCGGGCAGGCATGTCAACAAAGTTATCCACAGATCCATCCTCGAAATGTTGATATGCCTAGATACCTGCCTGTGGGTAACCAGTGCACGGGCAAAAGAGCGACGCATCCGATCGCGCACCACGGAGCGCATGGGTACACTGGCGGGTTCTCGGCCTGTCTGCCGACGCCACTCCCGCCCCTGCCTTCTTGCCCGTGTCCCTGCTCCGCATCGCCGTCAACACGCCCGCTCACAGCGCCATCAGCGCCAGCGCGCCGTGGCTGACCTACCGGCATACCGAGCCGCTGGCGCCCGGCAGCCTGGTGCGGGTGCCACTGGGACAGCGCGAGGTGCTGGGCGTGGTCTGGGGCCTGGATAACGATGCCGGACTGGGCGCGGCCATCAAGCCGGTGGGCGCCGTGCTGGCGCTGCCTCCGCTATCGCCCGGCTGGCTGCGGCTGGTGGCCTTCGCGGCGCGCTACTACCAGCGCAGCCTGGGAGAGATGGCCATCGCCGCGCTGCCGCCCGCCTTGCGCGACCTGAGCGAGGTGCAGCTGCAGCGCCGCCTGCGCCGCAAGGTCAAGGCCGGCGCCGATGCCTGCGGTACTGCAGGCATTGCAGCAGCCATGGATTCCATGGCACTCAGCGCAGAGCAGCAAAGCGCCTTCGCGCAAATTGGCGCCATGCCCGGGCCTTTTCTGCTGTTCGGCAGCACCGGCAGCGGCAAGACCGAGGTCTACCTGCGTGCCGCGCAGCGGGTGCTGGAGCAGTCGCCCACCGCCCAGGTATTGGTGATGGTGCCCGAGATCAACCTGACGCCGCAGCTGGAGCAGCGCTTCAGCCAGCGCTTTGCGCCGCTGCTGGGGCCTGGCGCCGTGGTGTCCATGCACAGTGGCATGACCCATCCGCAGCGCCTGCAAAGCTGGCTGGCCGCGCACACCGGTGCGGCGCGCATCATGCTGGGCACGCGCATGGCGGTGTTTGCCTCGCTGCCGCAGCTGGCGCTGGTGGTGGTCGACGAAGAGCACGACACCAGCTACAAGCAACAGGAGGGCGCGCGCTATTCGGCGCGCGACCTGGCGCTGTGGCGGGGCCACGATGCGGGCGCCAAGGTCATCCTCGGCTCGGCCACGCCGTCGCTGGAGAGCTGGTGGGCCAGCCGAGCGGCCGGCGAAGACGGCCCCGAAGACCCTGGCGGGCGCTACCAGCGGCTGGCCATGCCCAGCCGTATCGGAGCCGGCTCAGGCGCGGCCCACATGCCTGCGCTGCGCCTGGTGGACATGCGCCAGCAACCCCGGCGCACGCTGTTTTCCGAGCCGCTGCTGCAGGCCATACGCCAGCGCGTGGAGCGCGGCGAGCAAAGCCTGGTGCTGCTCAATCGCCGGGGCTTCGCGCCAGTGCTGCTGTGCGGCGACTGCGGCTGGAAGAGCGACTGCCCGCACTGCAGCGCCCACCAGGTCTTCCACAAGAGCGACCGCACGCTGCGCTGCCACCACTGCGGCTTCAGCCAGCGCGTGCCGCGCCAGTGCCCGAGCTGCGGCAACCCCGACATCCTGCCGCTGGGCCTGGGCACCGAGCAGCTCGAAGAGGCGCTGTCCCGGCAGCTGCGCAATGTGCAGCGGCCCGACCGCGAGCCCGCGCGCATCGCCCGCATCGACGCGGACACCACCAAATCCAAGGGCGCGCTCGAAACCCAGCTGCAGCACATGCACGCCGGCGAGATCGACGTGCTGATCGGCACGCAAATGGTCGCCAAGGGTCATGACTTCCGCCGCGTGACGCTGGTCGCCGCGGTGCAGCCGGACGACGCGCTGTTCTCCAGCGACTTCCGCGCGCCCGAACGCCTGTTCGCCCTGCTGCTGCAGGCGGCCGGCCGCGCCGGACGCGATGCCGGCTATGTGGCCCGCCAGCGCAGCGCGGTGGAGATGTGGGTGCAGACGCAGCAGCCCGGCCATCCGGTTTTCGAGGCCTTGCGCACGCACGACTATGCCGGCTTCGCAGCGCAGCAGCTGCGCGAGCGGCGCGACGCCGCCATGCCGCCCTTCGCCTACCAGGCCCTGGTGCGCGCCGACGCGCGCAGCCAGGAAGTCGCCCAGGCCTTTTTGCGCAGCGCCAGCGAGCAGGCCCACGCGCTGCAGCTGCCGGGCCTGGCCGAAATGTTTCTCTATCCGCCGATCCCGCTGGCCGTGCAGCGGGTGGCCAATGTGGAGCGGGCGCAGATGCTGGTGGAGAGCGCATCGCGCCCTGCGCTGCAGCAGTTTCTGCGCAGCTGGCAGGCCGTGCTGCACCAGGTGCGCGCGCAGCCCGAGCACAAGGCGCTGATCCGCTGGCTGGTGGATGTGGATCCGCAGGCGATCTGAGATGCCGCCAGGGCTCAGCTCGACCGGAATGGCGCCAGCAGCAAGGCTGGCAGCGTCTGGCTGGCGGCATCGCGGTGGCGCTCCAGCCCCATGACGACCGAGCGGCCGCCGTCGGCAGGTACCGCGCTGGCGCTGCCCAGCAGGTAGTCGAACCAGGGGAAGACCGTCGCGTAGTTGCTGTCGGTCTGCACTTGCTCGCGGCTGTGGTGGATGCGGTGGTAGGCCGGCGTGACGAGCAGGCAGCGCAGCACCCGGTCCAGGCTCGCTGGCAGCCGCAGATTGCCATGCGCCACGGTGCTGACCACCACCGCCAGCAGGCTGTAGGCCAGCACCGCCTCCACCGGTGGCGCCAGCAGCAGCAGCACCGGCAGGGTCGCCAGCGCGATGAACAGGTTTTCCAGCGGATGGTGGCGGTGCGCGGTGGTGGCGTCCAGCTCCACGTCGCTATGGTGCACCGCATGCAGCCGCCACAGCCAGGGCACGGCATGCGACAGGCGGTGCAGCGCATAGGCCATGCCATCCAGCACCAGGAAGGCAGCCAGCCACTGGCCCCACACCGGCACACCCCAGCGCTGCAGCCAGCCGCCCCAGCCGCCTGGCCGCAGGCCCAACGCATGCATGGCCGCCCAGAAGAGCGCCGGCGCCGCCAGCATGGCGCCCAGCGCCAGCACCGACAGCGCCAGGTTGCGCAGCCAGCGCGCCAGCGGCACGGTGGGGGTGGGAAACAGCGGGCTCAGCGATTCCCAAAAAATTACCGCCGCCAGGCTGATGACGATGGCGGCGATATATATCTGCTGCATGGATAGGATCAATCACCAAATATATTTCTGTGCAACCCCGGCACCAGCGCTAGCCCCGCAGGTATTCAAACCGCACATTGCATTTGGCTCCCGGCTGCACCACGGCTCCAACCTGGCACTGCGGCCCTTCAGGCGCATCGGTAACCACAACCCAATCGACATTCGGCCGAATGGCCTTGATCTGCTGCGGCACACCCGAGGTATTGGTGGCCTGCACCCAGTGATTGCCACTCACGCTTGCGCCGGAGGGGCTGCTCAGACTGACGGGGTTCGCGCTGATCGCTTGGGCGCGCTGCACCAGGTCGTGCCCCGCCACGCCCGCAGCCGCCACGCCGCCAACCACCAACAGATTGGAGAGCAGCCGCCCATTGACCCGCCCGCGCAGCACGCGGTATGCCACCGCGGCAACCAGCAAGGCCAATAGCAGCAGTGTCCAGACGCCCAGCGTGGGCACGCTGCTGGCCAGCGGCGCATAGTCGATCGCGCCGCCCGGAGGGACTTCGACACCCGCCCGCGCCGCCGAAGCGGCGCAAACCACTGCCAACCCGGCCGCGGCACGAATGCCCGCGAAATTCCTGATGAACAACATGCTTAGGTTGGCGGGTAGGTGAACAGCACATTGCATTGGGCGCCCGGCTGCACCACGGTGCCCACCTGGCACTGCGGCCCCACTGGCGCCTCACGCACCTGCACCCAATCGTTGTTGGGCCGGATGGCCTTGATCTGCTGCGGCACCCCCGAGGTATTGGTGGCCTGCACCCAGTAGTCGCCGCTCACGCTGCCGCCGGAGGGGCTGCTCAAATTGACGGGGTTCGCGCTGATCGCTTGGGCGTGCTGCACCAAGTCATGTCCCGCCATGCCCGCCGCGGCCACGCCGCCAACCACCAACAGATTGGAGAGCAGCCGCCCGTTGACCTGCCCGCGCAGCACGCGATACGCCACCGCGGCAACCAGCAAGGCCAGCATCAGCAGCGTCCATGCGCCCAAGGTGGGCACGCTGCTAGCCGTCGGTGCATAGTCGATTGCGCCCCCCGGCGCCGGCAGACCCGCCTGTGCCGCCGAAGCGGCGCAGAGCATGGCCAACCCGGCCGCCGTGCGCATGCCTGCGAAATTCCTGATGAACATGTTTTGCCTTATGTTGCGATTTGTCACGCAATCATAAATGCATCAAATAACCAAATACAAGATTTAACAATCTGCGCGCCTGCCGCTGTTTCGCTACTGCAACAGCGCCACCGCCAGCGAAAAACTCACGAATGCCAGCACCGTCGACACCAGGATCACATGCGCGATGCGCCCGTTGTGGGCCCCGTAGCGCTCGGCCAGCAGCGTGACATTGCTGGCGCTGGGCAGCGCCGCCAGCAGCACCAGCGCCTTCAGCGCAAAGGGTGACAGCGGCGCCCCCAGGCGCATGGCCAGGGCGCCCAGCCCCCAGACCAGCAGCGGATGCACGAGCAGCTTGGCCAGCGCCAGCGGCACATAGCTGCGCGGCGCCGCGTATTCGGCGGGCCGCATCTGCGAGCGCGCCAGCACCGCCCCCACCGCGAACAGCGCCACCGGCGTGGCGGCGCTGCCCAGCAGGCCCACGGTCTGGTCCAGCGCCGCGGGCAGCCGCCACTGCTGGTACGAGGCCAGTGCGCCCAGCAAGATGGCCCAGGGCATGGGATTGGCCAGCATGCCGGCCAGGGCCTTGCGCAGCGCAGCGCCGGCATGGCCTGCGTGGCCGGCGGCATCGCCCAGGCGCGACAGGGCCAGGCAGATCGAGGTGGTGACCACCATGTCGACCAGCATCGACAGGATGCTGGGCCCGGCGCCGGCATCGCCGAGCAAGGCCACCAGCAGCGGCAGCCCCATGAAGCCGGTGTTCGGAAAGGCCGTCACCAGCGCGCCGAAGGATGCATTGTTCCAATCCAGGCCCGCGCGGCGGCCGAAACCTATGCAGCCCGCCACCATGATCAAGCCGCACAGCAGGTACAGCAGCATGGCGGGCAGATCGAGCAATTGCGCAAACGGCAGCCCCGCGCCAGCCTTGAACAGCATGCAGGGCAGTGCAAAGAACAGCACGAAGCCATTGACCCCGGAGATGGCCTGCAGCGGGAACACGCCGCGCCGCGTGGCCAGGTAACCGCACAGCACCAGTGCAAAAAACGGGAAGGTGATCTGAAGGACGGAGAGCACGGCGCTATTGTGATGTCCCTTTGCCGGCCGGCCCCGGGGCCAAGCGGTTATTCTTGCCCTTTTTTCGCGTCGCACGCAGGTTTCGGTTTCATGGCAGTCGGTCTCAATCTCGCGCAACTCCAGGCGGTGCACTACACCGAAGGGCCCTGCCTCGTGCTGGCCGGCGCGGGCTCGGGCAAGACGCGGGTGATCACGCACAAGATCGCGCGGCTGATCGAGACGGGCCTCGCGCCGCGCAGCATTGCCGCCATCACCTTCACCAACAAGGCGGCCGCCGAGATGCGCGAGCGCGCCAAGGGGCTGATCGGCCGCGCCGCCAAGGACGTGCTGGTCTGCACCTTCCATGCCCTGGGCGTGCGCATGGTGCGCGAGGACGGCCGCGTGCTCGGCCTCAAGCCGCAGTTCAGCATCCTCGACGCGGACGACGTGATCGGCATCCTCAAGGACGCGGCCGGCGGCACCACCGATGCCGCCACCGCCCGCCAGTGGCAGTACCTGATCAGCAACTGGAAGAACCGCGGCCTCGACCACCAGGCCGCGCTGGCCCAGGCCAAGGACGACAACGAACGCGCGGTCGCCGTCATCATGCAGCGCTACGAGGAACGGCTCACCGCCTACCAGAGCGTGGACTTCGACGACCTGATCGGCATGCCGCTGCGCCTGCTGCAGGGTCACCCCGAGGTGCGCGAGAAGTGGCAGCGACTGCTCGGCCATGTGCTGGTCGACGAATACCAGGACACCAATGCCACCCAGTACGAACTGCTGAAGCTGCTGGTGGGCGAGCGCGCGCGCTTCACCGCCGTGGGCGACGACGACCAGAGCATCTACGGCTGGCGCGGCGCCTCGCTGGACAACCTGAAGAAGCTGCCGCAGGACTTCCCCCAGCTCAAGGTGATCAAGCTGGAGCAGAACTACCGCTCCACCAGCGCCATCCTGCGCGCGGCCAACAACGTGATCCAGCCCAACCCCAAGCTGTTCCCGAAGACGCTGTTCTCCGAGCTGGGCGAAGGCGAGCCGGTGCGCGTGGTCGATGCCGACAGCGAAGACCACGAGGCCGAGCGCGCCGTGGCCCGCATCCTGGGCCTGCGCGCCGCGGCCAACCCGCCGCCGGACTGGAAGAGCTTCGCCATCCTGTACCGCGCCAACCACCAGGCCAAGCCCTTCGAGAAGGCGCTGCGCCGCGCCAACGTGCCCTACAAGGTCTCGGGCGGCACCAGCTTCTTCGACCGCGCCGAGATCCGCGACCTGTGCGCCTGGTTCCGGCTGTGGATCAACAACGACGACGACCCGGCCTTCCTGCGCGCCATCACCTCGCCCAAGCGCGGCATCGGCCACACCACGCTGGGGCGGCTGGGCGAATTCTCCCAGGCGCGCAGCAGCAGCATGTTCGGCGCGCTGTTCAACCAGATGCTGCCCGATGCGCTGCCGGCCAAGGGCTACGAAAGCCTGATGGAATTCGGCCGCTACATCAACGAGCTGGAAAGCCGCGCCCGCAACACCCGCGGCGCCGAAGAGGCGCATGCCTTCCTGATGGAGTGGCTCAAGGAAATCGGCTACGAGCAGCACCTGTACGAGCACGAGGACAGCGACAAAGTCGCCGCCGCGCGCTGGACCAACGTGCTGGAGTTCTGCGACTGGATGGCCCAGCGCGCCGGCGGGCAGATCGACACCAGCGCCGGCATGACCACGCAGGCCGAGGCCAAGAGCCTGCTCGAGGTCTCGCAGACCATTGCGCTGCTGTCCACCATCAGCGAGCGCGAACAGGAGCAGGACATGGTGACGCTCTCCACGCTGCACGCCAGCAAGGGCCTGGAATGGCCGCATGTGGTGCTGGTCGGCGTGAACGAAGGCCTGCTGCCCTTCAAGCTCGACGATGACGACGGCAAGCAGCAAAAGCTCAGCGAAGACACCGCCCAGCGCCTGCAGGAAGAGCGCCGCCTGATGTACGTGGGCATCACCCGCGCCCAGCGCACGCTGGCGGTGAGCTGGGCCAAGCGCCGCAAGAAAGGGCGCGAGATGGTGATGGCCCAGCCCAGCCGCTTCATCGCCGAGATGAAGCTCGACGCCTCGACCGCCCGTGAAGACCCGCGCGCCAAGCTGCGCGCGCTGCGCGAGGAGTTTGCCAAGAAGGCGCAGGCCAAGCCCGAAACACCGGCATGAAACCCATGAAGCAAATCCTTCTGATAGCAATCTGCGCCTTGTCCATCGGCGCCTGTAGCCAAAACCCCTTGAATTCGCCACGCCCGGCCTGCCCCACGGCCGCGCAGATGGAGCAGCCCGAGCTGCTCGGCCACTGGCGGGCCGAGGTGCAGGGCCAGGCCGGCCCCATCACGCTGGAGCTGCGCCCGCACCCGGAGTGGAACGGCACCGTCAAGGGCGAAATCCGCCGCCCCGGCGGCAGCGCCATCGTCGTCGGCGACGTGGACAAGGGCGAGCTGTCCATGGAAGAGTCCAGCGACGGCAAGCGCACCACCGGCACCTGGTCGGGCGACGTGGTGCAGGGCAGCTGCGCGCGCGAGATCCGCGGCGAATGGACAGACCAGAACGAGCACTCCCACCGCTTCACGTTGCGCAAGGCCGCACACTGACCACCATGCGACACCCTTACCTGTGCGCGGCGGCCATCGCCGCCCCCCTGCTCTACGGCACCTCGGCCCAGGCCCAAATCCATGGGCAAGCCCCGGGCGCCCCGGCTTTGCCCGCCGCCTGGCGGCAGTGCGCCGCGCAGTCCGACCCTGCGCAGCGCCTGGCCTGCTTCGACCAGTGGGCCGCGCAACAAGACTCCGCGGCCGCGGTGGCGGCGGCCCCCGCCAGCCAGGAGCCGGCTGCGGCCACTACCGCGGCCGCGCCCCCTGCCGCGCTTGCCCCGGCCACCGAAATGCTGGCAGCGCTCGACCCCAACCGCGCCAACGGCGGCTGCCGCGACTCGGCCTATACCGAGATGTCGCGCTTCTGGGAACTGGAGGCCGGCACCGACTGCGGCACCTTCAGCTTCCGCGGCTACCGGCCGCTGTCGCTCTCGGCGGTCACCGCCAGCGGCGTCAACGTCCAGCCCCTCTCGGACAACCCGAACAACTCGGCCACCCATGCCACCGCCTACCAGAAGCAGGAAATGCGCATCCAGCTCTCGGTGCGCACCAAGCTGGCGCAGAACCTGCTGACCAGCCCCGGCTCCAACCTGCGCGACTCGCTGTGGGTGGGTTACACCCAGCAGTCGTACTGGCAGCTGTTCAACCCCGCGCTGTCGCGGCCCTTCCGCAACACCGACCACGAGCCCGAGATCTTCTACGTCTACCCCACCACCGCCAAGCTGCCCTTCGGCTGGCGCTGGCGCTACAGCGGCATAGGCCTGGTGCACCAGTCCAACGGCCAGAGCGACCCGCTGTCGCGCAGCTGGAACCGCTACTACCTGATGACCGGGCTGGAGCTGGACAACCGCTGGCAAATCCAGGCCAAGCTGTGGAAGCGCATCGCCGAAAATGCCGCCAGCGACAACAACCCCGACATCCAGGACTACATCGGCCGGGGCGAACTCAAGATCGGCTGGAACCTGAACCGCGACAACTGGCTCGGCCTGACCGCGCGCGGCTCGCTGAACGGCTCGGGCAAGGGATCGGCGCGGCTGGAATGGATGCACGCGCTGGGCGACGGCTGGATGGGCGGCAAGAGCAACCTGCGCCTGCACGCCCAGCTGTTCAGCGGCTATGGCGACTCGCTGCTGGACTACAACTACAAGCGCACCATGTTCTCGCTGGGCTTCAGCCTGCTGGATTTCTGATCATCCAGCCGACCCCTCACCGCGGCGCTCAGGCCCGCGCGTCGTCGGGCACCACCGCGGTGACCTCGATCTCCACCTTGGCGCGGTCCTCCACCAGCGCGGCCACCTGCACCGCGGTCATCGCCGCGTTGAAACTGCCGATCAGCTCGCGGAAGGCCTTGCCGATCTCGGGATAGGCCGCGACGTACTCCTGCTTGTCCGTCACATACCAGGTCATGCGCACGATGTGCTCGGGCCGGGCGCCGCCCGCGCGCAGCACCTCGACGATGTTCTGCAGCGCCTGGCGCACCTGGCCGGCCAGATCGTCGGTGTGGAAGACGCCGTGCGCATCCCAGCCGATCATGCCCGCCACGAACACCATGCGGCCGCGGGCCGTCACACCATTGGAATAGCCCTTGGGGCGGGGCCAGCCGGGCGGCAGTAATACTTGCATTGCGTTTCCTTTCAACAAAATCGATCTTCGCCAGCCAGCCAGCGCGCGATGGCCGCCTGGATGGGGCCGGGCACGGCGATGGCCTGGTGCGTGTCCAGGCTGGTGAACACCAGCACCTTGCGCGCGGCCACGCGCAGCTGGCCATCGGCGCCGCGGCAGTCCAGGTCCAGCGCCAGCGAGCGCTGGCCGAGCCGCGCCACCGACAGGCCCAGCACCACCGTTTCGCCCATACGCGTGATGGCGCGGAAATCGCACTCCAGGCGCACGATGGGCAGGCCCGTGCGCTCTTCGCCCAGCATGCGGGCATAGGGGTGGCGCAGCGCCTGGTTGAACCAGTCTTCCACCAGCCCGTTGAACAGCACCAGGTACTGCGGGAAAAAAATGATGCCCGCCGGGTCGCAGTGGGCAAAGCGTATGCCCACCTCGCGCTCGAAGCGTTGCGCGCATGGGGATGGGACGAAGTCCGTCATTTCAGATTCCGCTCGGGTTCCGATGCCCGGGGCACTACGCTGGAGCATGCAGCCGGAATCGCTGCAGCTTGCCGGTCGCGGTGCGCGGCAGCTGCCCCATGAACTCGACCGCGCGCGGGTACTTGTACGGCGCCACGGTGCGCTTCACGAAATCCTGCAGCTCCCGGATCTTGGCATCGTCCGCGGCCTGCCCCGCATGCAGCACCACGAAGGCCTTGACGATCTGGCCGCGCTCGCTGTCGGGCACGCCGATCACCGCGCACTCGGCCACGCTGGGGTGCTGCATCAGCGCCTCCTCCACCTCGGGCGCGGCGATGTTGTAGCCGGCAGAGATGATCATGTCGTCGGTGCGGGCCTGGTAGACGAAGTAGCCGTCCGCATCCATCAGGTAGGCGTCGCCGGTGAGGTTCCAGCCGTCCTGCACATAGCTGCGCTGGCGCGGATCGCCCAGGTAGCGGCAGCCGGTGGGGCCCTGCACGGCCAGGCGGCCCACGGTGCCCGGCGGCAGCTCGCGGCCCTGCTCATCCACCACGCGGGCGCGGTAACCGGGCACGGCCTTGCCGGTGGCTCCGGGGCGGGCCTCGTCCTCGCGGTGCGAGATGAAGATGTGCAGCATCTCGGTGGAGCCTATGCCGTCGATGATCTCGATGCCGGTGGCCTGCTTCCACATCGCGCGGGTCGATGCGGTGAGCGCCTCGCCGGCCGAGACGCACTTGCGCAGGCGGCTGGCGCGGATGCTCGCGCCCTGCTCCGCCATCACCCGGTACGAGGTCGGCGCGGTGAACAGCACCGTGGCGCCAAAGCGCTCGATGCCGTCCACCAGCTGCTGCGGCCCGGCCCTTTCCATCAGCGCCAGCGAGGCGCCGATGGCCATAGGAAACAGCACCTGCCCGCCCAGGCCGAAGGTGAAGGCCAGCGGCGGGCTGCCGATGAATACATCGTCCTGCGTCGCCCGCAGCACATGGCGCGGCCAGCAGGCGCAGATCGCCATCACGTCGCGGTGGAAATGCATGGTGGCCTTGGGCACGCCGGTGGTGCCCGAGGTGAAGCCCAGCAGGCAGGTGTCGACGGCCGCGGTGTCCACGTTGGCAAAGCTGGCGCTCTCGCCGGCCATCAGCGCTTCGAGCGACGCGCCGGCAGCGCCGCACTTGGCGTTGAAGAAGCACACGCGCTGCAGCGTGGGGCTCTTGGCCTGCGCGCCCAGCACCTCGTCCTGCAGGGCTTCATCGGCCAGGGCCAGCGATATCTGCGCGATGTCGGCAAACGCCGACAACTCCTTGGCGCGCAGCAGCGGCATGGCCGCGACCACGATGCCGCCAGCCTTGACCACGCCGAACCAGCAAGCCACCATCATCGGGTTGTTGGGCGAGCACAGCAGCACCCGGTTGCCGGGCACCAGGCCCATGCGCCGGGTCAGCACGTTGGCGATGCGGTTGGCCTTGTCCTGCAGCTCGGCATAGCTCCAGCGCACGCCCTCGGCCTGGATGCACAGCCTGTCGCCGCGCCCTTCGGCCACATGGCGGTCCAGCAGCTCGGCGGCGCAGTTCAGGCGCTCGGGAAACTGCAGCCCGGGCAGCTCGAACAGGTAGTCGGGCTGCAGCTCGGCGGGCGGCAGGTGGTCGGCGGCAAAGGTGTCGATATGGGCGGTATAGGGCATGTGGCGGCCTCCTAAGCCTGCGCGCTCTTGAGCAGTTCGCGCGCGATGATGAGCTGCTGCACCTCGGTCGCCCCTTCGTAGATGCGCAGCGCGCGGATCTCGCGGTACAGCCGCTCCACCACCTGCCCGCTGACCACGCCCAGACCGCCCCACAACTGCACCGCGGCGTCGATGACCTGCTGGGCGTTCTCGGTGGCCGCCATCTTGGCCATGGCGGCCTCGCGCGTCACGCTCTCGCCCTGGTCGCGCTGCCAGGCGGCGCGGTAGGTGAGCAGGGCCGCGCTGTCGATCTGCGTGGCCATCTGTGCCAGCCTGGCCTGGGTGAGCTGGAAATCGGCCAGCACGCCGCCGAACATCTTGCGCGTGGTGGCGCGCATGAGCGCCTCGTCGAGCGCGCGGCGCGCAAAGCCCAGCGCGGCGGCGGCCACCGAGGTGCGGAACACGTCGAGCGTGCGCATGGCGAGCTTGAAGCCCTCGCCGCCCGCGCCCACGCGCTGCGCCACCGGCACGCGGCAGTTGCTGAACCTGAGCCGCGCCAGCGGGTGCGGCGCGATCAGGTCTATGCGCTCGGCGATCTCGAAGCCCGGCGTGCCGGCATCGACGATCAGCGCCGAGATGCCGCGCGCGCCCGGCGCCTCGCCGCTGCGTGCGAAGACCAGATAGAAGTCGGCGATGCCGCCGTTGGAGATCCAGGTCTTCTCGCCGTTGAGCACGTAATGCTCGCCTTCCAGCCGGGCCTCGCAGGCCATGGCCGCCACGTCCGAGCCGGCATCGGGCTCGGACAGCGCAAAGGCGGCGATCGCCTCGCCCGCCGCCACCTTGCCCAGGTAGCGCTGCTTTTGCTCTGGCGTGCCGGCCAGGCTGATCGCGCCCGAGCCCAGGCCCTGCATGGCAAAGGCGAAGTCGGCCAGGCCGTTGTGGCGCGCCAGCGTCTCGCGGATCAGGCAGATGGCGCGGGTGTCGATCTGCGCGCCGCCAGATTCAGCGCCGGCCACCGCGTGGCGCAGCCAGCCGCCCGCGCCCAGTGCCTTCACCAGCTGGCGGCAGTCGCCATCCGTGTCGCCGCTGTGCACCTGCGCCGCATGCCGCGCCGCCCAGGCGTCGAGCTGCTGCGCCAGCTGCGCATGGCGGGCCGCGAAGAAGGGCCATTTCAGATAGCTGCTGTCGGCCATGTCAGTTTCCTTGGAATTGGGGTTTGTGCTTGGCGACGAACGCATGGTAGGCGCGCGCGAAGTCTTCGGTCAGCATGCACAGGGCCTGGGCCTGGGCCTCGGCCTCGATGGCCTGCTCCACGGTCATGGCCCATTCCTGGTGCAGCATGGTCTTGGTGATGCCGTTGGCGAAGCTGGGGCCGGCGGCCAGCTCGGCCGCGAGCTGGTGCGCCTGCTCCAGCAAGGCTTCGGGCGCGCACAGGCGGTTGAAGAAGCCCCAGCGCTCGCCCTCCTCGCCGCCCAGGCTGCGCCCGGTGTAGAGCAGCTCGCTGGCGCGGCCCTGGCCGATGATGCGCGGCAGGATGGCGCAGGCCCCCATATCGCAGCCGGCCAGGCCGACGCGGTTGAACAAAAAGGCGGTCTTGCTGCGCGCGGTGCCCAGGCGCAGGTCCGAGGCCATGGCCATGATGGCGCCGGCGCCGGCGCACACCCCGTCCACCGCCGCGACGATGGGCTGGGGGCAGGCGCGCATGGTCTTGACCAGCTCGCCCGTCATGCGCGTGAACATCAAAAGCTCGGGTGCCTTGAGCTGCACCAGCGGGCCGATGATCTCGTGCACGTCGCCGCCCGAGCAGAAGTTGCCGCCCGCGCCCACCAGCACCACGGCCTTCACGTCCTGCGCCCATTTGAGGCGGTGGAACAGGTCGCGCAGCTCGGCGTAGGAGTCAAAAGTCAGCGGGTTCTTGCGCTCGGCCCGGTTGAGCGTGAGCGTGGCCACGCCGCCCTCGAGCTGCCACAAAAAATGCCGCGCCTCGTAGCCGGCCAGCTGCTGGTGGTTGCCCGCCACCAGGGCGGGATCGATTGCGTATTCACTCATCTTGCACTCCATTCACATCACTTCGCCGCCGGCCACCGCGATGGCCTGGCCGGTGACGGCGCCGGCGCCCGGGCCGCACAGCCAGAGCACGGCGTCGGCCACCTCCTGCGGCTGCACCAGCCGGCCCTGGGGGTTGCCCTTGACGAACTCGGCCATGGCCTGCTCGGGCGTGCGGCCGGTCTTTTCCACCACGCGCGCAATGCTCTCGCGCACGATCTCGGTCTCGGTATAGCCGGGGCAGACGGCGTTGATGGTGACGCCCTTCTTCGCGAACTCCAGCGCCAGCGAGCGGGTCAATCCCACCACGCCGTGCTTGGCCGCACAGTAGGCCGCCACATAGGCGTAGCCGGCCAGCCCGGCCGTGCTGGCCACGTTGACGATGCGCCCGTAGCCCGCGGTCGCCATCGCGGGCAGCGCCTGCTGCATGCACAGCATGGTGCCCGTGAGGTTGACGGCCAGCATGTTCTGCCAGGCCGCCGCGTCCATCTTCAGGAACGGTGCGCTCTGCGCCTGGCCGGCGTTGTTTACCAGAATATTGATAGCACCTAGAGCTTTCTGCGCTTGGCCAAAAGCCCTTTTCACCTCGGATTCCTGGGCCACATCGGCCAGCTCCATGCGGCACTGGCCGGGGAATTCGTCCACGAGCTTGCGCAGCGTCTCGGCCCGGCGCCCCAGCACCGTGACCCGGGCGCCGCGCGCCAGCAATTGGCGCGCGATGGCCTCGCCTATGCCCTGGCCGGCGCCGGTCACCAGCGCGTGCTGATCGTTCAGATCGCCCGCCATCTCAGTGCCCCCCGGCCGAAGCCAAGGCGGCGGCCTGCTGGGCCTGCTCGCGCTCGAACAGGGTTTCCATCTGGCGTTTGCCCTGGAACAGCTGCCTGGGCCAGGCGATGGGCGTGTAGCCTATCCTGGCGGCCTCGGCCAGCGTCCAGTTCGGGTTGGCCAGGTGCGGGCGCGCCACCGCGCACAGGTCGGCGCGGCCCGCGGCGATGATGGAGTTGGCATGGTCGGCCTCGCTGATCGCGCCCACGGCCATGGTGGCGATGCCGGCCTCCTGGCGGATGCGGTCGGCGAACGGCGTCTGGAACATGCGGCCGTAGACCGGCTTTTCCTGCTTGCTGACCTGGCCCGACGAGCAGTCGATCAGATCGGCCCCGGCGGCCTTGAAGGCCTTGGCGATCTGCACCGCATCTTGCGGCGTGATGCCGCCGGGCACCCAGTCGTGGGCCGAGATGCGCACCGACATGGGCCGCTCGGCGGGCCAAGCGGCACGCACCGCCGCGAAGACTTCCAGCGGGTAGCGCAGGCGGTTTTCCAGGCTGCCGCCATAGTCGTCCTGGCGCTGGTTGGTCAGCGGCGAGATGAAGCTCGACAGCAGGTAGCCGTGGGCGCAGTGCAGCTCCAGCCAGTCGGCGCCGATGTCGGCGGCCATGCGCGCGGCCTGCACGAACTGCTGCCTAACCATGTCCATGTCGGCGCGCGTCATCGCCTTCGAGATCTGGCTCACGCCTTCGAGGTACTGCTGCGCCGAGGCCGAGATGATGGGCCAGTTGCCCTCGGGCAGCGGCAGGTCGGTGCCATCCCAGGCCAGGCGCGTCGAGGCCTTGGCGCCCGCGTGGCCGATCTGCATCGCGAATTTGGCATCGGTGTTGGCGTGGATCCAGTCGGCGATGCGCTTCCAGGCCGCCTGCTGCGCCTCGGTATAGGTGCCCGGGCAGCCCGGGGTGATGCGGCCCTCGGGGCTGACGCAGGCCATCTCGGCGAACACCAGGCCCGCGCCGCCCAGGGCGCGCGCGCCCAGGTGCACCAGGTGGTAGTCGCCGGGCACGCCGTCCACCGCCGAGTACTGGGCCATGGGCGAGACCACGATGCGGTTCTTCAGCGTGAGGCCGCGCAGCGTATAGGGCAGGAACATCGGCGGCGGCGCCTGGCCCTCCACGGCCACGCCATTTTTCGCGGCCAGCCATTGCTCGTAGCCGCCCAGCCAGGCCGCATCGCGCAGGCGCAGGTTCTCATGGCTGATGCGCTGGCTGCGGGTGAGCATGGAGTACATGAACTGCTCGGGTTCGAGCTGGTCGCAGTAGCGCTGGCCGCAGACCTCGAACCACTCCATCGCATTCCAGGCCGCGTTCTGGATGCGCAGCGTCTCCACCCGGCGCGCCTCCTGGTAGGCGGCCAGCACCTCGGGGATGTGCGCGGGCGTGGCGCCCAGGCGGCGGAACTGGCGCGCCAGCTCGATCGCGTCCTCGATGGCCAGCTTGGTGCCCGAGCCGATGGCGAAGTGCGCGGTGTGCACCGCATCGCCCATCAGCACCACATGGCTGCCCCGGGCGTTCTTCAGCCACCACTGCTCGCAGACCACGCGCTGGAAGTTGATCCAGGCCGAGCCGCGCAGGTGGCGCGCGTTGGTCATGAGCTTTTCGCCCTGCAGGTTGGCGGCGAACAGCCGCTCGCAGAAGTCTATGGACTGCTGCTGGTCGGCCTGGTCCAGCCCGTGGGCCTTCCAGGTGTCTTCGGTGGTCTCGACGATGAAGGTCGAGGTCTTGTCGTCGAACTTGTAGATGTGCGCCTGGAACCAGCCATGCTCGGTGCGCACGAAGTCGAAGGTGAAGGCCTCGTACACCTTGTTCGTGCCCAGCCAGATATAGCGGTTGGGGCGCGTGACGATGTCGGGCTTGAAAATGTCCGCATAGCGGCCGCGGATGCGCGAATTCACGCCGTCGCTGGCGATGATGAGGTCGGCGTCCGCATAGTCCTCGTCGGACTGCGCATCGGTCTCGAACACCAGCTGGACGCCCAGCTGCTCGCAGCGCGCCTGCAGGATGTTGAGCAAATGCTTGCGGCCTATGCCCACGAAGCCGTGGCCGCCCGAGCGGATGCGCCGGCCCTTGAACAGCAGCTCGATGTCGTCCCAATGGTTGAAGGCCGCCTCGATCTGCGCGGCGGTGGCCGGGTCCCACTCGCGCATGTTGTCCATGGTCGCGTCGGAGAACACCACGCCCCAGCCGAAGGTGTCGTAGGGCTGGTTGCGCTCGACGACGCTGACCTCGTGCGAGGCATCCATCTGCTTCATCAGCAGCGCGAAGTACAGGCCGGCGGGGCCGCCACCTATGCAGACGATTTTCATGGCCAGGGTCCGTATGGAAAATTACTTTATGTTTAAATTATTTATCCATAAATATTTCACTAGAATACGTACTTACCCTGTCATGGCCTTCGCCGGCCCGCGCCACCATGCATAGCCATATGTCCATCGATTCATCCTCCGACACGGCGGCCCGCCTTCCCGGGCGGGAGGCCGGACTCTCGCATGCAGACCACCAGATGGTGCGCCTGTGGCTGCGCCTGCTGACTTGCAGCACCCAGATCGAGCAGGTCATCCGCGGGCGGCTGCGCACGCAGTTCGGCACCACGCTGCCGCGCTTCGACTACCTGGCCCAGCTCAGCCGCTTTCCCGAGGGGCTGCGCATGAAGACCTTGTCGGAATACCTGATGGTGACCGGCGGCAACGTGACCGGGCTGACCGACCAGCTCGTGGCGGAGGGCTGGGTGGAGCGGGTGGCCGACGACAGCGACCGGCGCTCCATGATCGTGCGCATCACCGGCACCGGGCGGGCGCAGTTCGCCGCCATGGCCGAAGCCCATGAGCAGTGGCTGGAGCAGTTGTTTGCGCCGCTGGGCGCGGCGCGGGCCCAGTCGCTCTACGAGCAGCTGGGCGAGCTGCGGCGCAGCCTGGGCCCGGGGGACTGACACCCCGGCGGCTGCGCCGCTGGCAGGCGCTATTCCT
The DNA here is from genome assembly GCF_057808605.1 of Comamonas sp. FG99. NCBI lineage: Bacteria > Pseudomonadati > Pseudomonadota > Betaproteobacteria > Burkholderiales > Comamonadaceae > Comamonas > Comamonas sp. FG99. The sequence goes on from NZ_JBMDII010000001.1 coordinate 281,154, forward strand.
CGTCCACCAGGCCGGCGTCGGCGGCCGGCTCGGTTTCGTCGGGCTGCTTGACGATGGTGACCGGCACGCGGCTGTGGCGCGCCACCTCGCGCGAGACCGAGCCGATCAGGATGCTGGCGAGCGCGCTCTCGCCAGTGGCGCCGATCACGACCAGCTGGCAGCCGCGGGTCTCGGCGATGTCCAGCAAGGTCGTGTAGGCCTCGCCCAGGCGGATGTCCACCTCGTGCGGCACGCCCGCCGCGCGCAGCAGCTCGATGGCGGGCGCCAGCAGGTCCATGCCCGCCTCGATGCTGGCGTTGGCGATCAGCTCGGAATCCTGCGTGGCCAGCTCCAGCAGCGAGGCCTCCTTTTGCACATGGGCCAGCACCACGTGGGCGCGCAGGCCGTTCGCGGCCAGCGCGATCCCATGGCGCACGGCCTGCAGCGAGTTTGGCGAGCCATCGACGGCGATCATGATGTTCAGCATAAAGATCCTCCTGGCACCAGTGTAGCGGCCCCGGCAGCATGGGCGCGCATCTGCGAAAATACGCGGTTATGCTGCAATTCGACCTGCTCAAGACCGACCCGACCAGCCACGCCCGCCGTGGCACGCTCACGCTCAACCACGGCGTGGTGCAGACCCCCATCTTCATGCCCGTGGGCACCTATGGCACCGTCAAGGGCGTGATGCCGCGCAGCCTGCACGAGATGGGCGCGCAGATCATCCTGGGCAACACCTTCCACCTGTGGATGCGCCCGGGGCTGGATGTCATGCAGGGCTTCGGCGGCCTGCACGGCTTCGAGAAGTGGGACAAGCCCATACTCACCGACTCGGGGGGCTTTCAGGTCTGGAGCCTGGGCTCCATGCGCAAGATCACCGAGGAAGGCGTGCACTTCGCCAGCCCGGTCAATGGCGACAAGCTGTTCATGTCGCCCGAGGTCAGCATGCGCATCCAGACCATCCTGAACTCGGACATCGTGATGCAGCTCGACGAATGCACGCCCTACGAGACCAACGGCAAGAAGACCAGCGAGGCCGAGGCACGCAAGAGCATGGAGATGAGCCGCCGCTGGGCCCGCCGCTCCAAGGACGAGTTCAAGCGCCTGGGCAACCCCAACGCGCTGTTCGGCATCGTGCAGGGCGGCATGTACAAGAACCTGCGCGAAGAGTCGCTGCAGGCCCTGGTCGAGATGGATTTCCCCGGCTATGCGGTGGGCGGCGTCTCGGTAGGCGAGCCCAAGGACGAGATGCTGGACATCATGGCCCACACGCCCCACCTGTTGCCGCAGCACAAGCCGCGCTACCTGATGGGCGTGGGCACGCCCGAGGACCTGGTGCAGGGCGTGGCCGACGGCGTGGACATGTTCGATTGCGTCATGCCCACGCGCAATGCGCGCAACGGCACCATCTTCACGCGCTACGGCGACCTCAAGATCCGCAACGCGCGCCACAAGAGCGACCACCAGCCGATCGACACCAGCTGCACCTGCCACGCCTGCGCTGGCACCGCAGGCGCGAGCTGGGACCAAGGCGGGCGCAGCGGCTTCTCGCGCGCCTACCTGCACCACCTGGACCGCTGCGGCGAGATGCTGGGCCCCATGCTCACCACCATCCACAACCTGCACTACTACCTGAACCTGATGCAGGAAGTGCGCAATGCGCTCGACGCGGGCAGCTTCGCCCAGTTCCGCGCGCAATTCAAGGCAGACCGGGCCCGTGGCATCTGAGCGCAGCAAGCATTTTTGATAGCTGCTAGCGCTCTTCAATAAACGATTTCAATATGATTCATATCTAAAATCGTTTATACACAAGCGCCAGCAGCTACTGTTTTTACTCCACCCGGATATGCTGCTTGGCGATCAGCGCGCCGTACAGGCGCGCATCGCTCTGGATGCGCCGTGCCAGCGAGGCGGCGCTGGTATCGCCTATGCGCCAGCCCTGGGCCAGCAGCTTGCCGCGGATCTCGGGCGCATGCAAGATGGCCTCCAGCGCGGCAGACAGCCGGGCGCGGTGCGCCTGAGGCATCGAAGCCGGCGCCATCACCGCATTCCACACCTCGATATCCACCTGACCGGCACCCACCTCGGGCATGGCCGGCACGCCCGGCGCCAGCGGGCTGCGCCGGCTGGAGCTGACCGCCAGCGCCGCCAGCTTGCCCGACTGCACCAGCGGCATCACGGTGGACGCCGGCAGCAGCGCCATCTGCACCTGCCCGCCCAGCAGCGCATTGACCACCGCCGGGCCGCCGTTGTAGGGCACATGAACCATGTTCAGCCCCATGGCCTCGCGGATCAGCTCCATGCCCAGGTGCCCGCCCGAGCCCGTGCCCACCGAGCCGTAGTTGCCCTGACCGCTGCGCTTGAGCGCGCCGAAATACGCCGGCACATCGGCCGCGGCGGCATGCGGAGCCACCAGCACCAACGGCGCCGAGCCGATCATGGCCAGCGGCGCCAGGTCGCTGATCGGGTCATAGGGCAGCCGGGGATAGAGAAACTTCGAGCTGGTCAGCGGGCCGTTGCCGATCACGCCAATGGTGTGGCCGTCGCCAGCCTTGGCCACCGCATCCGCGCCGATATTGCCGCTGGCGCCGCCCCGGTTCTCGACCACCACGGGCTGGCCCAGCGCCTTGCCCAGCGGCTCGGCCAGCAGGCGCGCCTGCACGTCGGGCGACGAGCCGCTGGCATAGCCCACCACCAGGCGCAGCGGGCGCACGGGCCAGTCGCGGCCCTGCGCCAGGGCCGGCAGCGGCAGCGGCAGCGCCGCGGCGGCACACAGCAGCAAGGCCTGGCGGCGCGAGGGGCGGGGAAGGGATTCGATGGTCATGCGGGATTCCTGCAAAGGTTCGGCGCAGCGGCGGCGGCTGGATGCACGTCAAAATAAATAGCAATCCACCCATGAGCCACAGGCATAGGGGCTGATTATCGCCGAGCCCCGCCGCTGGGCGGGCGGCGCGGCCGCCATGGCCTGGCCGCGCATTCTGGGCAAAAACGCCTGCCCGCTGTGCGTTTGCGCCCAAATATGGTTTTCATAGCAGCCAATGCAGAAAAATACTGCCGTACCGGCGCATGCCATGGCCCCATTGCTTGTGCCTTGCAGCCGGCGAACCGTAATTGCCCCAATACACCCGCTGCGCGGGCGTGCCACGATGGCTGCCGCATGGTTGAGACGGCAACCGCCTCCGCCCTAACCACACCTCTTACAGGAGACTTCATGAAACGCAATCGCTTGACCCTGGCGCTGGCCGCGCTCGGATGCCTGGGCACTCTCGGCGCCGCGCACGCGCAGGACAAGGTGAAGATCGGCTACATCAGCGACATGTCCAGCTTGTATGCCGACCTCGAAGGCAAGGGCGGCGCCACCGCCATCCAGATGGCCATCGACGACTTTGGCGGCAAGGTGCTGGGCAAGCCCATCGAGCTGCTCGTCGTGGACCACCAGAACAAGGCCGACATCGCCGCCAGCAAGGCGCGCGAATGGATAGACACGCAGAACCTGACCATGATCTTCAGCGGCACCAACTCCGGCACCGCGCTGGCGCTGGCCAAGGTGGCGGACGAGAAAAAGCGCGTGATGATCAACAACGGCGCCGGCTCCTCGGCGCTGACCAACGAGGCCTGCACCCCCTACTCGGTGCACTACGCCTACGACACGGTGGCGCTGTCCAAGGGCGCGGCCGGCGCCATCGTCGACAACGGCGGCAAGAGCTGGTTCTTCCTGACCGCGGACTATGCCTTCGGCCACGCCATGGAGGCGGATGCGTCCACCGTCGTCAAGGCCAAGGGCGGCTCGGTGGTGAGCGCCGTGCGCCACCCGCTGAACGCCTCGGACTTCTCCTCCTTCCTGCTGCAGGCGCAGAACTCCAAGGCCCAGGTGCTGGCGCTGGCCAATGCCGGCGGCGACACCATCAACGCCATCAAGGCGGCCAAGGAATTCGGCATCGACAAGACGATGAAGATCGCGCCGCTGCTGGTCTTCTACAGCGACATCCACAGCCTGGGGCTGAAGAACACGGCCGGCATGCAGTTCGTCACCAGCTGGTACTGGGACATGAACGATGCCTCGCGCAAGTTCGCCGACGCCTACATGAAGAAGACCCAGCGCCGCCCCACCGAGATCCAGGCCGCCGACTACTCGGCCACCATGAACTACCTCAAGGCGGTGCAGGCCGCCGGCACCACCGATGCCGACAAGGTGATGGCTACCTGGCGCGGCATGAAGATGGACGACTTCTTCGCCTCGGGCTCCATCCGCGCCGACGGCAGCTACATCCACGACATGTACCTGGTGCAGGTCAAGACGCCGCAGGAGTCCAAGGGCACCTGGGACTACTACAAGATCGTGAAGAAGCTGCCCGGCGACGAAGTCTTCACCACCAAGGCCGAGACCAAGTGCGCGCTGTGGAAGTGAGCTGACCAGTCACCCTGCTACCCGACGCCTGGCGCACCGCCAGGCGTTTTTTCTGGCACCCCTCATAATGGGCCTGCCACCTTTGCGGCAAAGGAACCACCATGCCCCATACGCCAGACCCCGAATTCGACTCCCTGCTCCCCGGCCGCTCGACCCTCGAAGGCAGTACGCGCCGCACTGCGCTGCAGATGGCGCTAGGCAGCCTGGGGGTGGGCTACGCGGCGGCCACGCTGCCCGTCAACGCGCAGACCGCCATCCGGACCCCAGCCACCGGGCTCACGGCCGGCCCCGTCCACTACACGGTAGACGGCTTCGAGGTGCCCGCCTACCATGCCGCGCCCGCGGGCCGCAAGAACCTGCCCGTGGTGCTGGTGATCCAGGAAATCTTCGGCGTGCACGAATACATCGCCGACACCTGCCGGCGCCTGGCGCATGCCGGCTACCTGGCGATCGCGCCCGAGCTGTATGCGCGCCAGGGCGATCCGCGCAAGTACACCGACATCGGCGCGCTGCAGCGCGAGCTGGTCTCCAAGGTGCCCGACGCCCAGGTGCTGGGCGACCTCGACGGCGCGCTCGCCTGGGCCGCGGCCCACGGCGGCAACACCGCCAAGGCCGCGATCACCGGCTTTTGCTGGGGCGGGCGCATCACCTGGCTGTACGCGACCAGCGGCCGGGTCAAAGCCGGCGTGGCCTGGTACGGGCGGCTCGAAGGCACGCCCAGCATGCTCACGCCCCGCCACCCGGTCGAGCTGGCGAATGCGCTGAAGGCGCCGGTGCTGGGCCTGTACGGCGGCAAGGACCAGGGCATCACGCCGGACTCGGTGGACGCGATGCGGCACGCCCTCGCCCAGGCCGCCGCCGGCGGCAATCCGGCCGCCAGGGCCTCGCAGTTCCACATCTACCCCGAGGCCGGCCACGCCTTCCACGCCGACTACCGCGCCAGCTACCGCAAGGACGCGGCCGAAGACGGCTGGAAGCGCATGCTGGCCTGGTTCCGGCAGCACGGCGTGCGCTGAAGCATCAATTCTGGCCGTTGTCGCGCCAGAACAGCTCCCAGGCATCGACGGTCTTGCCACCGGGCAGGCGGCAGGCCGCATCCAGGCTCTTGGGGGTCTTGAGCACCAGCGTGCCGCCGAGCTGCACGCAATAGGCCGAGGCCGGGCTGCGCGGGCCGGAGTACTGGGTGGCGTAGCTGTCGCCCTCCTTGCTCTCCTGCTCATCCAGCGGCTTCAGGCCGGAGCCGCTGCTGCAGGCGGCCAGCACCAGCGACGCGGCGACCGCAAATATCCAGGCTTTCATAGTCACATCTTCCTTAGCTGGCGCTATTATCTCGCGCCCAGCAAGGCGGCCACCTGCTGCTGCAGCTGGCCGGGACTCACCGCCGCCGCCTCGACGGCCGGCGCCACGCGCAACTCCACCCGGTTGAGCCAGCCGCGGCGAAACGGCCGGGTCATCGCCCCTTCGGGCTCGATGCGGCTGAAGAACGAGCCCCACAGATTCGTCAGCGCCATGGGCACCACCGGCACCTGCAGGCCATCGGCCCGGGCCTGCTCCAGGATCTTCATCACGCCGCCCTTGAACGCCGCCAGCTCGCCGTCGCGGGTGATCGCGCCTTCGGGAAAGATGGCCAGCAGATCGCCCTCGCGCAGCACCTGGGCGGCGGTGGCGAAAGCCGCCTCGTAGACCGCCGGGTCCTCGTGCTGGGGCGCGATCGGAATCGCCTTGGCCAGCCTGAACAGCCAGCCCAGCACCGGCGCCTTGAAGATGCGGTGGTCCATCACGAAGCGGATGGGCCGGGGGCTGGCCGCCATCATCAGCACCGGATCGACGAAGCTCACATGGTTGCAGACCAGCACTGCGGCGCCGGCGGCGGGAATGCGCTCGGCGCCGCGCATGCGAAAGCGGTACACCAGGTGCGTGGCGATCCAGGCGATGAAGCGCAGCAGGTACTCGGGCACCAGCAGGAAGATATAGCCCGCCACCAGCGCATTCGCGATGCCGGTGAACAGGAAGATCTGCGGCACGCTGAAACCCGCCGACAGCAGCGCGCCAGCCAGCACCGCGCTGGCGATCATGAACAGCGCGTTCAGGATATTGTTGGCCGCGATGATGCGCGCGCGATGCGTGGGCTGGCTGCGCATCTGGATCAGCGCATACATGGGCACGCTGTACAGGCCGGCGAACAGCGACAGCAGCAGCAGATCGGCGACCACCCGCCAGTGCGCATGCCGCGCCAGGAAATCGCCCACCGACAGCAGCGGCGACGGCGGCAGCCCGCGCGCGGCAAAGTACAGGTCGATCGCGAACACGCTCATGCCGATGGCGCCCAGCGGCACCAGGCCGATCTCCACCTGGCGGCGCGACAGCACCTCGCACAGCAGCGACCCCGTGCCCACGCCCACCGAGAACACCACCAGCAGCAGCGAGGCCACATGCTCGTCGCCGTGCAGCACCTCCTTGGCGAAGCTGGGAAACTGGCTCAGGAACACCGCGCCGAAGAACCACATCCAGCTGATGCCCAGCAGCGAGCGAAACACCACCGGGCTCTGGCGCGCCAGCCGCAGGTTGCGCCAGGTCTCGCTCACCGGATTCCAGTTGATGGCCAGGCCCGGATCGGTCGCCGCCACCGGCGGCACCGCCTGCGCGCTGAGGCGCCCCAGCAGCGCCACCCCGATACAGGCCGCGGCCACCAGCCCATGGCCGATCTGCGGGATCGCCACCAGGATGCCGCCCACCACATTGCCCAGCAAAATGGCGACGAAGGTGCCCATCTCGATCATGCCGTTGCCGCCGGTGAGCTCGTCTTCGCGCAGCACCTGGGGCAGGTAGGCGTACTTGACCGGCCCGAACAGCGTGGAGTGCAGCCCCATCAGGAACACGCATGCCAGCAGCACCACCGGGCTCGCTTGCCAGAAGCCCAGCCCGGCGAGCAGCATCACGCCGATCTCGAAGCTCTTGACGAAGCGCACCATGCGGTGCTTGTCGAGCTTGTCGGTCAGCTGCCCCGCGGTGGCCGAGAACAGCAGGAAGGGCAAGATGAACAAGGCCCCGATCACCAGCCCGGCGAGCGACGGCGGCAGCCACGCTACCGACAGCTGGTAGGTCACCATCACCGTGAAGGCGAACTTGAACAGATTGTCGTTGGCCGCCCCGGCGAACTGCGTCCAGAAAAACGGCGCAAAGCGGCGCTGGCCCAACAGCGCGAACTGGTTCGGATGGGCCTGGCGGGCAGGGTCTGGGTTGGTCATGGTGCGCGATCTCCTCGATGGGGGCTATTGTGCTTGGACTTGGCGGGCCCGGGCCCTGAACATTGCCCACCACAGCCCAGCCAGGCCGTTTCAGCCCGGGACGGGGACGTATCCCTGGTGCCCTCCTGCGGTCACGATGGCGCGAGTGCGGCGACTGCCAGCGCGATCCGTGGCGCCAACTGCATCCGGTCAACTATCATGGCGCTTCATCGTGGCGCGGCGGCAGGGCCCACGCAGGGATCGACCATTGGGAAAGGCGGCGTAGAAATTGACCCCGGAACACCTGGAGCAGCTGCTCACCACGCCGATGCCCTTCGGCAAGCACCAGGGCAGGATGATCGCCGACCTGCCCGGCAACTACCTGCGCTGGTTTGCGCGCGAAGGCTTTCCCGCCGGCAGGATCGGCCAGTTGCTCGAACTGATGTACGAAATCGACCACAACGGGCTGGGCCACCTGCTGCAGCCCCTGCGCCAGGCCCAGGCAAGGCGCGGCTGACAGCCCTACCCCGTTCAAGGGTTGCACCGCTGCAAGCGCCCATGGCGCTGGTGAAAGTTGAGCGTTAAGGGTTTTGCGTTGAGCGTGAAAACCGCACAACGCACAACGCTCAACCGCTTTCAGGCCAGGCCGTTCGGCACCCGGGCCGCGCCCTCCCAATGGGGCTCGAACCAGGCGTCGCCCAGCAGGTAGGCGCGCAGCATGGGCAGGCCATCGAGCCCCCAGAACAGCTTGCCGTCCACCACCGCGGCAGGCACGCCGAACACGCCCGCGGCCAGCGCGGCATCGGTGTTGGCGCGCAGCAGCTCCTTGGCGCGCTGCGCCGCGTCGTCGCCCGGCTGCAACTGCTCGGCCAGCTGCGCATCGAGCGCGGCGATGCGCCCGGCATCCAGCGCATCGAGCCCGCCCAGCCATACATGGCGCAGCAGCGTGTCGGCCACGTAGCGGTTGATGCAGCCATCGGCGCTGGTCTGCAAGGCCTTGCGCAGCAGCGGCAGGGGGTTGAACGGGTGCTGCGCCGGCATGTCCAGCCCGCAGCCCAGCGAACGGCCGAGCCAGCTGGCATGGCGGTAGGTCCAGTCGCGCTTGGGCGGTATGCCCGCGGGGCCGGGGTTGCCGTGGCGCTGCAGCAAGGCGCCCAGCAACACCGGCCGGTAGCGCACATGGCAGCTCAGGCCCTGCAGTGCATCGGGCAGCTGGTCGAACGCCAGCCAGGCATAGGGCGAGACGAAGTCGAGGTAGAAGTCGATGGTCTTCATGGCGCTACCGCATCGGTGGGCTGCTGCCGGCCCGCGGTGGTCAGCTGCGCGCGCGCCAGCAGCGCATGCCAGATCCGCAGCCGCTCGGCGCCATCGGCCTTGGACCAGGCGCGGATCTCGTCGATGCTGCGAAAGCACCCCTCGCAATGGCTGCGATCGGGCGTCATGCGGCAGATGGAGACGCAGGGCGACGGCACCTCGCCCTCGTAGCCGGCGCGGAACACGCCGCTGGCGTTGACCACCTTGGTGCGCACCGCCAGGCTCTTGACATGCTCGGGCAACATTCAGGCGCCCTCCTGTACCACGTCGGCCACCGGTGCGCCGGTGAGCTTTTCGAGGTCTTGCGGCGCCAGCGGGAACACGCCGTGCGGATGCCCTGCCGCCGCCCAGATCTCGGTGAAGCGAAACAGCTCGCGGTCGATCAGCGTGACCGGCGGGCTGGCATGCGCCAGCGGCGAGACGCCGCCGATGGAAAAGCCGGTGCGGCTCTTGACGAACTCGGCATCGGCGCGGCCGATGGGGCCGACCAGCGCGGCCACCTTCTTCTCGTCCACGAGCCGGTCGCCCGAGGTCACCACCAGCACCGCGGCCGCGTCGCTCCTGCGGCGGAAGATGATGCTCTTGGCGATCTGTCCCACCTCGATGCCCAGCGCATCGGCCGCCTGCTGCGCGGTGCGCGCCGCGGCGTCGAGCATGCGCGGCGCATGCGGGTGGCCCAGCGCGGCGAGCGCGGCGCCCACGCGCTGCACGCCTTCGGGCAATTCATGCAGTTCGGCTCCGCACATCCGGCTTACCCCGCACGCTTGTTCATCAAGGCCACCGCCACGCGCGAATTGGGCTTGCGCTGCAGGAAGTCGCTGATGTAGGCGCCCGCATCCACCAGCGCATCGAGGTCGATGCCGGTGTCTATGCCCAAGCCCTGCAGCAGGTAGACCACGTCCTCGGTGGCGACATTGCCGGTCGCGCCCTTGGCATAGGGGCAGCCGCCCAGGCCCGCCACCGACGACTGGAAGTTCCACACGCCCAGCTGCAGCGCGGCCAGGGTGTTGGACAGCGCCTGGCCGTAGGTGTCGTGGAAGTGCCCCGACACCTCGTCGATGCCGAAGTGCGCCAGCGTGGCTTCGATCGCGCGCTGCACCTTCAGCGGCGTGCCCACGCCGATGGTGTCGGCCACGTCCACGCGCTGCACGCCTATGCCCTTGAGCAGGCCGGCCAGGTAGCCCACGCGCTCGGGCGCGACCTCGCCCTCGTAGGGGCAGCCGACGGTGCAGCTCATCGCGCCGCGCACCTGGATGCCGGCGGCCTTGGCGGCCTCGACCACCGGCGCGAAGCGCTCGATGCTCTCGGCGATGCTGCAATTGATGTTCTTCTGGCTGAAGGCCTCGCTGGCCGAGCCGAAGACCACGATCTCGTCGGGCCGGTCGGCCAGGGCCGCCTCGAAGCCCTTGAGGTTGGGGGTCAGCACCGAGTAGCGCACGCCCGCGCGGCGCTGCACGCCGCCCATCACCGCGTGGTTGTCCGCCATCTGCGGCACCCACTTGGGGCTGACGTAGCTGGTGACCTCGATCTCCTTGAGCCCCGCGGCCTGCAGCCGGTGCACCAGCTCGATCTTGACCTCGGCCGGCACCGGCGCTTTCTCGTTCTGCAGGCCGTCGCGCGGGCCCACGTCGATCAGTTGGACTCTGGAAGGGTATTTCATGGTGGTTCCTGGGGGTCTCAAAAATTCAGTGCCGCCGCTTCAGCGCCGCGGCCACGTCGTAGGGCGTGAAGCGTTCGCACTGCCGCCCGTCGGCCGGCGGCGGATACGGCTGGCGCTGCGCCAGCGCAGCCGCCGGGGCCGGCCCAACAGGCAGTGTAGACATCTGGCCCATGCCAAGCAAATCATCGAGCGCAAAAGGCACGAGCAGATTGGTGAATTGCAGCTGGCCGCCGGCCGCCAGCGCCTGCTGCGCGCGGGCCTGCCATTGCTGCCACCAGGCCGCGTTGTCGGCCCGAAAGCGCGCATTGCCCCACAGCAGCAGCGGCACCTCGTAGGCACTGCGGGTGGAGCCGTGCACATAGGAGCCGCCGCAGGCGGGAAAGGCCAGGCCATGGTCGGATATGTAGAGCAGCACGACGCGGCGCTCGTCGAGGCGGGACAGGCGCGCGATCCAGTCCGCGAGCAGGCCGCTGCTGTAGGCGATGCTGTTGTCGTACGCATCCGGCCAGCGCGCGGCGGCGGGCGGGGTGCGGCCCTCCACCCGCGGATGGCTGCCGTACATGTGCAGCGTGAGCATCAGCCTTCGGGGCGGCGGCGCGTCTTCCAGCGCCTGGTCCAGCAGCGGGGTCAGCGCCTCGTCCCACAGGCCGGGCTGCAGCGGATGGTACTGCGCCGAGCGCTGGCGGAAGGCGGTGAAGAAAAAGCTCTGCTCCACGCCGAAGCTGCCCTGGTTGCTGAGCGTCACCACCTTGAAGCCGGCCTTGGCCGCCTTGTCCAGGTAGGTCAGCACGCCGCCCTCGGGCAGGGGCTCGACCTGGCGGCCGGTGAGCAGCAGCGGCACGGTCTGCGCGGTGTTGTTGCCGTTGGCCTGCACCGGCAGCGCCACCATGCCTTCGCGCCAGGGCTGCAGCGCCGCATTCGTGGGGTTGCCCTGGTAGCCCAGCAGCGACCAGCGCTGGGCGCTGGCGCTTTCGCCGATCACCAGCACCACCAGGTCGGCCAGCGGCGGGCGCGCCGGCTCGGGCACCGGCGGCACGCTGAACATGTGGGCCGACGATTGCCGGTAGCGCAGGTAGGACTCGGCGAACACCGAGGGATAGACCCGGTCCACCTTGCGCAGCGTGCCGCCCAGGCTGTCGCCCTTGGCCGCGCTGGCCAGCCCCCAGCCCAGCCACAGCAGCAGGCTGGCCGCCCCCAGCCGGCGCCAGCGGCCGTGCAGCACCGCGGCGCGGGACCACAGCCAGTACACGGCCGCGCAGGCCGGCAGCAGCCACCAGGCCAGCCGCAGCGCATCGCTGCGGCGGTAGGAGAGCAGATATTCCCAGGCTTCGCCCAGCGACGAGCCGAACACGGTGAACCAGAAATACTCGTCGGGCACCGAATTCACCGCCAGGAAATAGGCCAGGTGCGCCAGCCCGATCAGCGCCAGCAGCACCGCGGCCGCGCGCATCGTGGGCCGCCACAGCAGGCAGCAGGCCAGCAGCGCCGCCGAGGCCGCGGCATCGAGCGCCGAGCGGCGGCCAGGCCACATGAAGACCAGCGGCGCAAACAGCCACAGCCAGGCCAGCGCGGTGGCGGCGCCCCTGCCGGCGCGCATCAATAGCCCCGCCCGGCATCCACGATGCCGCCGATGGCCTCGCCACGGTGCAGCGCGCGGATCTTGCCCAGGATCTGCGCCAGCGACTCGGCCTCCAGCGTCTGCCCGGAGATGTGCGGCGTGAGCGTGACCTGCGGGCAGCGCCACAGCGGGTGCTGCGGCGCCAGCGGCTCTTCGCGCAGGACGTCGAGCGTGGCGCCGGCCACCTGGCCGCTGGCGATGGCGGCGAGCAGCTCGTCCTCCACCACATGGCGGCCGCGCGCGATATTGATCACGAAGGCGCCGCGCGGCAGGAGCGCCAGGCTGCACCGGTTGATGATGCCCTCGGTCTCGGGCGTGAGCGGCAGCAGGTTCACCAGCACCTGCGCCTGCGCCAGGAAGGCCTCGAACTGCGCCGCGCCATGCAGGCACTGCACGCCCGCCAGCTGCCTGGCGCTGCGGCTCCAGCCCAGCACCGGAAACTCGAAACCCTGCAGCGCGCGCGCCACCCGCTGGCCCAGCACGCCCAGACCCATCACGCCCACGCGGAAATCCGCGCGGCGGCGCACCGGCAGCGGCTGCCACAGCGCCTCGCGCTGCTGCGCCGCATAGCCGGCGAAGCCCCGGTAGTAGCCGATGACCGCATGGCAGACGTATTCGGCCATCTGCACCGCCATGCCGGCATCTTCGAGCCGCACCAGCGGCACGCCCGGCGGCAGGCGCAGGCGCAGCAGCGCGTCCACGCCCGCGCCCATGTTGAAGATGGCCTTCAGGCCCGGCTGCTCGTCCAGCAGTTGCTGCGGCGGCATCCACACCAGCGCATAGTCGGCCTGGGGCGAGCCCGGCGTCCAGGCCCAGGCCCGGGCATCGGGAAACGCCGCCCGTATTCCATCCAGCCAGCCCTGCGGGCTGCCTCCCTTCGAATACACCACCAGCTTCATCAAGCGCCTCAATCGCGAAAAGCGACATTGTCAGCGCAATCCGAGGCGGCGCGCAGCATGGCTTTAGCCGGACGCCTGGAGCTTGAGCAGCTCGGCGCCTTCGCTCACCTGGTCGCCAGGCTCGAACAGCAGCTCCAGCACCTCGCCGTCGTCGGGGGCGGCGATGGTGTGCTCCATCTTCATCGCCTCCATCACCGCCAGCGGCTGGCCCTTGCTGACCTTGTCGCCCGCCTTGACCGCGAAGGACACCACCTTGCCCGGCATGGGCGCGGTGAGGCGCCCGCCCTCGCCGGCATGCTCGCCGGCATGCGCCAGCGCATCGACCAGCGTGATCTCGGCCGCGCCGCGCGGCGCGAAAACGTGCACCACCTCGCCCAGCGGCCAGGTCTGCACCAGGTCGCGCCGGCTGGCGTAGCTCAGATCGATCGCATCGCCTTGCAGCGCGAACACCAGCGGGCCGCTGGCAGCGCCCACGTCGAGCAGCAGCGTGCCGCCATGCTGGTAATGCAGCGTGGCCTGCAGCTTGTCGCCGCCGAACTCGAAGTCGAAATTGCGGTGCGTGGTGCCGTGTGATTGCCAGCCGTCGCGGCGGCTGAACGGGTCGCCGCCCTGCTGCGCCTGCTCGCGCACCAGCTGCTGCGCCACCGCGGCGGCCGCGGCGGTGGCGGCCGGGAGCGTGGCCTGCTTGAACAAACGCTCTTTCTCGCGCTCGATCAGCGCCGTATCCAGCCGCGCCGCGGCGAACGAGGGCGTGGCCAGCACATGGCGCAGGAACTGCACATTGGTCTGCAGGCCGACGATGCGCACCGCCGCCAGCGCCGCGTCGAGCCGCGCCAGCGCCTGCGCGCGCGTGTCGCCGTGCACGATGAGCTTGGCGATCATCGAGTCGTAGAAGGGGCTGATCGCATCGCCCTCGCGCACGCCGTCGTCGATGCGCACCTCGCCGATGGCGAAACTGCTGCAATCGGGCTTGCGGTAGACCTGCAGGGTGCCGGTGGCGGGCAGGAAGTTGTTGTCGGGGTTCTCGGCGCAGATGCGCGCCTCGATCGCGTGGCCGATGATGCGCAGCTCCTCCTGGCGCTTGGGCAGCGGCCGGCCGCTGGCCACCAGCAGCTGCCACTGCACCAGGTCCTCGCCGGTGATCGCCTCGGTCACCGGGTGCTCCACCTGCAGCCGGGTGTTCATCTCCATGAAGTAGAACTTCATCGCATCGGGCTGCTCGTAGCCGCCGGGCTGCTCGACGATGAACTCCACCGTGCCGGCGCCCACATAGCCCACGGCCTGGGCGGCAGCCACCGCGGCCGCGCCCATCTTCTGGCGCAGCGCAGGCGTCATGCCGGGCGCGGGCGCCTCCTCCAGCACCTTCTGGTGGCGCCGCTGCACCGAGCAGTCGCGCTCGAACAGGTAGACGCAGTTGCCCTGGGTGTCGCCAAACACCTGGATCTCGATGTGGCGCGGACGCAGCACGTATTTCTCGATCAGCACCGCATCGTTGCCGAAGCTGTTGATCGCCTCGCGCTGGCAGCTTTGCAGCGCGGCGGCGAAATCCTCGCTCTTTTCCACCAGGCGCATGCCCTTGCCGCCGCCGCCCGCGCTGGCCTTGATCAGCACCGGGTAGCCGATGCGGTCGGCCTCGCGCTGCAGCAGCGCCGGATCCTGGTCGTGGCCGTGGTAGCCGGGCACCAGCGGCACGCCGGCCTGCTCCATCAGCTGCTTGGACTCGGCCTTCAGGCCCATGGCGCGGATGGCCGCTGCCGGCGGGCCGATGAAGACCAGGCCGGCCTCGGCGCAGGCGTTGGCAAAGTCTTCGTTCTCGGAGAGGAAGCCGTAGCCCGGGTGGATGGCCTCGGCGCCGGTGGCCTTGGCGGCCTCCAGGATGCGCTCCCAGCGCAGGTAGCTGTCCTTGGGCGCGCTGGCGCCGATGTGCACCGCCTCGTCGCAGGCGGCGACATGCTTGGCGTGCGCGTCGGCGTCCGAGTAAACCGCGACGGTGCGGATACCCATGCGCCGGGCCGTGGCCGCGACACGGCAGGCGATCTCACCGCGGTTCGCAATCAGGATCTTTTTAAACATTATCAAATCTCCTTAAAACGCTTATATATCAAGCGCTAACAGCTATATATTCAGTAGCCACCCGATGGCTGGCCCAGCCAGCCGCGCACCCGGCGCACCACCGCCTTCAAAAACTTCCACAGCACCCAGGTCGCCAGCCACATCAGCACGACCACCACCGCCAGCACCACCGCGAATACCAGCGGATGGTTGATGGCCAGCCAGATCGCGCCGACCGAGGCGCCGTCCTCCACCAGGCTGGCGGTCCAGTTCGACAGCGGCTCGGGCGAGGTGTTGATCGCGGCGCGCGTGGTGGTCTTGGCCACCTGGCTGGACAGCGCCAGCGTGCCGCCCATCAGCGCGGCCGCCGTGGCCATGGTGGCGTTGTCGGCGCCGAACACGCTGGCCGCCAGCGCCGCGCCGGCCGGCACGCGCAGCACGCTCTGGAGCAGGTCCCACACCGAATCGACGCCCGGGATCTTGTCGGCAAAGAACTCGACGAACAGCAGCGCGCCGCTGATGAACAGGATCACCGGGTGCTGCAGCACCGACAGCCCGCCGGGCAGCGCCACCCAGCCCAGCGCGCCGAGCATGCCGGTGACGAACACCACCGCATACAGCCGCAGGCCGCTGGCCCAGCCCAGCGCCGCGGCCAGCGCCATCAGCGAGGACCAGTCCCACTGCGCCATGGCATGGCCCACCTGGCCTGCGACCTGGCCGGCCGCCTCGCCCACCTGCCGGGCGGCGTCCTTGTCCAGGTGCAGGCCCACGCTGTGGAGCCAGTTCACGATATCGGTCCAGAGATCCATGGTGTCCGCCTTTCAATGCTTGCCAGCAAGCACTGATGTAGGGCCCTGCCGCCGCGGCGTCAACCCGCCAGCCAGTTCGGTTTGCGCTTGTTCAAGAAGGCCTGCACGCCCTCCTTGCCCTCGTCGCTGGCACGGATGTCGGCGATGCCCTCGACGGTGGCGCGGATCAGCCCCGCGTCGACCTCGCGCCCGGCCACCTCCAGCACCAGCTTCTTGCAGGCGCGCACGGCCGCGGGGCCGGCGGACAGCAGGTGCTTGAGCAGGCCGTCCAGCGCGCCGTCCAGCCCGTCGGCCTCGGCCACCTGATGCACAAAGCCGATGCGCAGCGCCTCGGCCGCGTCGAAGCGCTCACCGGTCAAGAAGTAGCGGTGCGAGGCGCGCGGGCCCATGGCCCGGATCACATAGGGGCTGATGGTGGCGGGGATCAGGCCGATCTTGACCTCGGACAGGCAAAAGCCCGCCGTGCTCGCCGCCACCGCCATGTCGCAGGCCGCCACCAGGCCCATGCCGCCGGCATAGACGTCGCCCTGCACGCGGGCGATGGTGGGCTTGGGGCATTCGTAGATCACGCGCAGCATCTCGGCCAGCTTGCCGGCATCGACCAGGTTCTCATCCCGCGTGTAGTCGGCCATGCGGCGCATCCAGTTCAGGTTGGCGCCGGCGCAAAAGGCCGGTCCCTCAGCAGCCAGCACCACCGCGCGCACCGCCGGGTTGGCGCCCACGGTCTCGAAGGCGCGGGTGATCTCGGCGATCACCTCGTCGCTGAAGGCATTGCGCACTTCGGGCTGCGTGAGCGTGATGGTGGCCACGGGGCCGTTGACTTCCAGGGTCAGGTAGGTGCTTTTCATGGTGTGCTCCTTGCTATCGGTAGTGCGTGCGCGCCGTTGGCCGCGGCATGAAAGGTGGTGAAGTATTGCGCCCGGGCTGCCATGCTCAATGCCCCCAGACGCGCAGGCCGCGGTGCTGCGCCATGGCGTCGTAGTCGCGGTCGCTGTGCAGCAGCAGGTAGTCGTTCTCGATGCAGAACGCGCCCACCATCACATCGATGGCGCTGCGCACGGTGATGCCGCGCGCGCGCAGGTGGCGGTAGTGCCCGGCGGCGGCCAGCGCGAGCTGCTCGCCGCCGCAGGGCTCGATGCTGAGGGTTTGCAGCAGCAATCGCGCCTGGCGCATGGCCCGTTCATCGCGAAAGCCGCGCAGCACCTCGAAGAGCACCAGGTCGGGCAGCACCAGGCGCGTATGGCCGTCGCGCAGCAGCTGGCGCAGCTCCTCGCGCGCCGCCGATTCGCGCGCATTGAAGTAGTCGATCCAGACACTGGAGTCAACGACCAGCACGGCCCGGCCCCTTCTTGCTGCCGCCGGCCGCTGGCTGCGTCCAGTCGATGGACTCGTCGCCCTCCCACTTCAGCTTGCCTTCCCACTTGAGGATTTCGCGGTAGGCCGCCTGGCGCGCCAGCAGGCGCAGGCCGGCCTCCACCGTCTCCTTCTTGGTGGTGAAGGGGCCTGCATGCATGGCCTGGGCCAGCAGCTCGTCGTCAATATCGATGTTGGTACGCATGATGTGCATTAAACAACAAATTCATACACATAACACACATTACATGCGGAACACGCCGAACTTGGTGTCCTCGATGGGCGCGTTGCGCGTGGCCGCCAGGCCCAGCGCCAGCACGCGGCGGGTGTCGGCCGGGTCGATCACGCCGTCGTCCCACAGCCGCGCCGAGGCGTAGTAGGGGTGGCCCTGGTCCTCGTACTGCTGGCGGATCGGCGCCTTGAAGGCCTCTTCCTGTTCTGCGCTCCACTGGCCGCCCTTGGCCTCGATGCCGTCGCGCTTGACGGTGGCCAGCACGCTGGCCGCCTGCTCGCCGCCCATCACGCTGATGCGCGCGTTGGGCCACATCCACAGGAAGCGCGGCGAATACGCCCGGCCGCACATGCCGTAGTTGCCGGCGCCAAAGCTGCCGCCGATGATGATGGTGAACTTGGGCACGCTGGCGGTGGCCACCGCCGTCACCAGCTTGGCGCCGTGGCGCGCGATGCCCTCGTTCTCGTACTTGCGGCCCACCATGAAGCCGGTGATGTTCTGCAGGAACACCAGCGGGATCTTGCGCTGGCAGCACAGCTCAATGAAATGCGCGCCCTTGACCGCCGACTCGGAGAACAGGATGCCGTTGTTGGCGATGATGCCGACCTTCATGCCCTCGACCCGCGCGAAGCCGCACACCAGGGTGCTGCCGAAGCGCGCCTTGAACTCGTCGAACTCGCTGCCGTCCACGACGCGGGCGATGATCTCGCGCACGTCGAAGGGCTTGCGCGTGTCCACCGGGATCACGCCGTACAGCTCTTCGGCCGGGAACAGCGGCGGCAGCGGCGGCTGGTCGGCCGGGTCCGCGGGCTTGGCCTTGTTCAGGTTGGCGATGGAGCGGCGCGCCAGCGCCAGCGCATGGGTATCGTTGTCGGCCAGGTGGTCGGCCACGCCCGACAGGCGGGTGTGCACGTCGCCGCCGCCCAGGTCTTCGGCGCTGACCAC
The DNA here is from genome assembly GCF_057808605.1 of Comamonas sp. FG99. NCBI lineage: Bacteria > Pseudomonadati > Pseudomonadota > Betaproteobacteria > Burkholderiales > Comamonadaceae > Comamonas > Comamonas sp. FG99. The sequence continues at coordinate 299,650 of NZ_JBMDII010000001.1, forward strand.
CTCGCCGGTGGCGGCCTTCACCAGCGGCGGGCCGCCCAGGAAGATGGTGCCCTGGTTCTTGACGATGATGGATTCGTCGCTCATCGCCGGCACATAGGCGCCGCCGGCGGTGCACGAGCCCATGACCACCGCGACCTGGGCAATGCCCTGGGCGCTCATGTTGGCCTGGTTGAAGAAGATGCGGCCGAAGTGCTCGCGGTCGGGAAAGACCTCGTCCTGGTTGGGCAGGTTGGCGCCGCCGGAGTCGACCAGGTAGATGCAGGGCAGGCGGTTCTGCGCCGCAATTTCCTGCGCCCGCAGATGTTTCTTTACCGTGACCGGGTAATACGTTCCGCCTTTGACCGTAGCATCGTTGCACACGATCATGCAATCCACGCCACTGACCCGCCCTATGCCCGCGATCATGCCCGCGCCCGGCGCATCGTTGTTGTACATGTTCAATGCCGCCAGCGGCGCCAGCTCGAGAAAGGGCGTGCCCGGATCGAGCAGCAGGCGCACGCGCTCGCGCGGCAGCAGCTTGCCGCGCGCCAGGTGCTTGGCGCGCGCGGCTTCGCCGCCGCCCTGGGCGATCTGAGCGGCCTTGGCGCGCAGGTCGTCCACCAGCTGGCGCATGGCCTGCGCATTGGTCTGGAAATCCGCGGAGCGGGCATTCAACTGGCTTGCTAGTTTGCTCATCGCTATCCTCTGTCTCTGTCAGTTCGTATATTCTTTCGAGGCGCCGGACAGCCGCCGGCACACTCCCATCACCACGCAGCTTTCCCCATGCATACCGTAGAAATCGTCTTGCTCGTGCTGACGATCGGTGCCGTGACAGGCATCATCGCACGCTACGTGCAGGCCATCCCGCTGCCACTGATCCAGATCGCCATCGGCGCGGTGCTGTCGTGGCCCGACGCGGGCCTGCACATCCATTTCGACCCGGAGCTGTTCCTGCTGCTGTTCATTCCGCCGCTGCTGTTCGCCGACGGCTGGCGCATCCCAAAGCGCGAGTTCTTCGCGCTGAACCGGCCGATCCTGCGGCTGGCCTTCGGCCTGGTGCTGTTCACCGTGCTGGGCCTGGGCTACCTGATCCACTGGATGATTCCGGAGATGCCGCTGTCGGTGGCCTTCGCGCTGGCCGCGGTGGTCTCGCCCACCGATGCGGTCGCGGTTTCGGCCATCACGCGCAACCTGGGCATGCCGGCCGACACCATGCATGTGCTCGAAGGCGAATCGCTGCTCAACGACGCCTCGGGCCTGGTGGCGCTCAAGTTCGCGGTGGCCGCCACGCTGACCGGCCTGTTCTCGTGGACCGGCGCGGCGCGCGAGTTCGCCTGGGTGGCGCTGGGCGGCATCGCGGTGGGCACGGCCGTGGGCTGGGGCTTCAGCTACCTGCGCGAGGTGGTCACGCGCCGCGTGGGCGACCTGGCCTCCACGCAGATGGTGCTGCTGCTGTCGCTGCTGCCGTTCGCGGCCTACATCGCGGGCGAGCAGATCGGCGTCTCGGGCATCCTGTCGGCCGTGGCGGCGGGCGTGGCCACCAACTTCGCCGACCTGAACCGCGCCGACTACATCACCGAGCGCATGCAGAACGCCGGCACCTGGGCCATGGTGGAGTCGGCCTTCAATGGCGCGGTGTTCCTGCTGCTGGGCCTGCAGCTGCCGGCGATCATCGGCTTCACGCTGCGCGAGGCCGGCCACGACTGGTGGATCCTGGTGTCCTACGTGGCCATCATCTCGGTCGCGCTGTATGCGCTGCGCTGGATCTGGCTGGTGGTGGGCGTCAACCGCAGCCTGCACCATGCGCACCGCAGCGGCAAGGCGGCCGCGCCGCCCTGCCGCGCGCTGGTGCTGGCCACCACGCTGGCGGGCATCCGTGGCGCGGTGACGCTGGCCGGCGCGCTGTCGGTGCCGCTGCTGCTGAACAACGGCGAGCCCTTTCCCGCGCGCGACCTGCTGATCTTCCTGGCCACCGGCACCATCCTCTTCACGCTGGTGATCGGCGCCATCGGGCTGCCGCTGGTGCTGCGCTATGTGCCGCCGGCCGACGATCCGCCCTCGGTGGTGGAGGAGCGCAATGCCCGCATCGCCGCCTGCCATGCCGCCATTGCCAGCATGGCCGTGCCCGAGGCCGAGCGCGCCCGGCACAACACAGAGTGGCTGGCCCGGCAGCAGGAGGTGGCCGGCCGGGTGAGCCGCGAATACCGCAACCGCCTGGACCTGCTCGAAGAGGACAAGGCGCCCGAGACCGCCGACGACGAGGACGCCAACGCCCCCAGCGCGGTGCAGCAGCGGCGCGAGCGCTATGTGGTCGAGCTGGAGATGCGCCTGCTGTGCACCCAGGTGGAGCGCCGCGCCATCTATGCCGAGCGCCAGCGCCACCGCATCAACGACGAGTCGCTGCGCAGCCTGGTGCAGGAGCTGGACCTGGCCGAGATCTCGCTGCGCAAGCGCCTGGACGTGGCGCGGCGCGCCGCCGCCAAGCACCGCAGGCCGGACGCGCATTGAGGAAAGGCAGCAGCGGATCACGGCGCGGTACCGGTATCAGGCGGTGCGGTCGATTTCCAGCTGCAGCGACTCGATCATCGCCTCGCGGATCTTGAACTTCTGGATCTTGCCGGTCACCGTCATCGGAAAGGCATCGACGAAGCGGATGTAGCGCGGCACCTTGTAGTGCGCGATGCGGCCCTTGCAGAACTCGCGCACCGCGTCCTCGGAAAGCGCCTGGCCGGCCTTGACCACGATCCAGGCGCACAGCTCCTCGCCGAAGCGCTTGTCGGGCAGGCCCACCACCTGCACGTCCTGCACCTGGGGGTGGGTGTAGAGGAATTCCTCGATCTCGCGCGGGTAGATGTTCTCGCCGCCACGGATCACCATGTCCTTGATGCGGCCGACGATGTTCACATAGCCCTCGGCATCCATGGTCGCCAGGTCGCCGGTGTGCATCCAGCCCTCGGCGTCGATCGCCTCGCGGGTCTTGGCTTCGTCGCCCCAGTAGCCATGCATCACCGAGTAGCCGCGCGTGCACAGCTCGCCCGAGGTGCCGGGCGACACGGTCTCGCCGCTGTCGGGGCTGACGACCTTCACCTCCAGGTGCGGCTGCACCTTGCCGACGGTGGACACCCGCTTGGAAAGCGGCGTGTCGGTCGAGCTCTGGCAGCTGACCGGGCTGGTCTCGGTCATGCCGTAGGCGATGGTGATCTCGGACAGGTGCATCTCGCTGACCACGCGCTTCATCACCTCGATGGGGCAGGGCGAGCCGGCCATGATGCCGGTGCGCAGCGTGGACAGGTCGAACTCGGCAAAGCGCGGATGGTCCAGCTCGGCGATGAACATGGTCGGCACGCCGTGCAGCCCGGTGCATTGCTCGGCCTGCACCGTCTCCAGCACCAGCAGCGGATCGAAGCCGTCGCTGGGATAGACCATGGCGGCGCCGTGCGTCATGCAGGCCAGGTTGCCCAGCACCATGCCGAAGCAGTGGTACAGCGGCACGGGAATGCACAGCCGGTCCTGCTCGCTGAGCTTCATCGCCTCGCCGATGAAGAAGCCGTTGTTCAGGATGTTGCGGTGCGTCAGCGTCGCGCCCTTCGGAAAACCCGTGGTGCCGCTGGTGAACTGGATGTTGACCGGATCGTGCGGCGTGAGCGTGGCCGCGATCTGGGCGATGCGCGCATCGGCGGCGTCGCCGCTGGCGATGAACTGCGAGAAGCGCTGCATGCCCGGCTGCTCGGCGCCCTGGCCCGGAATATCGATCCAGACGACGCGGCGCAGATCGGGCAGCTGGGCGGCGGCCAGCTGCCCGGGCTCGGCGCCGGCCAGCTCGGGCGCCAGCTCGCGCACCATGCCCAGGTAGTCGCTGGTCTTGAAGCGCTCCATCGCGAACAGCGCCTTGCACTGCACCTTGTTCAGCGCGTATTCCAGCTCCGAGGTGCGGTAGGCCGGGTTGATGTTGACCAGGATGATGCCGACCTGGGCGGTCGCCATCTGCAGCAGCACCCACTCGGCATTGTTGTGCGACCAGATGCCCACGCGGTCGCCCTTGGACAGGCCCGCATTCAGCATCGCGCTGGCCAGCTGCAGCGCGCGCTGCTGCAGCTCGGCGTAGCTCCAGCGTATGCCCTGGTGGCGGCTGATGAGCGCATCGCGCCCGGGAAAGCGGCCGGCGGTATCGGCCAGTTGCTGGCCTATGGTCTTGTCCAGCAGCCGCGGGCTGCTGGCGCCGCGCGCATAGCTGCTCGTCAGAACGGGCGTTGTGTCGGTCATGCCGGTCTCCTGGAATCTTTTCGCTTACCCCGCAGCATACGTGAGGCGGCTCGGCAAATGGGGGCACAGAGGTTGCAAAAATAGCCAGACCAGCGTTAATATCCGCGCCAGCATGCAACGCACCGAGACGCCCTCCCCCCTGCCCACATCCGCCGTGCTGCACCACCAGACGGCTACGCCCATGGCCTTCGTGCGGGCGATCGCGCTGGCCTACGCCGCCCGGGGCATGGACCCCGCGCATGCGCTGCGCCTGGCACAAATTGACCCCCAGGCGCTGGCCGGCGACCAGGGCATCACCGCGCTGCAGTTCGAGACCCTGTCGGACGCCGCGATGCAGGAGCTGGACGACGAGGCCCTGGGCTGGTTCGGCCGGCGCCTGCCCTGGGGCAGCTATGGCATGCTGGCGCGCGCATCGCTGACCAGCCCCAACCTGGGCGTGGCGCTCAAGCGCTGGTGCCGCCACCACGGGCTGCTCACCGACGAGCTGCAGCTGCGCCTGTCGGTGCGCGGCGGCCAGGCCAGCGTGGAGCTGGAGGAGATGCGCGACTTCGGCGCCCTGCGCGAGTTCTGCCTGGTGTCGATGCTGCGCAACATGCACGGGCTGTCGAGCTGGTACGTGGATGCGCTGCTGCCGCTGGCGCAGATCGATTTTCCGTTCGCCGCGCCGCCGCACGCCGAGGTCTACGGGCTGATCTTCCCCGGCGCGGTGCGCTTTGGCGCGCGCCAGGCCGCGATGCACTTCGACGCCCGCCACCTCGAGCTGCCCATCGCCCGCGACGAGCCGGCCCTGCGGCGCATGCTGCAGCGCGCGCTGCCGCTCACGGTGCGCCCCTACCGGCGCGACCGGCTGATGGCGCAGCGGGTGCGGCAGATCCTGGCCTCCGACCCGTCGATGGCGCACAGCGCCGAGAGCCTGTCCAAGAAGCTGCACCTGTCGCTGCGCACCCTGCACCGCCAGCTCAAGGAGGAAGGCGCCTCGCTGCAGGCGCTGAAGGACGATGTGCGCCGCGAGCGCGCGCTCGACCTGCTGCACCGCACCGCCCGCCCGATCAAGCAGGTGGCCCAGCAGGCCGGCTTCAGCAACGACAAGAGCTTCATCCGCGCCTTCCGCGGCTGGACCGGCATGTCGCCGGCCGAATACCGGCGCAGCACCAAGAAAGTCATGGCGTAGGCTTTTGCCAGCACCGGGCGGCGCGGGTAGGCGATACTGGCGCCGGAGCCACCCATGCGCAGAATTCGCCACCTCACCAGCCGCCACCGCGCCCCGTCGACCAACATCGCACTGGGGCTGCTGCTTGCGTTCAACGCCGGAGCCGTCAACGCCGGCGGATTCCTCGTGCTGCACATGTATACCTCGCACATGTCGGGTTTCGCCTCGCAGCTGGCCGAAGGGCTGGTCCTCAAGAACGGAACGTTTTTCCTGAACGCGCTGGGCGCCATCCTGGCGTTCACCGCCGGTGCGATGGTATGCGCCATGCTGGTGAACTGGAGCCGCCAGCGCCGGCTGTACTGCGTCTACGCCCTGCCGCTCATGCTGGAGGCGCTGCTCATGTTCCCCTTCGGCCTGATGGGCACCGCGATGCTGACCTGGAACACGCCCTTCGCGCTGCCGCTCACCGTGCTCCTGCTGTCGTTCATCATGGGGCTGCAGAACGCGGTGGGCTCCAAGACCTCGGGCGGCAGCATCCGGACCACGCACATGACGGGCAACATCACCGACCTGGGCATGGAGCTGGGCAAGGCCATCTTCTGGAGCCGCAGCGGCCGTGCCTCGCACCCCCGGGTGCAGCACAACTGGCAGCGCATGCGCATCTCCGCCGGCCTGCTGGGCATGTTCGTGCTGGGCGGCATCGCCGGCGCGCTGGGCTTCAAGTTCATCGGCTTCATCTGCGTGGTGCCGCTGGCCGCGCTGCTGCTGGCGCTGTCGGTGCCGCCCTTCCTGCGCGACGTGCCCCACACCAGGGCGCTGTACAAGCTGCTGGGCCGCTGAGCGCCGGCTCCGCCAGGCGCGTGGGCGACTCGGCCCGCGCGGCGGCGGCGGCACAATGGCCGCCACCCTGCCGCCCCACACCATGCCCACCCCTTCGCGCCCGGCCCCCTTGAGCGCGCCCGCCTTCCACGGCTGGCGCATCGTGGCCGCCTGCATGCTGCTGGCCACGGTGAGCTGGTCGCTGGGCATCTTCGGCATGGGCGTGTACGTGTTCGCGCTGACCGGGCGGCAGGGCTTTTCGGTCAGCACCGTCTCCACCGCCATCACCGGCGCCTACGTGGTCAGCGCGCTGCTGATGATGGCCGTGGGGCGCTTCATCGCCCGCCGGGGCTCGCGCCCGGTGGTTGCGGCCGGCGCGCTGGCCATGGCGCTGGGCGTGGCCGCGCTGCCGCACTGCCGCCAGCCCTGGCAGCTGTATGCCGCCTTCCTGGTGCTGGGCCTGGGCGTGGCCTGCCTGTCGACCAACACCATCGGCAGCACGCTCGCGCCCTGGTTCGAGCGCCACCAGGGCCGCGCCATGTCCACCGCCATGCTGGGCGCCAGCATCGGCGGCATGCTCGGCACGCCACTGCTGATGGGCGGGCTGCGCCTGTGGGGCTTCGAGGCCACCGCCGCGCTCGCCGCCGGCACCGCGCTGGTGCTGCTGCTGCCGCTGGCCGCGCTGGTGCTCAAGCGACGGCCGCAGGACCTGGGCCAGTTCCCCGACGGCATGGCCGCGCCGGCCGGGCAGCAGCCGGCCGCCGCCGCGCCCTGGCAGCTGCGCCAGGTGCTGGCCACGCGGCAGTTCCGCAGCCACATCCTGGCCTTCGGCCTGGCGCTGATGGTGCAGATCGGCTTTCTGAGCCACCATGTCTCCATCACGCTGCCGGCGCTGGGCGCGCAGGGCGCGGCCGCCGCCGTATCCGCCGCCGCGGTGGCCGCGTTCGCGGGCCGGCTGCTGCTGGCGCGCTATGCCGACCACATGGACGTGCGCAAGAGCGGCGCGGCCGTGCTGCTGCTGGCCGCGGCCGCGCTGGTCGGCATGGCGCTGTGGCCCCGGCCCTGGGCGCTGATGGCGCTGTCGGTCGCCTACGGGCTCACCGTGGGCAATGTCACCACGCTGGCGCCGATGATCATCCGGCGCGAGTTCGGCGCGGCCTCGTTCGGCGTGGTCTTCGGCCTGGCCGCCACGCTGAACCAGCTGGCGATGTCGCTCGGCCCCACGCTGTTCGGCACCCTGCACGACGCCTTCGGCAGCTACGGCCCGGCGCTGGTGCTGTGCGCCGCGCTGAACCTGGCGGCGGCGCTGGCCCTGGTCTGGGGCGGCCGGCGCGCACTGCCGGCGCCGGGGCACTGACGCGGCACGCTTTGCACCCCAGCCGGCAGCGCCGCCCTGCCGGCCGGCGCCAAAACATGCCATCATCGGCGGCATCGGCAAACAACGGGAGACAGCCGCCATGATGGAGCTCTACCACTGCGTCAGCGCCCGCTCGTTCCGCACCCTCTGGGCGCTGGAGGAGCTGGGCCTGCCCTACCGCCTGCAGATGCTGCCGTTTCCGCCGCGCGCGCTGGCCAAGCCCTTCCTCGAGCTGAACCCGCTGGGCACGGTGCCGCTGCTGGTGGACGGCGAGCTGCGCATGACCGAGTCCGGCGCCATCTGCCAGTACCTGGCCGCGCGCGTGCCGCAGTCGCCGCTGGCACTGCAGCCCGGCGAGCCGGAATACGGCGCCTGGCTGAACTGGCTGCACATGGCCGACGCAACGCTGACCTTCCCGCAGACCCTGATCCTGCGCTACCGCTATTTCGAGCCGGCCACGCGGCGCCTGCCGCAGGTGGCCGAGGACTACGAGCGCTGGTTCCTGGGCCGGCTGCGCGCGGTGGAGGCCGCCGCCGGCCAGCACGAATACCTGTGCGCCGGGCGCTTCACCATGGCCGACATCGCCGTGGGCTATGCGCTGATGCTGGCCGACTACATCGGCCTGATGTCGCAATGGGGCCCGGCCACGCAGGACTACTGGATGCGCCTGCAGCAGCGCCCGGCCTTCCTGCGCAGCCTGGAGATCGAGCAGCAGGCCGCCCTCGACCAGCACATCGATCCCACGCCATCCCCCTTGATCCGTCCTTGATCCGACCCTGATCCGCCCATGATCCCCATCACCGAAGACAGCACCATCGCCCAGATCCTGCAGGCCGCGGTCCAGCGCTATGCCAACCACAGCCTGATCGCGGTCCCCGCCAACCCCAACCGCGGCTACCTGCCGCAAGGCGCCGAGTTCAGCTACCGCCAGGTGGGCGCGCTGGTGGCGGCGCTGGCGCAGCGCTACCGCGACGCCGGCTATGGCCTGGGCCACCGCGTGGGCCTGTTTCTGGAGAGCCGGCCCGAGCACCTGCTGCACAAGCTGGCGCTCAACAGCCTGGGGATCTGCTGCGTGCCCATCAACCCCGACTACCGCCGCCGCGAGCTGAACTACCTGATCGACCACTCACAGGTAGACCTGATCGTCTGCCTGCCCTCGCGCGAGGCGGCGGTGCGCGAATCGCTGCAGGACACGCGGGTGCAGCCAGGCGTGGCCGCCACCGATGCGGACGACTACACGCGCATCGCGCTGCCGCCCGCCGCCCGGGCCCGCGAGCCGGGCGAACCCCATGCGGACACGCCCGCCAGCATCCTCTACACCTCGGGCACCACCGGCCAGCCCAAGGGCTGCGTGCTGTCGCATGCCTACGAGATCGCGGCCGGGCACTGGTACGCGTCGCAACCGGGCTTCGTCTCGATCCGCGAGGGCTGCGAGCGGCTGTTCAACCCGCTGCCGCTGTTCCATGTCAACGCCTCCATACTGTCGTTCTACTGCATGCTGCTGTCCGGCGGCTGCCAGGTGCAGACCGACCGCTTCCAGCCCGGCCGCTGGTGGCAGGAGGTGAGCGAGAGCCGCGCCACCATCGTGCACTACCTGGGCGTCATCATCCCGCTGCTGCTCAAGCAGCCCGAGAGCGGCTGGGAAAAGCAGCACCGGGTGCGCTTCGGCTATGGCGCCGGCGTGGAGCCGCAGCTGCATGCGGCCTTCGAGGAGCGCTTCGGCTTTCCACTGATCGAGCTGTGGGGCATGACCGAGGTGGTGCGCACCATCGCCGACTACAGCGAGCGGCGCCAGGTGGGCACGCGCTCGTTCGGGCGCGGCGGCCCGGGGCTGGAGGTGATGGTGGCCGACGAGGCCGGCCAGCCCGTGCCGCACGGCCAGCCGGGCGAGATGCTGGTGCGCTACAGCGCCCAGACGCCGCGCAAGCATTTCTTCAGCGAGTACCTGGACAACCCCGAGGCCACCGAGCAGGCCTGGGCCGGCGGGTGGTTCCATACCGGCGACGTGGTGGTGCAGGATGCCGACGGCCTGCTGCACTTCATGGACCGGCGCAAGAACATCATCCGCCGCTCGGGCGAGAACATCGCCGCCGCCGAGGTCGAGGCGGTGCTGCTGTCGCACCCCAGCGTCAAGCAGGTGGCGGTGCTGGCCGCGCCCGACGCCATCCGCGAGGAAGAAGTGCTGGCCGCCATCGTGCTGAGCGACGGCGTGGCCGCAGACGACGCCACCTGCCGCGCGCTGTTCGACTTCTGCCGCCAGGAGATGGCCTACTACAAGGTGCCCGGCTGGTGGTGGTTCACCGCCGAGATCCCCACCACCGGCACGCAGAAGATCCAGAAGCACCGCATCCTCGCCGCCGGCCAGGATGCGCGCTCGCTGCCCAACGCGATCGATATGCGTGGATTCAAAAAACGATAGCTATCACCGTATGTTATATGGCGATTTCAACATAAAAACTATTTGAAATCGTTTTATAACAATCGAAAGCAGCTCTCTTTTTTGATGGTCCGCTATTCATTCAGCGTCACGCCGGTCTGCTGGATCACCTGGTGCCACTTGGCCACCTCGTTGCCGACAAAGGCGCGGAAGGCATTCGCGTCCATGTGGGCGGGCACATCGGCGCCCAGGCCTTCGAGGCGCTCGCGGGTCTTGGGCGTGTTCAGGATCTCCATCACCTGCTGGTTCAGCAGGCGCACCACCGGCGCCGGCGTGCCCGCCGGCGCGTACAGGCCCACCCAGTTGTTCAGGTCCATGCCCTTGTAGCCCAGTTCGTCGAAAGTGGGCACCTGGCTGTAGAGCTTGCTGCGCTGCCTGCTGGTGATCGCGATCGCATTGAGCTTGCCCGAGCGCACCATGTCGCCCAGGCTCACCGTGTCGACGAAGGCCGACGGGATGTGGCCGGCCATCACGTCGCTCATCGACGGGCCGTTGCCCTTGTAGGCCACATGCGCAAACGGGATGCCGGTGAGCCGCTTGGCCACCTCGCCCGAGATGTGGGTGGCGCCGCCCGCGCCGGCCGAGCCGAAGGGCACCGAGGCCTGGGCCTTGGCCCAGGGCAGAAAATCCTGGAAGCGCTTGTACGGGCCGCTGCCCTGCGTGACCAGCACATTGGGCATGGTCATCAGGAGCGCGATCGGCTCGAAGCTCTTGACCGGGTCGTAGCGCAGGCTGGCCTGCAGCGAGGGCGCCATCACATGGCCGGTGGCGCTGATCAGCAGCGTGTAGCCGTCGCCCTTTTGCGCGGCCACGTATTCGGTGCCCAGCTGCCCGCCCGCGCCGGGCTTGTTGGTGACCACGAAGCTCTGGCCCAGGCGCTGCGACAGCTCGGTGGCGATGATGCGGCCGATCAGGTCGGTGGCGCCGCCGGGCGCGAACGACACCACCAGGTTCACCGGCTTGTCGGGGTACTTGCCCTCGTCGGCCAGGGCGCTGCCCGGGCCGCCCGCCAGCAGCGCCGCGGCGGCCAGCGCCATGGCGCCGCGCCGGGTGGTCTTCCTATTCAATGGCATGTCTTTGTCTCCGAAATCGTTGTTCTGCATGCGCGGCTCTCACATGCCGATGGTGTAGCCGCCGTTGACCGAGATATGCTGGCCGTTGACGTACGAAGCCGCGTCCGACAGCAAGAAGCACACCGGGCGCGCCACCTCGTCGGCCTGGGCCCAGCGGCCCAGCGGGATCTGGGCCTTGTAGGTATCGGCGAATTTCTCGCCGCGGATGGTCTCGGTCATCGGCGTCTCGACCACGCCGAAGCCCACCGTGTTCACGCGGATGCGGTAGCGCCCCCATTCGCGCGCGGCGCTCATGGTCAGGCCCAGCACGCCGGCCTTGGCGGCGCTGTAGTTGATCTGGCCGATGGTGCCGCGGCGCCCCGCGTCGGACGAGATATTGACGATGGAGCCCATGCTCTGGCGCTGTTCGCCGGCCTTGGCGCGGGCGATCAGGTGCCGGCCCACCGCCTGCAGAAAGTAGAACGAGCCCGACAGGTGCACGTCGATCACCTGCTGCCATTCGGCGAGCGTCATCCTGTCGATCATCGCCGGGCGGGTGATGCCGGCGTTGTTCACCAGCCCGTCCACCGCGCCGAAGCGCTGCACCGCCGCGGCCACGGCCTGCTCGGCAAAGGCCGGATCGGCCACGCTGCCCGCGAGCAGCAGCACGCGCTCGTCGCCCGCCGCTGCGCGCAGCGGCTGCAGCCGGCCCGCGTCCAGGTCCACCGCCGCCACGCGGGCACCGAGCGCCAGCGCCTGGTCGGCGATGGCGCGGCCTATGCCCTGGGCCGCGCCGGTGACCAGTACCACCCGGCCTTCGAGGGTGAAGGGAGATTGCATATCCATCATGGCCTCGCTTTCATCAGTACCTGATCTGCATGATCCATTCGGCGACCAGCACCGGCCGGTCCTGGCCCTCGATGCGCACCTCCACATCCCAGTAGCAGCGCAGCTCCTGGGGCTTGACCTCATCGGCCCGCGCCAGCGCGAAGCGCCCGACCAGCGCCGAGCCGCAGGGCACGGGGCCGGTGAAGCGCACCTTGTCAAAGCCGTAGTTCAGCGCCAGCTTGCGGTTGGGAAAGGAGAAGCACTGGTGGTACCAGCCGGTGAGCAGCGACAGCGTGAGCAGCCCGTGCGCGATGGTGGTGCCGAAGGGCGACTCCTTGGCCGCGCGCTCCGGGTCCACATGGATCCACTGCGGGTCGCGCGTCACATCGGCAAAGGTGTCGATCATCTGCTGCGTGACGACGATGGCGTCGCTCTGCACCGCGGGCTGGCCCGCGAAGGCCTTGATGGCGTCGATGGATTCCAGGACTTTCTTCATTGGCGTGTCTCCTCGGACTGTTTACTCTTGCATCAGCGCGGCGTAGCGGCGCTGCTGTTCGTCGGCATTGCCCCAGCTCATGTCGATGGTGTGCAGGCGGCGCACGTAGTGCGTGGGCTCGAACTCGTTGGTGATGCCCATGCCGCCGAAGCACTGCGTGGCCTGCTCGGCCAGCTGCCGCGCATGGCGGCCGACGCGGCACTTGGCCAGCGCCACCTGGCGGCTGCGCTCAAGCGCATCGCCCTGCAGCAGGCCCGCGGCGCCGATCAGCACCGCCGAATGGGCCAGCTCCACCGCGATCATCAGCTCCACCAGCCGGTGCTGCAGTACCTGGAACTGCGCCAGCGCCTGCTTGAACTGCCGGCGGCCTTGCAGGTAGTCCACCGTCTGCTGCCACAGCGATTCCATCAGGCCCAGGGCCTCGGCGCACAGCACCACGCGGCCGATGTCCACGGCCTGCGCCAGCCGGGCCGCGGCGGCATCGCCGCTGGCGAGCAGCTGCGCATCGGCCAGCGGCACGCCGTCGAACACCACCTCGGCCGAGTTGTGGCCGTCGAGCTGCGGCACGCTCCACACCCGCACGCGCGGATGGCTGGCGGGCACGCACAGCAGCTGCGGCGCGCCGGCCTCGTCCTGCGCGGGCACGATCAGCCACTGCGCCAGTCCGCCGGCGATCACCGCGGACTTGCGCCCGTGCAGCGCGCCGTCGCGCAGCCGCACGCCCTCGGGCTCGGCGCGGTGGTTGTCGTCTTCCAGCGCCAGCGCAAACAGTAGCTCGCCCGCGCAGGCCCGGGGCAGCCAGCGGGCCTTGAAGGCTTCGGGCGCAGCCTGGTCCAGCAGCCACAGCGCGCTGGCGGCGCAGGCGGCGAACGGCAGGCGGGCATTGCCCCGGCCCAGCGCGCGCGCCACCACCACGGCTTCGAGCACGCCCATGCCCATGCCGCCATGGGCCGGCTCCACCAGCAGGCCGGCCACGCCGGATTCGGCCAGCAGCCGCCAGCGCGCCTGCCACTCGGCATCGGCCACCTCGAACACCGGCCGCTCGCCGCGCAGCCTGCCGGCCACCAGCCGGGTGACAAGGTCTTCCAGCATGCGCTGGTCATCGCTCAGTTCGAAATTCATGCGGTTTCGGGCTCAGAGAAAGGTTTTCGCGGCGATGCTCTTTTGCACCTCGGTGGTGCCGCCGTAGATGGTGGCCTTGCGCCAGTCGATGTAGTTCGCGGCCAGCGCGTTGTCGAAGGCGCGCAGGTGCTCGCACTCCAGCGCCTCGCCGCGGCGCGCGGCCCTGAGGTACTGCACCCCGCGCGGGCCGGTGCAGTCCATCAGCGCCCGGGTCAGCTCCTGCTGCAGCTCGGTGCTGGTGAGCTTGAGCACCGAGGCCTTGGCCCCGTCCTTGCCGGCGTGGCTGCCGCCGTCTTCGCCCGAGAGCACGCGCATCACCGTCCACTCGTGCACCTGCACCCGCATCTCCAGCTCGGCCAGGCGCTGGCGCATCAGCGGGTCGTCCCACAGCCGGGCGCCGGCGCGGTAGTGGGTCTGCGCCGCCTGGCGCGCGAAATGCAGCAGGCGCTTGCACAGCCCCACCGCGGCCATCTCGGCGCGCTCGAAGCCGAGCAGGAACTTGGCCACCGTCCAGCCCTGGTTCTCCGCGCCCACCAGGTTTTCCAGCGGCACGCGCACGTTGTCGAAATACACCTCGTTCAGGTCGTGCCCGCCGTCGGCCGAGATGATCGGCCGCACGGTGATGCCGGGGCTTTTCATGTCGATCAGCACGAAGGAGATGCCCTCTTGCGCCTTGGCCTTGGCGTCGGTGCGCACCAGCGCGAACATCCAGTCGGCCCAGTGCGCCCAGGTGGTCCAGATCTTCTGGCCGTTGACCAGGTAGTGCTCGCCCTGTGCGTCGCTGCCGCGCACCGCGCTGGTCTTGAGCGAGGCCAGGTCCGAGCCCGAGCCCGGCTCCGAGTAGCCCTGGCACCACCAGGTCCGCAGGCGAAACAGGTCGGGCAGGAATTTCGCCTTCTGCGCTGGCGTGCCGAACTGGTGCAGCACCGGGCTGATCATGTTCAGGTGCGGGATGACGCGCGGCGCGCAGGCCAGCTGGCATTCCTCGTCGAAGATCTTGCGCTGCACCGCGGTGAAGCCCTGGCCGCCGTGCTCGCGCGGCCACGACGGGCCCTGCCAGCCGTGGTCGGCGAGGATGTTGTGCCAGCGCTCGAAATCCTCTTTCTCCAGCCAGGCGAAGCTGGCCACCTTGCGGCGCAGCTCGCCCGGCAGGTGCTGGCGCAGGAAGGCGCGCACCTGCTCGCGGAAGGCCTGGTCGGATGCGTTGTCGGTGAGATCCATGGGGCCATCGTAGGCAAGCGCCCGGCCGCTGGGCAGCTTCGACATAATGGCGAGTGCTAAGCCATTCTTAACACCATCCCTTTCAAGGTGTTGTGCCGTTGCGAGTGCCCATGGGCAGGCAGTTGAGCGTTGAGGGTTGTGCGTTGAGCGTGAAACCCGCAAAACCCAAAACGCACAACGCACAACCTCTTCACTGCGTACAGGGCGCCTATTCGACTCAAGACCTTGAAAGGGATGATTCTTAACACCTGCACCGGAGACAAGGCCCCGCGATGGAAGCCCCGATGACCCTGAGCGAGATCCAGGATTTTCTCGCCGTGGCCGACAGCGGCAGCATCCGCGCTGCCGCCCGCGCGCGCGGCATCACCGCGCCGGCCATGACGCAGAGCATGTCGCGGCTGGAGGCCAAGCTGCATGTGCCGCTGCTGGTGCGCACCACCAAGGGCGTGCAGCTGTCGGATTACGGCAAGGCCTTCCTGGTGCGCGCGCGGGCCATCGCCCGCGAGGTGCAGAAATCCGTCGACGAGCTGGCCCACATGCGCGGCGACAGCCGGGGCATGCTGTACTTCGGCACCTCGGCCACGCCCACCACCACGCTGATCCCGCATGCGGTGGCGGATTTCCGGCGGCTGATGCCGCAGGTCAGCCTCAACATCGTCGGCGGCCTGTACCGCGACCACATGCCGCTGATCCGCTCGGGCGAGATGGAGTTCGCCGTGGGCCCGCTGCCCGCCAGCGGCATAGGCGCGGATTTCGCGGTGGAGGTGCTGTTCGAGAACAACCTGGTGCTGGCCGTGCGCCGCGGCAGCCCGCTGGCCCAGGCCCGGTCGCTGCGCGAGCTGCAGCATGCCGAGTGGATACTCAGCGGCCCGGCCTCGCAGGGCCCGGGCGCCGCCATCCTCGACCTGTTCGCCAACCACCCCGGGCTGGCGCCGCCGCGCATCCAGGTGCAGTCGTCGTCGCTGTCGGTGGTGCAGACGCTGATGATGGAGTCCGACCTGGTCTGCGCGCTGCCGCAGGAGTTCATCCATTCGCGCTGGCTGCAGCCCTTTCTGGAGCAGATCCCGGTGCGCGAGCAGCTGCCGGCCTACCCGATCAGCATGTTCCACCGGGCGGACTACCCGCTGTCTCCCGCCGCCGAGCTGCTCGCCACGCTGATCCGGCGGCATGCGCACTACTTCATGCAGGGCAGGATGGAGAAGCCGGCGGCGTAGGCCGCGAGTACAGCGCAAACGCCAGCTGCGCGCAGCCCGCGGCGATGCCCACGCCCGCGCCCACCTGCCAGGCCAGCGAATAGCTGCCCAGCAGGTCGTAGGCCAGGCCGCCGCCGAAGGCGCCGAAGAAGCTGCCCAGCTGGTGGCAGCAGAACGCCACCCCGGCCAGCATGGCCTGCCAGCGCAGGCCGAAGGTCTGGGCGATCCAGCCCGACACCAGCGGCACCACGCCCAGCCAGAGAAAACCCATGGCCGCCGCGAACACCAAGGTGCTGGCCGGCGTGGGCTGGCTGCCGAAATACCAGACGAACATCAGCGAGCGCAGGATGTAGATCGCACCCAGCAGCGCCTGCTTGTTGTAGCGGCCGCCGGCCCAGCCGAAGCACAGGCTGCCGAGGATGTTGAAGCCGCCGATCAGCGCCAGCGCCTGGGCCGACAGCATCGGGTCCATGCCGCACAGGTCGAGGTAGGCCGGCAGGTGCGTGGTGAGGAACACCAGCTGCATGCCGCAGACGAAATAGGCCAGCACCATCACCACGAAGCGCATCTGCCGCAGCGCGGCGCCCAGCGCCTGGCGGGCGCTGGTGGCTGCTTCGCCGGCGATGCTGCGCGCCGGCGCGCGGTCCACCCGGCCGGCCACCCAGGCCGCGGGCAGCATGGCCAGCGCCAGCAGCACGAAGGCGGCCGCGCCCGCGCGCCAATCCCAGGCCATGCTCGCGGCCTGGCCGATGGGCGCGGCCAGCAATGCGCCGGTGGAGCCCGCCGCCGAAACGATGCCCAGCACCATGCTGCGCGATGCCGGCGACACGGTCTGCGCCGCGACCGCCATGGCCACCGCGCTGCCGGTGGCGGCCAGCGCCACGCCGATCAGCAGCCCCGCGCCCAGCACCACGCCGAGCATGCCCTGCGCCGTTGCCAGCAAGGCCAGGCCGAGGACATAGATGATCGAGCCGAGCAGCATCAGCGGGCGGTAGCCCAGCCGCACGGCCAGCGCGCCGGCAAAGGGCTGGAGCACGCCCCAGGTCAGGTTCTGCACCGAGATGGCGATGGTGAATTCGCTCACCGACATGCCCAGCTCGCGCGTGAGCGGCGGCATGAAGATGCCTAAACTCTGGCGCAGCCCCATGGCCAGGCTGAGCATCAGCGAGGCGCCGGCCAGGATGGGCAGCGCCGGGCGCAGCGCAGCCCAGCGCGCGCTCATAGCGTGGCTTCCGTGCCCAGGATCACCGTGGCCTGGCTCGACAGCTCCACGCCGTTGCCATGCGCCAGCGCCACCTCGGCGCCGGGCACCTGGCGCGCGCCGGCCTGGCCCATCAGCTGCTGCGTGGCCTCGACCAGCGTGAACAGGCCATACATGCCCGGATGCACGCACGACAGGCCGCCGCCATTGGTGTTGACCGGCAGCTCGCCGCCCGGCGCGATGCGCCCGCCCTGCACGAAGGCGCCAGCCTCGCCCTTGCCGCAAAAGCCCAGGTCTTCGAGGAACAGCAGCGTGTTGATGGTGAAGGCGTCGTACAGCTCGAGCACATCCACGTCAGCGGGTTTCATGCCCGCCTGCGCGAAGGCGCGCGCGCCCGAGTCGACCGCGCTGGTGCGCGTCAGATCGGGCATGGCGGTGATGTCGCGGTGGTCGGTGGCCGCGGCCGCGCCCAGCACGTAGACCGGGCGGGCCGCCAGGTCCTTGGCGCGCGCGGCGCTCACCATCACGATGGCGGCGGCGCCGTCCGTCACCAGGCAGCAGTCGCGCACCGACAGCGGCGAGGCCACCATGCGCGAGGCCAGGTACTCTTCCATGGAGAGCGGCTCGCGCATATAGGCATCGGGGTTGAGCTGCGCCCAGCCGCGCGCGGCCAGCGCCACCTCGCCGAGCTGCTCGCGCGTGAGCCCGTACTCGTGCATGTAGCGCGATGCGGCCAGCGCATAGGCGCCGGCGGGGCGGATCAGCCGGTAGGGCGCGTCGTAGGCCGACTGCTTGATCGACGACACCAGCTTGCCCTCGGCGCTGCGCTGGTTGCTGCCGTAGGCGATCAGCGCCACCTCGCACTGGCCGGCCTCGATGGCCAGCGCCGCCCACATCACATGGGTGAGGAAGGCCGAGCCGCCGGTGCGGTTGTTCTCGGTGATGCGCGGCTGTATGCCCAGGTACTCGGCAAAGCCCAGGCCGGAGAGGAAGTCGTCGGGCAGGCCGATGAACAGGCCGTCGACATCGGACGGCTTCAGGCCCACCTGGGCCAGCGCCTGCAGGCTGGCCGCGGTGGCCAGGTCCATCGAGCTGTAGCCGGGCGCCTCGCCCATGCCATAGGTGCTGGCCGCGACAACGGCCGTCTTGCCCCGGGGAAAACGGTCAACAGACATGCTGGCTCCTGATGGTTATTGGATGGGCGTGAACACGACGAGGGGCTTGCCGCCCTCTTCGATCACCTTCGCCTGCACCGCCATGCCGATGCGCACCTGCTGCGGCGCGATGCCATCCACCCGCGACAGCAGGCGCGGACCCTCTTCCAGATCGACCAGCACCACGTTGTAGGGCTCGGCCGGGGGCTTCTGGTTGATCACCGTCACCGCGTGGACGGTGCCGCGCCCGCTGGGCGCCACCCATTCGAGGTCGGTTTCGCCGGTGGCCGGCGCGGCCACCCGGGGGTAGAACACGTGGCGGCCGGTGCTGCGCGAGCGCTGGATGCGGAATTCGCCCCGCGCCAGAAACTGCAGGTACTCTTTTTCGGGCTGGGGAAGCGGGGGAGACTGGAGTGTGGCTGCGCTGCTGCTCATGGGGTCTTGGTGCATCGGTGGTAGGAACACGATGCTAAGGCCGGCCGCCCCGCCCGCGTAAGCTGGCGCAGAGGCACAAGTGCTAAGCGCTGCTTAGCTGTTGCGGGCGGGCGCCCGCCACACCGCCGCCGCCCCGGCCTGCGCCAGCCGCTCCATCACCTGCTGCGTGTGCGCACCGGACGCGCACAGCTCGCCGGGCGCATAGGCCGCGCCGCCGAAGCGCGGCGCCGGCGCGGTCTGCAGCGCCCCCTGGTGTTCGGTGTATACGCCGCGGGCCTGCATGTGCGGGTGCTGCGCCGCCTCGACCGGGCTGAGCACCGCGCCGAAGCACACGTCGGTGGGCTCCAGCAGCGCCTGCCAGTGGGCGCGCGGCTGCGACAGGAACAGCGCCGCCAGCCGTGCGCGGCGCGCGGGCCAGGCGGCCTGGTCCCACTGCGGGCTGGCGAAGCCGGGGTCGGCCTGCAGGCCCAGCGTGGCCAGCAGCAGCGCATAGAACTGCGGCTCGATCGCGCCGATAGTGATGTGGTGGCCGTCGGCGCAGACATAGGTGTCGTAGAACGGCGAGCTGTCGTACATGCTCTTGCCGCGCTCGTCCGCCACCACGCCGCGCTGGCGGGCGCTGAGCATCAGGTTCAGCATGTGGGCCGCGCCATCGACGATGGCCGCATCCACCACCGTGCCCTTGCCGGTGGCGCGCGCCTGCACGATGCCCGACAGCAGCCCGGTCATCAGGTACAGCGCGCCGCCGCCGATGTCGCCCAGCACCGCGAACGGCGACACCGGCCGCGCATCGGCCGGGCTGCTGCCCCACAGCGCGCCCGACAGCGCCGCATAGTTGGTGTCATGGCCGGCGCGGCTGCTGAGCGGGCCGTCCTGGCCCCAGCCGGTCATGCGGCCGTAGACCAGGCGCGGGTTGATGCGCAGGCATTCCTCGGGGCCCAGGCCCAGGCGCTCCATCACGCCGGGGCGCATGCCCTCGATCAGCACATCGGCATCGGCCACCAGCGCCAGCACCAGCTGCCGGCCCTCCTCGGTCTTGAGGTCGGCGAACACCGAGCGCTTGCCGCGGTTCAGTATGCTGCCGGTGGGCGCGGCATCCTTGGCCTCGCGCACCACCGAGATCACATCAGCGCCCAGATCGGCCAGATGCATGGCGCAGAACGGGCCGGGGCCCAGGCCACCGATCTCCAACACCCGGACCGTCTCCAATACCTTCATATCTTCTCTCCTTGAGTTACCCATGGCACGGCGAGTCATCCACACCGCAGAAACTGGCGAGCACCGCCCCGCACCGGGGGCGCTTCATGACAGGCCCGCTGAACCGAGCACGCTCTCGGCCGAGCGCACCAGCGTCAGCAGGCGCGGGCCGACCTCGGTCTCGAGCTTGCTGCACAGCGGGCTGTAGACGGGCAGGGTGAGCGCGAACACCCACAGCTCGCCATCGAGCGGCTGCGACATGCACACCGCGATCGACTGCAGCTCGCGGTGCAGGTCGCCATGGCTGCGGCAAAAGCCGTGGTCGGCGATGTCGCGGCGCGCATCCTGCAGGCGCTGCTCCAGCAGCTCGGCGCGCTGCGGGTCCGACAGGCGCAGGTCGTGCAGGTAGGCCTCGCGCTCCTCGCGCGGCAGCCCGAGCAGATAGGCCCGGCCCGAGGCCGTGCGCGACAGCGAGGCGCGCACCCCCACCTCGGGACGGAAGATCGGGTTGCCCAGGCTGTTGGCCTGCTCCACCAGGCACAGCTCGCGCCTGAAGCCGACCGCCAGCTGCACCTGCCCTTCGGTAAAATCCGCCAGCGCCTGCATCTGCGGCCGCGCGAACTGGCGCAGCGCCATGCGCGCCAGCACCGGCGACGAGAGATTGAGCAGGGCTATGCCGGGCACGTATTTGGACAGCCGCTCCGAATAGCGCAGCAGCCCCAGCTCGCACAGGGTTTCGGTCAGCCGAAACAGTGTGGGCTTGGGCAGGCCGGTCATCTCCATCAGCTCCTTGCCGCTGAGCTCCTGGCATTTGTTGGAAAAGCAGCGAAGAATGGACACGCCGCGCACCAGCGCGCTGACCAGTTTTCCATCGGCTTCCGCGTTCATAAAACCCTCTGCTTATTGGTTGATGTCGAGACATTAGTCTCGATTTTCTCCAGTTTAACCAAGAAGACGGGCAAAAACCCAGCTTCCATACCTGCGGTAAACCCCAGACACGCCCGACTCATTCGCTAGGGTTTTGCAGGCGCACACATTGGATAGCGCTATCCAAAACCCTAGAATCTAGGCCATGCCAACCGGGGGCGGCGATCTCAAGCCGCTCTCCTACAAGTAGGCGGGCATACCTTTCACGGTGCCTGCAGTCCGCTGCCGGCACTATCGCCAGCATCCCGCCCAACCACCCACGCCGCCATGAATCAAGACCACTCGATGCGGAACCCGGGCCGCCGCGCGTTCTTTCGCCGCTCGCTGCCATTGATCCCCGTTGCCACCCTGGCCGCCGCCGGCGGCGGCGCAGCCGTCGTCGCCACGCGCGACCACCTGCCCGCAGTTCCCGGCCCGGCGGTGAACACCGCGGCGGATGCCGCGGCGCAATACCAGCCCAGCTTCTTCAGCGCCGAGGAATACCGCTTCCTGCAGTCGGCGGTGGCGCGGCTGATTCCGCAGGACGAGCTGGGCCCCGGCGCGCTGGAGGCCGGCGTGCCCGAATTCATCGACCGCCAGATGGGCACCGCCTACGCGGCCGGCAGCCTCTGGTACATGCAGGGGCCGTTCCAGCCCGATGCCGCGCCCGAGATGGGCTACCAGCTCAAGCTCAGCCCGCGCGAGGTCTACCGCCTGGGCATCGCCGCCGCCGACCGGTGGAGCGAAAACACGCTCGGCAAGAAGTTTGCCGAACTCTCCGCCGCCGAGCAGGACAAGGCCTTGTCGGCCCTGGAGCACGGCATCGACGGCTTTGACGGCCCGCCGTCCCGGACCTTCTTCTCGATGCTCTGGACCAATACCCGCGAGGGCTTCTTCAGCGACCCGCTGCACGGCGGCAACAAGGGCATGGCGGGCTGGAAGCTGATCGGCTTTCCCGGCGCGCGCGCCGATTTCATGGACTGGGTGGAGCGCGACGAGAAGTACCCGCTGCCGCCCGTGTCGATCCAGGGCCAACGGGGGTAAGGCGAGATGGCAAAGACCATGAAGAAAACCGACGTGGTGGTCATCGGCTTCGGCTGGACGGGCGCCATCATGGCCAAGGAACTGACCGAGGCCGGCCTGAACGTGGTGGCGCTGGAGCGCGGCCCGGCGCGCGACACCGACCCCGATGGCGTGTACCCGCAGACCATGGACGAGCTGACCTACAACTCGCGCAAGAAGCTGTTCGTCGACGTCTCCAAGGAAACCGTCACCATCCGCCACACCGAGAGCGACGTGGCGCTGCCCAACCGCCAGCTCGGCGCCTTCCTGCCCGGCACCGGCGTGGGCGGCGCGGGCCTGCACTGGTCGGGCGTGCATTTCCGGGTCGATCCGGTGGAGCTGCGCCTGCGCAGCCACTATGAGGAGCGCTACGGCAGGCAGTTCATTCCCGAGGGCATGAGCATCCAGGACTTCGGCGTGAGCTATGAGGAACTGGAGCCGCACTTCGACTTTGCCGAGAAGGTGTTCGGCACCTCGGGCACGGCCTGGACGGTCAAGGGCGCCAAGGTCGGCGAGGGCAAGGGCGGCAATCCCTTCGCGCCGGACCGCTCCAGCGACTTTCCGCTGCCCGCGCAGAAGAACTCGGTCTCGGCCATGCTGTTCGCCAAGGCCGCCGAAGCCGTGGGCTACCACCCCTACAACATGCCTTCGGCCAACACCTCGGGGCCCTACACCAACCCCTACGGCGCGCAGATGGGGCCATGCAACTTCTGCGGCTTTTGCAGCGGCTATGCCTGCTACATGTACTCCAAGGCCTCGCCGAACGTGAACATCCTGCCCGCGCTGCGCATGGACCCGCGCTTCGAGCTGCGCACCCTGTGCCAGGCCACGCGCATCAACCTGGCCGAAGACGGCAAGACCGCCACCGGCGTGACCTATGTGGATGCCTCGGGCCAGCAGGTGTTCCAGCCCGCCGACATCGTGGCCGTGTGCAGCTTCCAGTTCAACAACGTGCGCATGCTGCTGCTGTCGGGCATAGGCAAGCCCTACGACCCGGTGAGCAACACCGGCGTGGTGGGCCGCAACTTCGCGTTCCAGAACATGGCCACCATCAAGGTCTTCTTCGACAAGAGTCAACACCACACCAACACCTTCATCGGCGCGGGCGGCAACGGCATCGCGCTGGACGACTTCAACGCCGACAACTTCGACCACGGCCCGCACGGCTTCGTGGGCGGCTCGCCATTCTGGGTCAACCAGGCCGGCACCAAGCCGATTGCCGCCTCGGTCACACCGCCGGGCACGCCCGGCTGGGGCGGCGCCTGGAAGGCCGCCACGGCCGAGTACTACGCCCACCATGTCTCGATGGACGCGCATGGTGCCCACCAGAGCTACCGCGCCAACTACCTGAGCCTGGACCCGACCTACAAGGACGCCTATGGCAATCCGCTCTTGCGCATGACCTTCGACTGGCAGCCCAACGACATCCGCATGAACCAGTTCATGCAACAGAAGATGGGCGTGCTCGCCAAGGCCATGGGCGGCAAGGCCATGGGTATCTATGGCAAGCAGGAAGGCACGCGCTTCGACACCAGCAGCTACCAGACCACGCACCTGAACGGCGGCGCCATCATGGGTACCGACCCGGCCACCAGCGCGCTCAACCGCTACCTGCAGTCCTGGGACGTGCACAACGTCTTCGTGCTCGGCGCATCGGCCTTCCCGCAGGGCCTGGGCTACAACCCCACCGGCCTGGTCGCCGCGCTGGCCTACTGGTCGGCGCGCGCGATCCGCGAGCAATACCTCAAGAGCCCCGGCGCACTGATCAAGGCATGAGGAGCACGCCCATGAAGACACCCAAGCCATTGCGCGTCCTGCCCCTCACGCTGGCCGCCAGCCTGACCCTGCTGGCCGGAGCCGCCGGCCTGGCCTATGCCCAGAAGGACGGCGCGCCGGCAACCGCCGCAACGGCTGCGCGCAGCGATCCGCAGCCCATGGTGACTGCGGCGCCGCACGCGCAGCCCGCATCGGCGCCGCAGCCCGCCAGCGATGCGGTGAGCCGCGGCGCCTACCTCGCCCGCGCAGGCGACTGCGTGGCCTGCCACACCGCACCCGGCGGCCAGCCGTTCGCCGGCGGGCTGGCCATGCCCTCGCCCATCGGCACCATCTACAGCTCTAACATCACGCCCGATGCCAAGACCGGCATCGGCGGCTACAGCTTCGCGGACTTCGACCAGGCCGTGCGCCATGGCGTGGCCAAGGGCAAGGGCAGCCTCTACCCGGCCATGCCCTACCCTTCGTACGCGCGCGTCAGCGAGCAGGACATGCAGGACCTGTTCGCCTACTTCCAGAGCCTGCCGCCGGTGGAGCACGCGGTGCCGGCCAACGGCATTCCCTGGCCGCTGTCCATGCGCTGGCCGCTGGCCATCTGGCGCGGCCTGTTCGCGCCCGATGCGGCCAAGGTGCAGCTCAAGCAGGCCCCCGCGATGGCCGCCAGCGGCGCGCCCAAGGCCGAGCTGCAGGCCCGCGGCGCCTACCTGGTCGAAGGCCTGGGCCACTGCGGCACCTGCCACACGCCGCGCGCCATCACCATGCAGGAAAAAGGCCTCACTGCGGCCGACGCGCAGTTCCTCGCCGGCGGCGCGGCCATGGACGGCTGGATCGCCAAGAACCTGCGCCCAGGCGGCAGCGACGGCCTGGCGCCCTGGAGCGAGCAGGACATCGCGGCCCTGCTCAAGACCGGCCGCAACCCGCACACCGCCGTGTTCGGCGGCATGGCCGAGGTGGTCAGCCACAGCACGCAGCACATGGCGGATGGCGACCTGCGCGCCATCGCTGCCTACCTCAAGGCCCTGCCCGCCGATGGCGCCGCTGCGCCCGCCCGCGCCTACGACGCCGCTGCGGCCGAGGCGCTGTGGCAGGGCGACGACCGCCAGCGCGGCGCGGCGCTGTACCTGGACAACTGCGCCGCCTGCCACCGCAGCGACGGCAAGGGCTACCAGGAGGTATTCCCGGCGCTGGCCGGCAACAGCGCCGTGCTTTCGGCGGATGCGCACAACCTGCTGGCCATCATCCTGAACGGCCACCGGGTGCCGGCCACCGCCACGCGGCCCTCGACCTTCACCATGCCGGCCTTCGGCTGGCGCCTGTCCGATGCGCAGGTGGCCGACGTGGCCAGCTTCGTGCGCGCCAGCTGGGGCAACCAGGCCGGCGCGGTGGATGCGGCGCAGGTGGCCAAGCTGCGCAAGAAGGAATAGGGCCGGTTCACACGAATCCTAGGCCTGCGCCGGGCGCGCATCGGCGCCCGTGGCCGCCTTGCGCTGCTGGCCGTTCAGGTACAGGTTCAGCAGCAGCGCGGTCAGCGCCGCCAGCACGATGCCGCTGTGCGTGAAGGCCGACAGCCACTGCGGCATGCGGCTGAACAATTGGGCATTGACCAGCGGCATCATGCCCACCACCACGCTGACGGCCACGATGAACAGGTTGTTGCGCGATCCGCCCGAGTCGCGGTAGTTGACGCCCGCCAGCACCTTGATGCCGGTGGCCACCACCATGCCGAACATCACGATGCCGGCCCCGCCCAGCACCGACTGCGGAATCAGCGCGAACACCGTCGAGAGCTTGGGAAACAGCGCCAGCACGACCATGATGCCGCCGGCGGTGGCGCAGACCCAGCGGCTCTTGACGCCGGTCACGCCGACCAGCCCCACGTTCTGCGAGTAGGTGACATAGGGGAAGGTGTTGAACACGCCGCCGATCATGGTGGCCAGCCCGTCGACGCGCAGGCCGCGCGTGATGTCGCCGGCATCGACCTTCCTGCCCACCATCTCGGCCACCGCCAGCATCATGCCGGTGGTCTCCACCATCACCACCACCATGATGATGACCAGCGCCATCACCGAGCCGAGGTGAAAGCTCGGCAGGCCGAAGTGCAGCGGCTCGACCAGCTCGAACCAGGGCATGCCCGCGACCCGGCCGAAATCCACCTTGCCCATGGCGGCCGCCAGCGCGAAGCCCACGCCTATGCCCAGCAGCACCGCCACGTTGCGCAGGAAGCCGCGCGCGTGCTTGGTGATGACCACGATGGTCAGCAGCACCACCAGGCTGATGAAGAGATTGGCCGGGTCGCCGGCCGCCGGCCCGCGCCCCGCCACCCAGTTGACGCCGACCGGGATCAGGTTGAGCCCGGTCACCGTGATGACCGTGCCGGTGACCACCGGCGGGAAGAAGCGCACCATGCGCCCGACCAGCGGCGCCAGCAGCATGGTGGCCGCGCCGGCCACGATGATGGAGCCGAACATGCCCAGCAGGCCCACCTCCGGATTCGCCACCATCACCAGCATGGGCGGCACCGCGGCAAAGGTCACGCCCATCATCAG
This sequence comes from Comamonas sp. FG99, assembly GCF_057808605.1. Classification (NCBI taxonomy): domain Bacteria; kingdom Pseudomonadati; phylum Pseudomonadota; class Betaproteobacteria; order Burkholderiales; family Comamonadaceae; genus Comamonas; species Comamonas sp. FG99. Next base: position 325,841 of record NZ_JBMDII010000001.1, read on the forward strand.
CGGCAGGCGGATGCCGAATTTCCATACGCCCACCGCCTGGATCAGCGAGGCCAGCCCGCAGACGAACAGGTCGGCACTGATCAACAGCGCGATCTGCTCCGTCGTGAGCCTGGCGGCGCCGCCGATCAGGATGGGCACGGCGATCGCGCCGGCATACATCACCAGCACATGCTGCAGCCCGAAGGCCAGCAGCTTGTTGGGCGGCAGCATTTCGTCGACCGGCGCCGGGGGGGGGGGGGGGGGGGGGGGGGGGGGGGGGGGGGGGGGG